>JANXXL010000199.1 GCA_025350625.1 Bryobacterales bacterium | reverse complement strand
GGCGAGTCGATGCTTGGTTTTAGACGGATGGCTGTGCTGCTGGTGGCAGCTGCGGGGTGGGCTTATGGACAACCCGCACTCACCACCATACAAGATATTCTCTATCGCGCCGACGGAACGCGCTTCAGCGGAACCATGTTCATCCACTACAACAGCTTCCTGTCGGGAGGGGCCTCGAACATTGCCACGGCGAACCTGACAATCCCGATCGTGAACGGAGTGCTGCGGGTGCAACTGGTCGCTACCACCACTGCCTCCGCCGGAGCGCAGTACGCGATCACCTACGCGAGCGGCGGAGTCAATCAATTTACGGAGGTGTGGGCCGTGCCTCCGAGCGCGCTGCGGCTGCGGGTCCGCGATGTGCGTCTGTCGAGCGGTACCGTGATCGGACCGGCGCCCATCACCGGCAATCCGGTCCAAATCAGCGATGTGACGGGATTGACCAATGCGCTCGCGATCCGCCCCACGCAGGGTGTGGGCTTCAGCATCGGCCGCACCGCCATCATCAATCAGGCCGGGCAAATCGACGCCGCCACTGGGAATCTGGGGGATTGCATGCATGTCGATGGCAGCGCAAACACCTGCGGCGGCGGGTCGACGGGCGGAATCTTGCCGCTGTTCTCCGACGCCGAAACTCCCAGCGGCGCCGTCAACGGATCCAACACTACGTTTACTTTCCTCTTCGCGCCGTCTCCGATCGACAGCCTGATTCTCTTCCGCAACGGCGTTCTTCAGAAGCACGGCACGGATTTCGCAATCGCGGGCAATGTGGTGACGTTTTTCGCGGGCTCCATTCCGCAGACGGGCGACCAGGTGGTGGGGAGTTATCGCTACGCGAACCCCAGCAACCCTCTGGGTACGCTGACCGCCGCGCAGGTCATCTGCAGCAGCGCCGGAACCGCAACCAGCGCCACGGCGTCCACTTCGCTCGGAACCTGTACCATCCCCGCCGGTCTGCTCACGATCGGGGACCGCATCGAAGTCCAATTTCATTACCGCCACGCCGGAACCACTACCGCTTTCACCGGCGAACTCCGTTGGGGCGCAACCAGCATCTTGTTGCGGACTTCCGTGGCCGGGGAAATAGCGCTTACCGGACGGCTGGCTTTTGGGATTCTGACCGGCGCGCAGTCCTGGGCTGCGCAGAGTTGGGGTAATAGTTTCGCTCTCGCCAACTCGGTAGGCTCGGCGGCGGAGAACTCGGCTCTCAATCTGACTATTTCTTTTCGCGGTCAAATGGCTGCAACCACCAGCGATATATTGACCTTGAGCAACTTCACAGTAATCCGTTATCCGGCGCAGACCAACCCCTAGGCTGAACGCCCGATGACAACCTTAGAGGAGTGTCATAGTACTCGTAGGTAAGGGGTTTTAGGGTCTAACTTTCAGGTAATATTACTCTTGTCATTTTTGTGGGCCTGGTCGAATATAGAAACAGAAGTCAGCACGTCTTGGAAGAGGATGCTCTAATGACAGCGATAATTTATGCATGGGTTTGCCGGCTCCAAAATGATCTGCGCGGACAGGATTTGGTGGAATATGCTTTGATGGCTGGTTTCGTGGCCGTCGCAGGCGGAGCGGTTTTCCCCACTACTCTGATGCCAGGCGTCAGCACGATTTTCTCAAAAATCAACAATTTCACTGCCGCCGCCGCTAGCCAAGGCAGCTAGTTTTTCGGCCGTTCAAATTTTGATCACGGGCGAGCTCCATGGCACGTTGGTGCTATGCTGAGCGCAGCCCGTGAGCGTTATTTCCCCCGCACGAGAAGTTTCTTTTCGCATCCTTACCAGGGTTCATGCCGGCGGCTACGCTGCCGACTTGCTGCGGAATGAAGCTGCGGCGCTGGAGTCGCGCGACGCCGGGTTAGCCGAAACTCTGGTCTTCGGCTCCCTGCGATATCAAAGCCAGCTGGATTTCCTGATCGATCATTTTTCCGGCCGGGCGCAGACGAAGCTCGACCAGGAAGTCCGCACTGCTCTGCGCCTGGGCATTTTCCAATTGCGCTACCTCGACCGCATTCCGGCCCACGCTGCGGTGGCAGAAAGCGTCGAACTGGTTAAGAGCGCGCACAAACGCTCTGCCGCGAGCTTCGTAAATGCCGTTCTGCGTAAGGTGACCCGGCAGGCGGTGCGGTGGCCGGACGTGCCGACTGAGCTGTCGATACCGGAATGGATGCTCGCTCGATGGGAGCGGCACTACGGGGTTGCCACGGCTCGCCGCATCGCTCAAGCTGCGCTCATTGAGCCTGAAGGCTACGTCAATCCAGCCACTGGCCGCCAACAGGATATTGGCGCGCAATCCATCGTGCCGCTGCTTCAAATTGAGCCGGGGATGACGGTTCTCGATCTCTGTGCCGCCCCTGGCAACAAGACCGCCCAGGCTCTGGCCGCAGGGGGGCGTGTCACGGCTTGTGACCGCTACTTCCGGCGGCTGGCGGAAGTGCCCCGCGAAGCTGCTCGCGTAGTGCTCGACGCGGCGGAGCAGCTTCCCTTCTCGCACGGAAGTGGCCGCTTCGATCGAATTCTGCTCGACGCGCCCTGCTCCGGCACCGGCACGCTGGCGCGAAATCCTGAAATCAAATGGCGCCTGCAGCCGTCCGACATACCAGTGTTTCAAAAGCGGCAGCGTAAGATGATCGAGCAGGCGCTTCCACACCTGAGGCCCGGCGGACGTCTGGTTTATGCCACGTGCGCCCTCGAACAGGAGGAGAATGAGGCGGTTATCGAAGGTTTGCCGGTGGTCGAGATGCATTCCCGGATACCCGGCCGCGATCCTGGGGATGGGTTTTTCGCCGCTGTGATAGCATACAAATAGTGTTTTTCGGCCGGTTTTGATCGCGCGGTTCAGCTCTAACGATGACCGAAATCCTTCCATCCATCCTTTCCGCCGATTTCGCGCACTTAGGCGAACAGGTGGCGGCTCTCGAACAAGCCGGCTGCCGCATGCTGCATGTGGATGTGATGGATGGGCATTTTGTTCCCAATCTGACCGTGGGTCCGCCGGTAGTGGCTTCGCTGCGCAAGGCGACTCGGCTGAAGCTGGACGTGCATTTGATGATTACCGATCCTGACCGTTACGCGCCGCTCTTTATCGAGGCGGGCGCCGATCAGGTGCTGGTGCATCAGGAGACTTGCCCGCATCTCGACCGCACCATAAGAATGATTCAGGGCCTGGGGGCGCGCGCGGGCGTGGTGCTGAATCCGGCGACGCCTGTGGCTACGCTCGATGAAGTGCTGGAGATCGTCGATTACGTGCTGATCATGAGCGTGAATCCGGGTTTCGGGGGGCAGAAGTTCATCCCCTACACGCTTAACAAGGTGCGCGGGCTGGCCCAGAAGAGGCGCGAAAAAGGCCTCGGCTTTCCGATCGAAATCGACGGCGGGGTTACGCCGGATAACATCAGTGAAATAGTAAAGGCGGGGGTGGATTGGGTGGTTGCCGGGTCCGCGATATTTGGCGGCGGGAATCCGGCTGCCGCGTTCGCGGAAATGCGGCAACACGCGCAAGCGGCCGCAGCGGTGCACGTTTAGATCCGATTCCGCTATAGTCGTTAAGGAATGAAGCGATGATTTTAAACTCCAAGAAGCTGGGGATGGTTGCGCTGGCGGCGGTTTTGCTGACCGGCGGCTGTGGGTTCCATCGCAAGAAGTACGAGAACCCCATCACCAAAAATACCGACCAGCCCGACAAGGTCCTGTTCGACAAGGCCATCAATGATATTGAGAAGGGGCGCTATGAAGTGGCGCGGCTCACGCTCAATACCATGATCAACACCTACGATTCGAGTGAATACCTGGCCAAAGCCAAGCTGGCCATTGCCGATAGCTGGATGCGGCAGAGTGGTCCTGAAGGTCTGGCGCAGGCGGAAGCTGAATACAAGGATTTTCAGTTGTTTTATCCCACCATGCAGGAAGCTCCGGAGGCTCAGGCGAAGATCTGCGAGATTCATGTCCGGCAGATGGAGAAGGCCGATCGCGACCCCAACAACGCCCTGCGCGCCGAGCAGGAGTGCCGGGATTTGCTGGTCAAGTATCCCAATAGCAAATTTGCGCCGGAGACCGAACAGCGTCTGCGTGACATTCAGGAAGCGCTGGCACAATCTGAGATGGTGGCGGGCGACTATTACTATCACAAGGGTTCGCTCGCGGCCGCTGCCAACCGTTTGAGCGGTTTGGTGGGGCAATACCCGCTCTATAGCCAGGCTGCAGAAGCGCTGTGGCTTAACGGGAATGCTTACGCTCGCATGGGCGCGCGCTTCCGCTCCAAGGCCGGCGATGCCTATACCAAGATCGTGCGCGATTATCCTCTGAGTCAGTACGCGGACCTCGCTAAAAAGAAACTGCACGAAATGGAATTGCCCATCCCCGAGGCGGACCCGGCGGCAGTGGCGCGCATGAAGTTCGAAGCGGCGAATCACGTGGAGCCGAGCAAGTTTCATAAGGTCACCGGCTTCATCCGGCGTAACCCGGATGTGAGCGATGCCGCTAAGAGCGGAACACCCACTATGGAGCCTCCGAAGCGCGACATTCCGGCTACTGTTCCGGTGACGGCCGATGCGACGCCTGGTTTCTCGGGCGATGTGACGGTGGCGCCGGTGAATGGAAGCTCCGCTCTCGACACGCAGCCGGACGCCCGCACCACTCCGCCTGCAACCGATCCCGCTGCCGACGCTAAGGCGGCGCAGGACTCCAAGGCGTCCAATAGCAAGAAGAAGAAAAAATAGCGCGCGATGAGCTTGATCCTGCTGGCAGATGACAGCCCGCACGCGCAGCGTATGGGCCAGAGCATCCTGGCTGGAGAAGGCTTTGCGGTCGAGTGCGTTGGCAACGGCGACGACGCTGGATTGCGCTTTCGCGAAGTGGATCCGGATGTCGTCATCGTCGACGCGCACTTACCGGGACTGAACGGCATCGATCTCTGCCGCGACGTGAAGTCCAGATGCCGGCACGTGCGGGTGATTCTTACGGTGGGGTCTCTCGAAGACCTGGATGAGCCCGCTGCTCACCGCGCCGGTTGTGACGCCGTCCTGCGAAAGCCGTTCGAGGCGTCGCAGATGCTGGCAGCGGTGAGGCCGCTGGCACTCGAAGCCCAGAGAGCTCGCAAGAATAGTGAAGCCGCGACCGGCGTCTTTGACCCCGCCGCTCATGTCCGAGAGGCAGTGGAGCGGGCGGTAGAGCGGGAGCTCCCGCGCTTTCTAGAAGAAGTTACACAGAAAGTCCTGGCCGCCCTGGGCCATTGACTTCCAACGCGCGATTTTTATGCCAGATAACAGTTTCGACATCGTTTCAAAGATAGATTTGCCCGAAGTTGGCAACGCCGTGCAGCAGGCGCTAAAGGAGATTCTGCAGCGTTTCGATTTGAAGGATAGCCGTTCCTCGATCGAACTGCGGGAGAAAGAGAACAAGATCCTCCTCGCCAGTCAGGATGAGTTCAAGCTGAAGGCCGTGACCGACGTCCTCCAAGCCAAGCTGGTCAAGCGCAATGTGCCGCTCAAGGGCTTGACCTATGGAACCATCACCCCGGCAGGCGGTTCCACGGTGCGCCAGGAGATCACTTTGCAGCAAGGGATTGCCATCGAGAAAGCACGCGACATTGTAAAGGTCATAAAAGACAGCAAGAAGAAGGTTCAAGCTTCGATCCAGGGCGATTTTGTAAGGGTGGCGGCTAAGGATCGTGACTCGCTGCAGGAGATCATTGCTCTGCTCAAGGGGCATGATTTCGGCATCGATATGCAGTTCACCAACTACCGCACGAATTAGCTGTAGAACCAAACGAACCCAAGATCCCGATGGCGCGTAAAATCGAAAGCCTGTTCCTGGACGGCCCGGCCGGACGTCTCGAAGCCCTGCTCGAAGAACCTGAGGAATTGCCGGTCGGCGCGGCGCTGGTCTGCCATCCGCATCCCAGCCACGGCGGGACTATGCACAACAAAGTGGTCTACCGGCTGGCACGCGGGCTGCGACGCTCGGGTCACGTGGTTCTGCGGTTTAATTACCGCGGCGTCAATCTGAGTGAAGGCAGCTATGCGCATGGCGAGGGAGAACGGGAGGACGCCCGGATGGCGATCAGCTTTCTGAATGACCGTTACCCGGCGCTGCCGCTGACGCTGGCGGGGTTCTCGTTCGGATCGAGAATCGCGCTCGAGCTCGGCTGCGAGACGAATCCCAGCGCGGGAGCCCGCATTCGCCGGGCGATCGCCGTGGGTTTTCCCACCGTTTACAAAAATTGGAGCTTTCTCGATACCTGCACGACGCCCCGGATATTTGTCCAAAGCACGCGCGATGAGTTCGGACCGGTGGCTGAACTGGAGTCGGTCTACCAAGCGCTGCCTGAACCGAAACAATTGTTCCTGGTGGAAGCTCAAGACCATTTCTTCGCGGGGGCGCTCGAGAAACTGGAAGAAACCATTTTTCTGCTGGGCTAACTTCGAGTCCTACTTTGCGAGAACGGGCAGCGTCGTGAATGTGTGCGCGCTCGAAATCCGGAGCCCATAGACGCCGATCTGCGCGCCCTTGGGTGTGGTGAAATCGATGGTGCCACGGATGGCTGCGGCTTTGAGATATTTGTCTACTGCCAGCGTGAAAGCTAGATGCCCGTTGGGCGCGAGCTGCAGGGTGTCGGTAGCGATCTGCGCTCCGGTGTCATCGCGAACTACCACCGGGATGTTTACCGTTTGCGCGGAAACGCTGTTGATGGCGACAGCGGTGGCGGTTCCGTTGGTGTTATCGAAGGCGACCACATAGGAGGCTGCGTTTCGAGTCTCCCAGGGCGCCGCCGCTTCCTGATTGTTGTGACGGAAGATCACAAAGCCGCCTATGTTCCCGGTAGTGCTGAGTTGCGCGGAGCCGGTCAGCAGAGCCGCGGCACCGCTGCTATCGAGAAGCAGGGACGCACCGGGTGCCAGCGTTTGCGTAATGGATGAAACTGCTGTGGTGGCGCCGGCAAACTGTGGAAACGCCAGCGGCAGGACCAGCGGGGTGCCATCGTCGGCGAAGAACTTGAGGGTGGCATTGGCTGAGCTGGCTCCCGTGTTCACCAGTACGAAGGTGGTTTGCCAGCCGTCACCGCCGGAGGCGAAGTGGGCGATGCTTCCGCCGACCGTGCCGACACTGGCGAGCGCAGGAATGGTGGTGAGAGCGTTATTGGGCGGAGTGAATCGAATCCCCAAGGCGCTGATTTTACCGTTTGGCGGTGTATCGAATTCGATGGTTCCACGAATTTTCGCGGTAACTGGAAAACCTTGTTGCGGGTCCGACAGCACAAAGGCAAAGTGACCATTGGCGGACATCGGAATGGTTGCGCCCACGGGACTGATTACCTTGCCTGCGTCGTCGCGAATCACCACCGGAACATTGGCGGCCTGGGCCGAAACATTTTCGAGAGCCACGCCCAGCACGCGGCCGGCGGTATTATCGAAGGCCAGCAGATAGGAAGGCGCGGCGCGCGTTTCGAGCGGCACCGCGGCTTCTTGTCCGGTCAAAATATGATGCAGAATCGCGAAGCCATCGACTGCGCCAGTAGCGGCCAGTTGCGCGGAGCCAGTCACTACCGGAAGCGTTGGCGAACCCGCCGTCTCGATAAGCAGTGACGCGTTGGCGGGAATTGTCCGGTCTATCGATGCTGCCATCAGCGGCGAAGGCGGCGCGGGGAGTTGCGGGAATATCCAGGGAAGGGTCAGCGCTCCTGACGGGTCGCCGAACGCGCTCAGGCGAGCTTGCGCCGAGGCGGTGCTTTTGTTGACCAGGGTAAACGATGTCGTCCAGTTCTCGGCGGCTGCGATGTGGGCCATGGAACCGACAAAGTTGAACGGCGGTGGAGGCGGCGGAGGCGGCGGGGCTGGAGGCGGAACGCTAAAGCCGGGCGCTGGAGGCATAACCGACAAACTGACGGGAATGGTCTGCGGATCGTTCGAAGCTCCGGGCGAGGAAATTGTGACCATGGCGATGTAGGCGCCAATTGCGAGCGCGCTCGGATTTACAGAAAGCGTCAGGCTGGCGCCGCCGGTGCCCGCCGCGGGAGAAACGGTTAGCCAGGATGCATTCGAGGCTGCCGTCCAGGATAGGCTCGCGCCGGTGGCACTGGCGATTGAAATTGTCTGGGGCGCCGGCAACGGTGCGCCGACGTTCCAATCGAACTGGCTCTGCGTCTTCGATACGGCGATCGCAGCCCCGGGTGAAGAGGAAAGGAATTCTATGGATTCAATGGCCACGTCCGCGTTAGCGGAATTCGAAGTTGTCAATCGCAGCAGATTGATGATTCCACGCCATCCGGGATTGTTATTAAGCGTCAGGGTGTAGGTTTGCATGGGGCCGACTTTGGCCGTGAAACCGGAATTGCGGAGGATGCTTAATCCAGGTTCGTCGACTGCGCCCCAGTAAACGTTTACGTTGGTGTCCGCAGAAACCGACATGCGGATGGCCACGCCCTGATAGTTTTGGGCGGAAAGCTCAAATCCCATCCGCGCCAGATCGGCGTTGCCGTTGGTAGTGAAAGTCCACTGCTTGTTGGAGATTTTTGAATTAGAGATGTTGCGGGACCAGTTATAGAGCGGCAGACCGGGGGAGGCTTGCCAGGGCGTCAAATCGGAGGGATCAGTGAAATTCCAGAGCGCGGCCGAAGGTGAGGTTGTGATCAGTGGAAGGCCGGCGTCGCCTGGGGTTAAGTCGGTATGCGGGGTGTTGCCTGCGAAAGCGTTTCGAATCGCGTCCAGGTAAGTGAACCCCCGGCCGACGGTGGGTTCCACATAGGAGCCTTCTCCGAACTGGTTCCAGGCTTCAATCAGCACCACGGGAGGGGCTTTGCCAGCGTCAATTCGAGTCCGTGCCTGTTGCAGCAACTGTTCGAATTGAGTGGCTGTGGAACCGGTTCGAACCAGCTCGTTCGGGGCGGTGTACGCGGCCCACGGGCGGAGGTCGAACCCGGGGCTGGCCGGCACGATATAAGGAATTGTGCTCGCCGGGATGTACGCATCCCACAGGGTTGGGAGGCCGGTTACCTCAGTGCTATAGGGCGATTCGTCGGGATTGAAGGTACCGGCCCGGCTTGAGCTATAGCCGGAAAGCGCGTCATAGCCATCGGCCAGGAGTTGACTGATCTGGATTTGACTGGGTTGCGCGACATCGCTCGCGGCCGCGATGAAATAGATTCCGTTAAAACCGGCAGCCTTGGCAAGTTGTCTAGCCGCATCCAGTCCCTGCTTGGCTGAGCCGCCTAGATTCGCGGCCAGAATATCAGGATTGCGCACGATGATGACCGGCATTTTGCCGATCCGGTAATATTCGGCGCGAGGAAAATATTTGTCGATCCAGGTCTGGGTAATCGTAAGCAGCTCGGGAACACTGCCGGCGACAGCGCCCGGCTGGTTGCCTGCATAGGAGAGGCAGAATTGGACGTACCCGTGATAGACAGACGAAGCGTATGCCTGGATAAAACTATTGGGTTGTTCACCCTGTTCGGCAGTCGGCATTCCCGGCCCGAACCACGACCAATCAACCGCGAAGAATTTGATTCCGTGCTCGACGGCCCACTTGATCTGCCAGTCGACGACCTGGGGATCGCCTTCCGCGTAGTATCCGAGCAAGGGCATGCGCTCAGAAAAAGCGCGGATCGGATCCCAATGAGAATGGAGTTTCCAGCCAGGAAAATAGTAGACTCCCACGTCGTAATTGGATGAGACCGGCACCGGTACGGGAACATAGGGCGAGCTTTGCGTCTGCACCGGCGGAATCACCAGCATGGTGGCGGTGGCCTGCGCGCTCTCCCCGGTAGGCGACGCTAAGGAGACCGAGTAGGTCAAATTTCCGTTCCAACTCGATACCAGGGTCCAAACCAGAGTTTGGGGATAGCCGCTGGTTAGCGATCCTGAAATCGCGGGCCGGGAGATTATCGTGACCCCTGTCGGAACGATTAGATTTACGGATACCTGCTGCACCGGTAGTGAACCGCGGTTTGAGACACGGCAGGAGATCTGAAACTGGGAACCGGCGCGGACCACCGGGCTCAGAGGACCACAGGCGTCGAGCGCTAAATCTGCCGGCCCCTGGGGAGCGGCGGATACTTGAATCTGGCTGATCGAGAGCTTGGTGTTTTCCGGAATGCTGATCGATAACTGCGAGACGCCGGCATCCCAGCCGCTTGCGCCGCCGACATTCTGGTTGTAGACGCGGTCCGCCAAATCGGCTACCACAGGGAAGTAAACGCTGGTCGAAATGCCGTGATTCGCACTGCTCAAATAGTTGAACTGAATCCACGGAGTTTCGAGACTGCTTTGCGAAACGCTTCCAAGCAAGGAAAACCATTCGGACTGATTTGTGACCTGGGTCTTCGGCCCTAGAATGGTCGCATTCGAATAGGCAGAAATGCGAAGACGGCTGCCAGATACGCTCATGTCGACAGCGCCTTCATAAGGAATCCAACCGAGGGTGTTGCCGTTCACGTTGAACTGCCAGAGCGGGGCGACGCCGGTTCCCGACGGTTCAATCAGATTAGCCAGGGTGAGGGATTGGATGGCAACGGTGGCGCCGGGCGGCACCATCAGGCGCAAGGCGTAGATGGTGGTGGCCGAAGACGTATTTATGGGGAGATAGTAGTGATGAAACGCTCCGTCTCCCACCAGGACAAAATCGTTCTCGTCCCCGGGCTGAAAACCATTATCCGCGCCGCTCGATGACGGCGCCCAAAAAACTTTGGCGGCGCCGGCAGTATCCGAGCTCATCAATATCTCGACTCGCTGCAGCGGAGCAGTGGGAACGGAAGTGGCGGGCCCGTTCAGAATCGTCACTTGTGGAGTAGAGCTGAATAGAAGGCCTCCGTTGGAAACACCGAAGTTGCCCAAAGCCGCACTTGGCGACCAACCTAGGGAACTGCCGGTCGCGGCGAAATCCCAGGTTTGGTTCACTTGCCGTTGATATTGTTGCGACCAACATAACGGTGCGCAGGCGAAGGCCAACACCAGGCACAGAACTTCGGGCACACGAATTCGCAATGCTTTGGTAATTGACACCGGTACCCGTAGTATACGGTGTGAACATGCGAGATCGTGTGGTTGTTTGTGCAGAGAAATTGTGATGCTTACGTGATACACCTTAGCGCCACATGATAATATGGCCGCTGATCTTAAGGAGGGCTGTGCAATGGAAAATATTATCGAAAGCCTGCTGCAAAGTTTCGAAAAAGGGAAGATGAACCGGCGTCAACTGGTACGGAGTCTCGCGGTGGCAGCGAGTGCATCGTCAGTGGCAAGTTCCGTTCCGGCGATTGCTGCAGAGGGAGCGCTTCCGGTGAAGAAAATCGACCACCTTTCCTATACGGTGGCCGATTATGCCAAGACTCGAGACTTTTATTCCGGCCTGTTGGGGATGAAGGTTCTCGACGACGATGGGAAAAAACAAGTGCGGCTGGGGATCGGCAATACTATGATCGTTGCGCGAACTGGTTCGAGCGGCAAACCCATTGGGCTGATCGATCATATCGGTTACGCGGTTGACTTGAAGGACAAGAATGAAATTTTCGCCGAGGTGAAGAAGCGCGGATTTAAGCCTGAGCCAATGGAAGGGCGGGAAACCGGCGTGCATGTAATGGACCCGGATGGATTCAATGTTCAACTCGACCCGCTTAGTATTGGATCTACTCTCTTGAAGACCCAGGCTCACCGCAAGCAGTAGTTGTTCGACATCGTGGTGGTGGTCTACGGAATTTTTATGCTCAAGAGAAACGTTAACGTTTTAGCGGTTGTGTTTCTGGGCGCCATCCTTGGCGAATTGACCTGGTCGGTTGCGCAACAGGGGAAGACCAAGGAATTGACTGCCCAGGACTATACCGAAATCCAGCAACTCTACGCCCGTTACAATTTCGCCATCGACGTAAACGACGCCGAGAAAATGACCGCGACGTTCACGGATGACGGCGAATTTTACAATGGCTCGAGAGTGAACGGCATCGGGCGCGACGGAATCCTCGCCTTCATGCACAACCGGAAGCTGGACATGAGGCGGCATTGGAACACGAATTTGACGATCACCTCTACGCCCGCAGGAGTGAAAGGCGCGGTTTACCTTTTACTGGTCGACGTGGGAAAGCAACCGCCGGTAATCCTGGGCGCCGCGAAGTACGCTGACACGCTGGTGAAAACGCCTAAAGGATGGCGCTTCAAGAAGCGGGTAGTCAATAACGAGGGTCCTCCGGCGGCGGGATCGCAGCAATAGTGGGCACAATTACAGCACGAAGCGGACGCCGAATTGCAGAACGCGCCCGTTGTTCAGCGTGTTGGTGATTCTGCCGAATGAGGGCGAGGAGAGCTGCAATTGGGGGGCATCGAACTGTGCATGGTTCATCAGGTTGTAAGCGTCAGCTTGGAACCGGAACGTGTAGCTGCGCGGCATGCCCCACCTCCATTCGCGCGCGACAGATGCGTTGAGATTGAAGATGGGACCCTTTCGAAATGTGTTGGTGCCTATATTTCCTGCGAGCTGCCCAGGCGAGATGAAGCTGAAGTAGGAGCGCTTCAGAATTTGCTGCGAGGTGTTCGGATTTCCAACGGTGGCATGCAGAATCGAGGGGTTTAAAATATTCGGCCGATCGCCGCCGGTGCCGTCGACGTTTCCGAATCCGGGAGCGTCGGAGCCGGTGCTCACGGTGAAGGGAGTCCCGGTCTTCGCCACCACGATGCCGGAGATCTGCCAGTTGCCTCCGATCATCGACGCGGGCTTGGGGAAGCGCTTCAAAGCGGGCGTCTGCTCGGTGCCAAAAATCGCCAGCGAGTGCGGAGAGTCGAACTGGCTCAACCCTTTCTGATCTTGCAGCGCTAAAAATTCGGACTGGCCGCGGCCGAATAAATCGTTGTTCGCCGCAGTGGAATTGTACATGGAACCTTGGTCGAGCGCTTTGCTCCAGGTATAGGTTCCGCCACCGGCAAATCCGTGGAATGCGCGGAAACGCCAGGAGAGCTGCGCTGCGTCGAGGTAGGCGATGCCCGCGTTGGCTACCTGGATTATGTCGAAGTAACGTTTGTCGGGGCGGCGGTCGTTGATGGTAGCCGTCGTGAGAGGGACGCCGGGAATTATACGGGCGCGATTGAGAGCCAGGGCGCTCAGAACCTTGAACGAACGGCTGCCTACATAGGCGGCACTGAGGGTCAGCGGACCAAAGGAATGCTCCAGCGTGAAACTGTATTGATGCGAATAGGGCGTCGCCAGGTCGGGAGAAAAGCTGGTCAGAGAGGCTCGGGGATTCACGGCGCTGAGATCGATGCCGGCGAGCGGATCCGCCAGGTATGGGTTGTTCAGGTTCACGGCTTGAACGATGGGGGGGTTGAACCGAATCTGCGAATAGGTAACCGGGAAAATTTCGCCAAACTGCACTGAGTAACTGCCGCGCGCGATCCAATCTCTGGGCGCTCTGTAGGCAAAGGAAAAGCGCGGACTGAAATTGTTTCCATCGGTGTCGTAGGGAACACGGTCCAAGTTATTGACCTCGACGGGGGCTGTGGTCAGGGAGTGCCGCAGGCCAATATAGATTTGCAGGTTCGGGCGGACGTTCCATTGGTCGGCGAAATACAGCTCGGTCGACCAGTTGCGGTAGCCGCGGTAGTGGTTGCCGATACGCACGAAATAACTGGTGGCTTGGCCGAGCAGCAGATTCTCAATGCCGCTGTGGCCGAAGTTGTTGGAGAAAAGATATTCGCCGCGGATGCTGTTCTGCTCAAAACCATTCAACTGGTAGCGCGAATAATCGCCGCCGAAGGTGATGCGGTGCCGGCCATCGCCAAAGCGGTGGCTTCCGAATCCACCGTAACGAAAGGTGTTTTCCGCACGATTCAGCGGGTATTGGCCTTGGGGTCCGAGGCTTTCGGCATTGGTGACACGAACACGCGGGCCGACGGCGGTGGGATCGGCGTGCAAGTCGGAGCGGAGACGCGTGTAGTTCGCACCAAACGAGAATTCCGTGACGGCGCTGGGGGCAATGCGGTAAGCGATGCGGGAACGCTGGGAATGGATCGCGGTATCGGGATTCTGCCCGGCTACCAACTGAAATGCGCGGATGTTTTGGCGGCTGAAGTCGTGAAAGAGCGATAACATTCCTTTTGCACCGGCCTTGCCGTCGAGGCGCAGGGTGGCGTTGGTCGAGTCGATGCGTTGCGGGGAGTTGGTATTGAGCGCGTGAGGGTCGATATCGGTTCTATTGGGCGCGATGAGAGGATATCCGCTGAGGAAGCGGGCGACCACGGCGCGTACTGCTGGGTCGGTAGCCAATGGGGTCCGTTCGGACAAGAGCGGAACTAATACGTTGCCATTCACCATGCCGCGGGTTTTGTTCTGCCCGAAGGTGCCGCTCAAGTAACCCCACTTGGGAAGACGACCGGTGAAACGGGCTCCGTATTGGTTCATGCGGGACGGAAGAACGGGGCCGGACTGGAAAAAAGTGCGGGCGTTGAACACGCTGTTTTGGAGGGATTCGAAGACCTCTCCATGCCAGGCGTTGGCCAGGTTGCCTGGGCGCACCAGGACCGGAGGTTCTATCGGGGCGTTGCCGTATTCGCTGCCATAGTATTTGAACTCGACAGGCTGGTAGGGGATGACAGCGTAGCTTCCGCCCAAGCGGGTGTTGTCGGCTTTTTGCGTATCGGAGTCTATCTTGCTGGCGAAAACGTTCTCATTGCGCAACGCGGCGCCTTCGCGATCGACCGCGTCGGATTTAGCGGGCGTAGCTGGAGTGGTTTTGCTGGATTCTGCGTCGGCCGGTTCAGGAGTCGCTGGACGTTCGGCAGGGGGCGGGGGTTCAGGGTCTTGTGTTGGCTCCTGAGCAGCCAATTTTATTGGGCTTAATAAGAGCCAGGACAGACATATGGCATAAAACCGCATAGGAGAGAACCGAATGCAAGCTGGGGCGGGCTGCAATCGCCGTTATCTGTATTTCCCAATCTCGGTGCTGCCGGTGCCGCTGCAGCCAGTGGCGCCGTAGCGGATGAACTTCTGCACGCGGCCATTACCGTCGACTTCGCCGGTGTAGATGTTGCCCTCGGAATCGACGCTCACCACGTGCGGCCAATGGAACTGGCCGACCTGACGGCCGCCGGTGCCGAAGCGATCGATCTCCTGCAGGTTTTGGCGGTTGATCTCGTAGACGGTGTCGTTGTTCAGATCGGCGACATAGAGGCAGCTCTGCTTGGCGTCGGACGAGAAGTTCACTGTGCCGCCGGTGCCGGATGCCGTTTGCGGCGCGATATACATCTCGGCGACGAAGCCGCACTTGCCGGCCTCGCCATTGGGGTTCTCGCACGGTTTACCTGCCTCAGCCGCTTTGAACACCTGCACGCGATTGTTGCCGCGGTCGCAGGTGTAGAGCAAGCCGTCATTCGCCAGCGCCGCGCAATGCATAGGACTGCGGAAGAACTTCGGCTTCATCTCGCCGCGGCGGAAATCGGCGGCCCACCCGGCGACTGACTCGCCTTCGACATCGCCGTTCTCGCCCTGCACGGGATTCTGTCCGAAAGCGCCGAAGTGGCCCACATATTTGCCGGTGGCGGCGTCGACGATCAGCACCCGGCGGTTGCCGTAGCCATCGGCGACGTACATGCGGTTGGTCTTCGGATCTACCGTCATTTCGGCGACCATGAAGGGTTCTGGGGTTCCATTGATGCCGCCGTTGGTGTCGTTGCTGTTCGGTCCTTTAGCTCCCGCCTTGCCGATCTGATAGACGAAAGTGCCGTCGCGCTTGAACTTCAGGACTTGCGAATCGTTGCCGAAGTTCGGCGCCCACGGATACTGGCCGTGGAAATTGCGCGCCTGCCCGTTGCCGGAGATGTAGACGAAGTCGTTGTGATCGACGTAGATTCCATGCTCGCGCGCGGGCCAGAAGCAGCCGTCTTCCTGGCGGCATTTCTTTTCGAGAAAACCAGGATCGCCGGGGCCGCCCCAGGCTTGGAGCAGATTGCCGGCTTTGTCGAACTCGAGCACCGAGGGAGCGGGAATGCAGCAAGCAGAACGCCGTCCGTAGGGCCGGGCGTGACCGAGCGCGCTGATCGGACCGCCTTTGGCGTTGTTGCCCGCGGTGTCCAAGGCTCCGGCATCGGTGGCGGCGAGGGCGCGGGGTCGGTGGTAGACCCAGATGTGATCGCGCTTGTCGACGAACAGACCGCCGATGTCGCCGATGATCCAATTGTTCGGCAGGGTCTTGGGCCACCCTGGATCGACCACAAAGCTGGGGGCGGTTCCGGTTTTGGAGGGGTGCGGAGCGGTGAGTCCGATCAGCCGTTCGTTGACGCCGGCCTTTTTTAAAGCGGCGGCCGCGGCAGCGCCACTGTCCTCGGCAATCAACGGAGCGGCGAAACGCGCCGCACCGATCACGCCGAGTGTCCCGGCAATTACTGCGTACTTAAAAGTTGGTTTCATTTTGACCTCCCCGTGCAGCCTACGTCCTCTGGACTGCGAGAAATTATACCACCGCAAAAATAGCGCGGTTTGCGTCCGGCAACATTGGGGACACGTCAGCGGAGTCTGGTGCGGTGCGGCAGTCGAGGGAAACGCACCGATGGCGGAAATCGCATGCAGTGTCTGATAAGCTAGTGCGGTGTTGTAGGCGGGGAGGCCAATCATGAAACGAATTTGGCTGGGTGGAATGCTACTTGGTTTCGGTGCCGTGCTGAGTCTGGCCCAGACGACGGAAGAGCTGAATAAAGACGGCAAGAATACGGAAAACGTCCTCACCCAGAGCATGGGTTACGACCGCAAGAGTTATAGCCCGCTCGAGCAAATCAATAAATCCAACGTCAAGCGGCTGGTTCCTGTGTGGAACGCGAGCGTCATGAACGATCAGGGCGAACTCGCGGCGCCTACGATTTATAACGGCGTCATGTATGTGATCAACGGCAAGTGGACTTTCGCCATTGACGTTGAAACCGGGAGGCAGATCTGGCGGACTCCGGTGCAGCTCGAAGCTGGAATTAAGCGGGTTGCGTTCCACCGGGGCGCGGCGACGATTTATAACGGCAAACTTTATCGCGTCACCATCGATAACCATATCCTGGCGCTCGACCTGAAGACCGGCGAACAGCTTTGGAACCAGAAATTCGCGGAGTCGCGCGAGGGTTACTACGCCACCGGCGGCCCGATCATCGCTAATGGCGTGCTGATTTCCGGAGTGTCGGGTGGAGAATCGACGACGCGCGGGTTCCTCGATGGATGGGACCCGGCCACCGGCAAAAAGCTTTGGCGCAGATATACTATTCCGGCGCCGGGCGAGCCGGGGTCGGAGACGTGGCCCCAAAATAGCGATGCGTGGAAGCAGGGTGGCGGGCCGACATGGCGCTCGGGTTCGTACGATCCTCAACTCGACCTGGTGTATTGGGGGACAGGCAATGCGGAGCCTTACGATCCCAGACCGCGTGGGAGCCTGGATAGTTTGTACACGTCGAGTGTGCTGGCGATTCGTCCGAAAACGGGCGAGATTGCTTGTTATTTTCAATACACGCCCAACGATTTGTACGATGTCGACGCTACCGACGAGCATGTGCTCGCGGACATCCAGGTGGGCGGGCAGCCTCGGAAAGTGATGATCCAGGCCAACAAGAATGGCTTCATGTACGTGCTGGATCGTACCAATTGCAAACTGATTGCTGCTCACCCGTATGTGAAGGTCAATTGGGCGACTAGTATTGACATGGCCACCGGGCGGCCGGTGTTGAGTGACGTGCAGAAGCGCTTCCTCGCCGGGGAGGAGGTTGAAATTTGGCCGTCGCGCGGCACGAACGCGGTGCCGATTGCGTTCGATCCGACTACCGGCCTGATATACGCGAGCACGTGGAACGTGCCGCGCATACAGCAGCTCGCGCCGCCGAAGCCGGCCATCATTGGCGGAGTCTCGACCGGAATCAACGCTAAGTTTCCGGAATCGAAGCCTGGGGATGTCATGGGTCACTTTGTCGCGATTAATCCGCTCACCGGCGAAAAGAAGTGGGAGATCCCGTTGATCGATCTGCCTAGTTCGGCCGGGATGCTCGCCACTGCCGGCGGACTGGTGTTCACGGGGAAATTGACCGGCGAATTTCTGGCGCTCGACAAGGATACGGGGCAAACGCTGTGGCAGTTCAAGACTGGATCTAGCGTGAATTCGACGGCCATCACATATACCCACAAAGGCCGGCAGTATGTGACTATTTCGTCGGGACTCGGCGGTTCTCTGGCCACGCGTTATGCGTCGAGTAAAGTGCCGACAGGCGGATCGGTTTGGACGTTCGCATTGATGCCTGAATAAATGTGTTGAAGGAGGTTGATGTGAGGACAATTTTTGCGGGAATGACGTTGTTGCTATTGGCTCCGTTACACGCTCAGCAGCCGCGGCGTTCGACGGCGGCGAAACCAACCACCAGGGATATCAAGATCATTTCGAGCGCAGGCGCGCGTGCCTTGGCGGACGCTTGCACGGCTTGGGCGGAGCAGAATAAGCAGACGCTGGCGATGGCGATTTTGGATTGGGGCGGGAATCTGATCGAGTCGCACGCCATGGAAGGAGCGGCGGCGAACTCGATTGACACCGCTCTGCTGAAGGCGAAGTCGGCATTGCGCTGGCGGCGGCCTACGTCCGAGACCAACAAGATTGTTCGGAGCGGCGAGAATCTGGCGCCGACCTTTATGAACGACTTTCCACAAAACGGCGCATTGCCGATTATGGTTAACGGTCAGATGATCGGGGCGATGGGGGTCTCGGGCGTCGACGGCGAGAAATGCGCGCAGGCGGCGATTGACGCGGTGTTCCCGAAGCAAGCGACCTCGTCGGCGCGTTAAACCCTTTGAGTCGCGGTGAGCATGCTCGCGGCGGTTGGATCGGCCAGCCACAAGAGCGAGCCGGAGCGCGGACGAATCAGTTGCGCAGGTAGCTGCATAGGCTCGCGTGGTCCTTCGATGACTGCCTTGAGGGCTGCGGCCTTGTCTGCCCCTTGAACCAGGAAAATGACGCGTTCGGCGGCATTGAGAACCGGGGGCGTGAGCGTAATGCGATCGGTGAACAGTTTTCCTACCCAGTTGGAGATTACCAACCGATGCCGCTCCCGCACGGCTTTGGTGCCGGGAAATAGCGAGGCGGTGTGTCCATCGGGGCCCATGCCAAGCAGGATCAGGTCGAAGCGTGGAATGTTTCCAGGTTTGAGATCGAAGGCTTGGCTGAGCGTCTCCTGATATTCGGCAGCGGCCGCGGCTGCGTCCGGATTTTCACCGTGCATGCGGTAGATGTGCTGCTCGTCTACCGGCAGGTGGCGGAGCAACGCTTCCCGCGCCATGCCATAGTTGCTTTCGGAATCGCCGGGAGGAACATGACGCTCATCGCCCCAAAAGAAACGGACCTTTCCCCACGCGACGCCGTTTCGTAACGCAGAATCGGATGTGAGAAGCGCAAACAATCCCTTCGGCGTGGAGCCTCCGGAGAGAACCACGTCGAACCTGCCCTTGGATTCAACCGCCTCACGGGCAGCTTGAACGAACTGCCGAGCGGCCTCCTCGAACAGGCTGCTTGCGTCTGCTGTAATCCGCACCCGAGCTGCGCGGCGTGGCATTACAGCTTACCTTTGCGTGAATCTTCCAGCAAAGATTGCATGGACACACACAACGCCTGACGCGAAGTGTGCTTCGAGATCCAGCCCAGGCTGCGGATGCGGCCGGTGTTCAAGCGGACTATAGGTACGTCCCCCTTCCAGCCGCGGTTGCCTCCGGCATATTCGAAGCGCACGCGATCCGGCGGCAATCCCACTACTTCCACCGCCAGGCGGGCGATTTCGGCAACGGTGATGTAGTCTCCCGTGGCGACGTTAAATACGTCGAACGGCTTGCTCGATTTCGCATGGGCTAGCAAAACTGCATCGACAACATCCTCGACGTGAACGTAGGACTTGCTTTGCGATCCGTCGCCCAGGATCGGAAGCCGCGTGGGATCGGACAGCAGGCGCCGCACGAAATCGAATCCTACGCCGTGGGTCTGGCGCGGCCCCACCACGTTGCCGAAGCGGAAGACGCACGCGCGCAACTGAAACATCGCGCTATAGGAGCAAATCAGCGCTTCGCCGGCGAGCTTGCTGGCTCCGTAGGTCGAGACCGGGAGCAAGGGTCCGTGATCTTCGGCGATTTCCAGCTCTCCGAGATCGCCATAAACACCGCTGCCGGATGCATAGAGGAGGTGCGGAGTCCCGGTAACCCGCATCGCTTCGACCACGTTCTGAGTAAGAAACGTGCCTTCTCGGAAATCGATATCGGGTTCGGTCGCGGCGCGCGCGATGTCGGGGTTCGACGCTAAGTGGATGACAACGTCATGGCCCTGCATGGCTTCCTGCAAAGCTTGAAAATCTTTGGCATCGGCGCGGATGACGCGCAGCCGCGAATCGGTTTGATGCTGCCCATAGTGCCATTCGCGCCCGGAAGAGAAATTATCGTAGAGGGTTACGGCCGCTGCGCCCTTGGCAAGCAGTCTGTCGGTAAAGTGGCTGCCGATGAACCCGGCTCCCCCGACAATAAAATAGCGTGCACCGGTCACTGGAGGAGGCACCCACCGTTTCGTTCACAACTCGCGCCGTGGTCTGCCATCTCAACCGTGAGCCTAGCATAATCCTTCAGAATTAGGGGCGAAAAAGCCTTGGTATGCCTGGTTTCCGGGCCTGTTAAGCTGGAAACCTATGGGATGCGAGATCGCCGGATGACCCACCCGCATGCCGATGACTGGGATCAGCACTGGACCGATTTTGGCGCCGCAGCAGAAGCGGGCCCTACGCCGAAATACCGCCGCCGCATCATTCTTTCAATCCTCGCGGCTGACCCGCCTGCAAGGTTGCTCGAAATAGGCAGCGGAACCGGCGAATTCGCGGAAGACTTTTGCGCACGCTACCCGTCTTCGGAGTATTTAGGTCTGGAACTGAGCCATACTGGCGTGGAACTTTCGTCGCGCCGGGTGCCGGGGGTCCGCTTTATCCAGCGGGATCTGCTGCAGTCGACAAATGTTGCAGCGGGTCTGGATTTCGGCGCGACCCACGCCGTATGCTCCGAGGTGCTGGAACACATCGACACGCCTTCAACGTTGCTCGCGAACGCCGCATGTTATATGGCGCCGGGTTGCAAGCTCATCGTCACGGTGCCGGGCGGTCCGATGAGCGCTTTCTACCAGCGCATCGGCCATCGCCGTCACTACGCAGCCTCCGAGATTGCTCCCATCCTTGAGTCCGCGGGCTTTCAGGTGGAGAGGAGCTATGACGCGGGCTTTCCCTTCTTCAATCTTTTTCGCATGTTTGTCACCTGGCGCGGAGAAAAATTGATACCGAGCATATCGGGTCCGCCGTCGGTTACGGTGCGGTTCGGCATGTGGTTGTTCGACAGGCTGTTTCGCCTGAATCTGATGCGCTGGGGCTGGCAAACGGTGGTGGTCGCGTCACTTTTTCGCGACGACAAGATATTGCGCGCCCAGAGGCAACCAGCGTAAACTCCGCTCCAAACGGCGCAATCTGTGGGCAAAATGAGGGAAGAAGAAACAGAAGTCAAGGAATTGGATACGGAAACCGGCGGCCTTCAACATGCGGACAGCGGCAGAGGGTGAAATCGTCTGCGCGTCGCAGTCAAACTCGTTCAGCGACATACTATGAACCACTACGGGGTTCCAGGGATTATTTTCCCAGAAGGCGAAGATGCCGCCTTCCTTCAAACAGGAGCGTATATAGGCTAACGCTTGGGGCCTTTCCTCAGGTGGGATATGGTGAAATACTCCGTTGCAAAAAGCAAAGGGAAGATCGCCCTTAGGGAGAAACTCTTCAGGGAGCGCAAGCTGCAAATCAAGCGCCGAATGTTGTTCACGGGCATGGCGCAGACTTTCGATCGAAGGGTCGATTCCGACCACAGTTTTACAACCTAAGATATCAACGAAATGCTGGAAAGAACCGCCAATGCCACACCCGAAATCCAGCACTTTTTCGATCGGAAATATTTGGGGGAGCCGGCTTTTGCACCAGCGCATTCGTGCCTCGGCATAGAAGTCGGGCGTTTCTCCGGAGAGAGAGCAAGGGCGCTCTAGCGTCTCCAGATACTTGTCGGCGTATTGATTGAAATCGCTCAACGTTGGTCTTGCCCCTCGCCTGGGTAGGGGCTGAGCTTCAGCGGAAAACGATCCGGCTCCAGCAGCCACACCTGGCGTTCGCGAAAATACTCAATCAAGGGCCGATCCTGCGCGGGACCCATCTCGTGGGCCCACACAATCGGAGAAGCATCGATATCGGCGGGATTATAAACCCATTCGTCCAGCGGATTGTGTTCCGGACCGTAGCGCAGCAGAACCAGATGACGGCCTTTCTGCTGTTGCAAAGTTTGAACCACAGAATTGCGATCATGCCCAAAGTGAGAACTGCGATACGCGAGATAGCGGGTCATCAGATCGCGTACCGGCATAATCTGGGCTTCCTCGCGGTTTCGCATTACTCCCGCCAAACTATTGAGGTCCGTGCCCAACAATAAGATTATGAGCAAGATTCCGAGCGCCTGACCCACGGCCCAGCCGCGTGGACGCCATGACCGCAATCGCCGCAGGGTATGCAGAAATCGCAAGTAGAATACTCCGGCGAACGACGCGAAGTAGTGCGGCGCTGCACTGATGAGCGGCGCAAGCATCACGGCGAATACCAGCATTAAGAAGACTGTGACGCGCTCCTCCGAGGTTTTGAGGGCATAGGGGTACAGCAAGACCACCAGAAACAATTTCCAGAATCCGAAGAAGAATTCGCTGCCCGAGATGAGTTTCATCAAAACGAGCTGCAATGGGTGGGTCCGAGCGTCCTTCCATATCGAGGCAGTCCAAACAGTTTGGAATTGACGAATGACCGGATGACGGTAGGGGGGTTCAGGGCCAAGGGGGACCATGACGAACATCGAAGCAATCGCGTATTGCCGCTCATGGGCCTGATAGGGGAGCGTCAAAGCGTCGCCGGTAACGCGATAGTCGTTGTAGGCAATGGCGGCGGCGCACACCACGCCAACCCTCAGCGCGGGAAGCGCAACGCGCGAGCCGATTGCGCTCCATGGTGTGTGAGTTTTGCGTAAGAACCAGAGGAGCACGGCGGCCGTTGCGCATGTGAGAACGGCGGCGTCGTAGGGGCGCGACAGCACCACGATGGCGAGTCCCAGGGCCCAGGTAATCGAATGGCGGAATTGTTGCCTTCGCCAGATGCGGGCGACCGCACCCAATGCCAGCGCTCCGCCGATCGCTGGAACCGCTCCGCCCAGGTATGAATTCATCCAGTAGCTGAGGACTCCTACGCGGAGCATAAAAAGGATGGCCCCCAGCAGCGCCCAATTAGGCGAGATCCATCCCTGGAGCATCCAGCACATTGCCGCACACATTACACCCGCACTGAGATACACGCCGATCCACGGAAGCCCGAATAGTTTTTGGCCAAATGCGAGGATCAGTCCTTGCAGAGGCTGGTACTTGGAAGCATAAGTGGGTTGTTGCAATACATGAAAGGTTTCGAAGTGCTGCCAGAAGGGGTGAGGCGGATTCGTGAGCCGGCCGTGTGCATAGGTGTCTGCCGCCAGCAGGTAACTGAATTCATCGTGGATTGTCGGTTGAGGGACGGGCAACCATGGAGACAAAGCTGCGCGGAGTCCCAGCGTCAGGAGCAGGATGGTGCAGCACGCCAGCAGTTCCCGGCTCGCCAGCCATCGATAAGCGCCGGTCAGCTTTGTCAGAAGACCTGAGTGGCGAGCGTTGCCTTTAGTGTTGACGATCTCCGTGCTCGGATGGGTCACCGGGAAGTTACCTCGCGCGGATAGAGGCTGAGCTTCGGTGGCGTTTGGTCCGGCTCCAGCAGCCAAGCTTTGCGATTCCGAAAATATTCGAGGAAAGGGCGGTCCTGCTGGGGGCCCATTTCACGAGCCCAGACGATGGGAGCGGCATCGATATCGGCCCTGTTGTAAACCCACTCGTCATGTGGACTATGATCGGACGCATAGCGGAGCAACACCAGATGTGGACCCGGTTGTTCTGTCAGCGTTTGAATGATTGAATGGCGCGGAGATTCAAACGACCTGTTACGAATCAGTCCGAATGCTTTACTGCCGAAGTCGCCCACCATTAAGCCGACAAATAACACGCTGAGACCCAGGCCTAGCGGTTTGCCCCAAGGCTGCCATGACCGCAATCGCATAAGGCTGTGCAGAAAACGCAGGTAGAGTACGCCGGCAAACGCTGCTACGTAATGCGCCTGAATCGCAACCAGTCCCGCGACCATCAGCCCCATTACCAGCAATAGAAGAACGGTTACGCGCTCCTCTGCAGTCTGCAGATCGTAAGGGCAGATTAACAGTGGGATGAAGAGAATCCAGTATGGGAAATAGAAACTAACAATCGTATAAAAATCCACAAGCAAAGCTAGAAATGGGTGGGTTCTGGCATCTCTCCAAACCGAGACACTCCAATCCGCCCAAAATTGACGCATGACGGCGTGATGATAGGGGGGCTCTGGGCGTAGAGGCATTATCGTAAACATCGATGCCACGGCGTATTGCCGATCATTGAGCTGATAAGGAAGAGTAAGCGGGTGACCCGTCACCCGATAGTCGCTATAGGCGATAAAAGCCGCGCACAGCGTCAAGACCATCAGCGCCGGTAACGCCACGCGTATGCATATCGTTCTTAGCGGCGTGCTTGACTTGAACCAGAACCACAGAAGAATCGCCGACGTGGCGCATCCCAGCACGGCGGCTTCGTAGGGACGGGAGAGCGCGAGAATTGCGAGTCCCACGGCCCAGGTAATCGAGTGAGCGAATTGTTGTCTTCGCCAGATGCGAACTACCGCACCCAACACCAGAGCGCCGCCGATTGCCGGGACAGCTTTGGCGGTATAAGAATTCATCCAAGGAAGTACGCCCACGCGCAACGCGAAAAGCAGCGCGCCGAGAAGCGCCCAATCGGGAGCAATCCATCCCTGCAGCATCCAGCAAATCGCAGCGCACGCCAGCCCTGTACTCAAGTAGACGCCGATCCACGGCATCCCGAAGAACTTTTGCCCAAATGCGAGGACCAGGCCTTGGAGAGGCTGGTACTTTGATGCATAGGTCGGTTGCTGCGATATGTGAAAGCTTTCGAAGTGCTGCCAGAAGGGGTGGGGCGGATTCGTCAGGCGGCCGTGCGTATAGGTGTCCGCAGCTAGCAGGTAACTGAATTCATCGTGGAAAGCCGGCTCAGGAACGGGCGACCACGGAAGCAATGCCGCGCGAAGTCCGAGAGTGAGAAGCAGTATGACACCACACGCCAATAACTCGCTCTTCGCCAGCCACTGATAACTGCAAACCAGGCGTCGCGCCAGGCGCGAGACGCGCGTTCCGTCGTCGATCCGGACGATCTCCGTATTCGGTGTGGTCGCCAAAGAGCTACCTCGCGGCGTGTCCCTTGAGTGGCTTAATGGAAAATACCGCTCCGTGAAAGACCAGTGTGAAGACGAAGTTCGCAAATCCCGTGATCAGAAGAAGCAGGCCGAGAATTGCCAGACGTTCGGGAAGATTGGGCTTACCCGACAAGCGGAAGCCGTAGCGGAAGTATTCGCGTACCAGTGGGACTAAACATCCCAGGCCTGCGGCGGTCAGAATCGCGCTGGTTACAACCGAGCGGTTATAGCTGAACACACGCAGCCAGCGTGTGCGCGCGCGGCCGGTATAATCGTGAAAAAGTTGCGAGAGGCATCCCAAGTAAAAACTTTGTAATCCTGCTACGCTCACGGCCATGCCTAAGAGCATCCAATAGATTGAAAATGTATATCGCCCAATCGTGATGGGGCCCATGCTCAGCGCCAGTGTAAACACGAATCCGATGGCCCAAATCCACAAACCTGGGCGAAGCGCGAAAAATTCGGCGCCGTGAATCAGCATACTGCGCAGGTTGATCCAGCCGGCAATCCAGGGCGAGCTCCATCCGGCGCGCTTGTGATGACTCAAGCGTCCTTCGCGGTCCTTGAGAAAATGAACCGGCACTTCGGCCCGTACCAACTCCATCTGCACAGATTTCAGCACCATCTCCGATGCGTATTCCCAGGATTGCGACTGAATGTCCATGGCGATCAGGGCATCGCGGGTGATCCCGCGCATTCCACAATGAATATCGGAAAAATCGGCGGAATAGAGTAGATTCAGGATCCAATTGGTCAGCGGGGAACCGAAATACCGGTGCAGGGCGGGCATGGCTCCGTCCTCAATCGAACCGTCAAAACGCGACCCCATGATGAATTCGAAGCCGGCGCGAAACTTTTCGATGAAGGGCGCGGTCTGGCGAAAATCATAGGTGAGGTCGGCGTCGCCCAGCAGGACATACTTGCCACGGATGAAGGGTATGGCATCGATATAGGCGCGGCCGAGGCCTCTCTTGGGGGTGACCAGAACGCGCGCGCCTCCTGCCAGTGCCTTCTTGGCAGTAGAGTCCGTGGAGCTATCCACGATCAGGATTTCCCCGCGGGCGTGCGCTTTGGCCAGTCCTTCCTGACACCAGGCGACAAACTCCGAGATGGTTAATTCTTCATTTAGGGCGGGAATAACGATCGATATCTCGGGGTCGGCTATGTCGTTTTCCGGAACTAACAATCGCAGAGGCGGCAGGGATGACGGGTCCAACTGGGCGTGGACTGCCTCGGAGGCCGAAGTCCAATCTGGAGTGGCCGAGGCTTCGGTGACGCGAACGGACTCCACAGGTTCACTTTAGCTCAGAATCGGCCGGCTTGGGCTTGGATTATGTCGTACCCTAGGAAAACACCCCAAATTATGGCTGAATCTCGCATCACTGCTCGCGCCCAGGACTTCGCAGCCTGGTATCAAGACGTAGTTCTCGCCGGCGACATGGCGGAGCCTGCCGAAATCGTCAAGGGCTGCTTGGTGATCAAGGCTAACGGGTGGGCGGTGTGGGA
>JANXXL010000260.1 GCA_025350625.1 Bryobacterales bacterium | reverse complement strand
GAGCAAGGCGCTACCGATGCGCGTGCCCCGCCCATACCTCAGTCTCTATGACGATGCATCCGCCGCGAGCATCCTGCTGATCGAGGACTTGGGCGATGCGCGTTTCGGTGACAATGCCACTGGTCTCTCCCCGGCCGATGCCCGGATCGCCATTCGGCAACTGGCACGGGTCCACGCTCACTTTTGGGAAGCTCCCCAATTGAGAGAGTTCGATTGGCTGCGTTCCCTTGCAGATGACACCGCAGCCAGATCGGCCCTATACCGGGCGATGTTGCCGCAATTCGAAAAACGGTTGGCTGAATTCGTAACGCCCAGCCTGCTAGAGGCCGCAAAAACTTTAGCGGATGTGTTCACGGGGTACACCCATCAGTATTCCCTCGGCCCTCATACGCTCATTCATGGGGATTACCGGGCGGACAATTTTGCTTTTAGAGCGATTTCCGAAAACGAGGGATTCGTGGTTTTCGATTGGCAGACCTCGCGGCGCTCGTGTGGCGCGCGAGACGTAGCTTACTTCCTGGCTGGCTCGATGCCGACCGGGCAGCGCCGCGACACCGGGAAATCACTGGTGAAGCTGTACTACGAAACGCTTCTGGCTGAAGGCGTCAAGGACTATTCGGCCGAGGACTGCGCACGCGATATTCGAAGCGGACTCGGCGCACCTCTGACTACGATGGTCATCGCCGGAGGCATGCTCGATTTCTCCAGCGAACGGGGAACCGACCTGATCCGGCAGAGCTTAGAACGCCTGGGAGCGGCGCTCGATGATTATGACTTCGCAGAACATCTGGAGGAGCTTCGGTCGCCGCGGGTTCACGGCGCAAGTATCGGCGCTGTGGAGAAGCACGAAACCTATTCGGGCGGGTACGATCCGCTTATACTCCGCGCGTTGGCGAAGCGGGAAGCCATTCGCGACGCCGCGTTCTTTGTCCCGTATCTCAAACCGGACATGCATATTTTGGATTGTGGATGCGGGCCGGGCGGTATTGCCTTGGGTCTCGCGGCGCTCGTTTCCGAAGGGCGGGTGGTGGGCATTGACGTTCACGACAGTCAACTCGAGATGGGCCGACAGGAGGCGCGGAACCGCGGGACCGGTAACGTGAAGTTCCAGCATGCGAGCGTGTATGCCCTTCCGTTTGCGGATGCCACCTTCGACGCGGTTTTAGGGCATGCGATCTTATACCATCTCGGCGAGCCGATGAAGGCATTGCAGGAGATCCAGCGGGTTCTCAAGCCCGGAGGACTGATTGCCCTACGCGACGCTGATAACGATGGCGACGTGTATTACCCGCCTGATCCTCACTTGGATAGATTGTGGATACTGGCCGGATACGTTATCAGCCATAACGGCGGCGATATCCGGTTCGGCCGACGGCACCGCCAAATTTTGCGCGAGGCCGGATTCATCGAAATCATTGCGTCGGCTTCGTCAGACTCGTTCGGGACTCCGGAGACGACTGCTAGTTTCAGTAAGTACTGGACAGAGGTCTTCCTGGTGCAGCACCGTGAACTCATTCTTAAGCAAGGATGGGCAACCGAAGCGGAGCTCGTCGCTATGCGCGATGCTCTTCTATCGTGGGGCGGTGGCCCGGACGCCTTCTACTCCCGCTGTCGATGCGAAGCCGTGGGCCGAAAGCCTTCGGCCTAAACCAGGGCGAGACGTGACTCGGAAGTTATCCACCCATTACCAAAAGCTCCGTACCTTTATAATTTCGATATGTCCTCCAGCATGGAAACGCTGGCCACGCCTGAGCTGATTGCTAAATACGAGGCCGTCATCGGTCTCGAAGTCCACGTTCAGCTTGCCACGCGCACTAAGATTTTCTGTGGTTGCGCTACCAGTTTCGGCGCCGCTCCCAACAGCAACGTTTGTCCGGTGTGCCTGGGGCTGCCGGGAGCTTTGCCGGTGCTTAACCGGCAGGCAGTCGAACTCGCCATCGAGGCGTCGCTCGCGCTTCACTGCACGGTCAATCCGAAGTCGATTTTTGCGCGCAAGAATTACTTTTATCCGGACTTGCCCAAGGGCTATCAAATTTCGCAATACGACCAGCCTCTGGCCGAGCATGGTTTCGTCGAGGTGATGGCCGACGGAGCTGCCAAGCGCATCGGCGTGACGCGAGTGCATATGGAAGACGACGCGGGCAAGAGTATCCACGACGGCTTCAAGGACTCCGACCGCTACACCTATGTCGATCTCAACCGCAGCGGCACTCCGCTGATCGAAATCGTGAGCGAGCCGGACATGCGCACCTCGGGCG
This sequence comes from Bryobacterales bacterium, assembly GCA_025350625.1. Taxonomy (GTDB): domain Bacteria; phylum Acidobacteriota; class Terriglobia; order Bryobacterales; family Bryobacteraceae; genus Palsa-187. The sequence goes on along the minus strand of JANXXL010000260.1, from coordinate 33,919 downwards.
AAGCCTACGCGTACCTCACCGAGATCAAGCAGGTGATGCAGTACCTGAATGTATCGACTTGCGATATGGAGAAGGGCCACTTGCGCTGCGATGCGAACGTCAGCGTGCGCCTGCGCGGGGCGGAAAAACTCGGCACGAAGGCGGAAGTCAAGAACCTCAATTCCTTCAAGTTTCTGCGGATGGCGCTGGACCACGAAATCGCCCGCCAGGTGGCGCTGATCGAGAGCGGCGGCCGGGTGGTGCAGGAGACTCGCCTGTATAATCCGGAGACCGACGAAACCGTCAGCATGCGCAGCAAGGAGCACGCGCACGATTATCGTTATTTCCCGGAGCCGGACCTGGTTCCGCTGCGCGTGAGCGATGCCTGGAGAGAACGCGTTCGCGAGCGCATGCCGGAGCTGCCCGCGTCACGGCGTGGACGCTTCCTGGCGGATTACGGGCTGCGCGAGTATGACGCCGAGGTGCTCACCGCCACGCGCGCCATGAGTGAATATTTCGAGAAAGTAGTGGCCACGAGTGGCGATGCGCGCGCGGCTGCCAACTGGGTGATGGGCGATCTTTCGGCGCTCCTTAAAGAGGAGGGCAAAGACATTGAGGACTCGCCAGTTTCGGCCGAACGACTGGGCCAACTGCTGGCGTTGATAGCGCAAGGCAAGATCAACGGCAAACTCGCCAAGGACATTTTCCCGAAAATGGCGGCGGCGAATGAAACCGCGGAAGCGATTATCGCTCGCGAGGGATTGGAGTCGATCAGCGACGAAGGCGCGCTCGCGAAGATCATCGACGAAGTCATCGCTGCCAACCCCAAACAGGTGGAGCAATATAAAGGGGGCAAGCAGCAGGTGATCGGCTTTCTGGTCGGCCAGGCGATGAAGGCCAGCCGCGGTCAAGCCGACCCGGCGGTGGTCAACCGCATGTTCAAAGAGAAGCTGTGAGTGCCGCGCGTCATTTCATCTGCGCAGACTTTCATTACCAAATTCATTCTTCCCTTTGTCGTCGCCGCGATGTTGGGGGTCGGGATCGCTTCCGCTCGCGGCCGTTTCCTGCCGATATTTATTCCTGCGGGAGCGCTCGCCGTTGGGAGTATCTATTGGTATTACGTCCGGATCAAAAAAGTGGCTATCGATGAAGATGGCCTGGTGATTTCAAATTACGTCCGCGAAGTGCGCGTTCCCTGGCGGGACGTCGTCAAAGTCACCGGGAGCCGCTGGGAAAAAACGCACCAAGTCACGGTGACCTTCGATCGCGACATTGGCTTTGGAGCTTCCATCGTCTTCATGCCTAAGTTTCGCTTCCTGTGGCCCGGGCAGGAACACCCCGTCGCGCAGGAACTCCGCGACTTGATGCTTATGAACCGGGAACACGACTACTAAAAGTTACTTTCTGCGCTGCCCCTTGGTTTCCCCTTCTACTTCCTGCATGCGGAAAGTGGTGACCGCGCCTTGTGGGTCCTTCACGAATTCGATCACCGTGCCGCTGAGAGAGAAAGTGGTCTCGGAGACAGCCACCAGCTTCTGTTTGCCGGCGCCATCGAAGTCCCAGAATAATGCGTCATCGGATGCGCTCACTTCAACGGTGTGGGTCTTGCTGCCTTCCCGGGTCTCATAAGTGCCGGCGTACTTGCGAAGAGTCTCGGGCGGCACGTGGAGGTCGCTTCCCTTGGCGTTGCTGGGCATGTGCGCGCGGTCTTTTTCGTTGTCGCAGACTAGTTCGAGGATCTCCGTGTCCGGGGTCAGCTCCATCTTGATCGCGACTGTCCACGGCTTGGCGTAGGCTTTGGGATCGTCCAACGTGACCTCGAGTTCGATGTGACCGAAGTCAGGGCGGCGATAGCGCTCGGTTACACGCAGGGTCTCGGTGTGAGGGTGGCCGTCATAATCCAGCCAGGTCTTGTCGTTGTAGCCGTTGCTTTCGACGACCAGCGTGTCGCCGTCCCAATGTCCCACTGAGTAGCCCATCCAATTGGGGTTGGGATCCTTCTCCAAATCGCGGCCATCCAGAAAAATCTGGCGATAGGTGAGGTCGTTGTTGAGGATCACGATCACGGCCGGGGTCTGAATAATCTTGGAGTCGCGGTAAGGACTGGTGGTGTAGGCGGGACCGTGCGGAAGGCACAGGACTTCCATGCTGTCCTTGCCGTAATCCTTCTTGCGCTGCTGATATAAAGTGTCCGCCCACGGTTGCACGTCACCCGCTTTTAGATCGGCTGCAATGTTGTTGTAGAACTTGTCTGCGCTTTTTGTCCACAGGCCCGAGAGGTCTGGTTTGCCGAGAGCGGTGCGGGGCGCCGGGGCCGCGAGGTTTGGCTTGCCGTCGGCGGTGCGCGGAATTCCCGGCGTGGGCTGGTGTAGCCACTGTGCGGCAAGCGGCGTTGTTGCCAAAACTATGGCGATCACAAGAGCTGTCATGTCCCTCCTCGGCCTTCTATTTTGGCATTCCCGCCAGTGGGTAATGTGGGGCGCTTTTGATGCCTTGGTGGCTGGCTGATTGCTACACTGATTAGGGCTAATCATGCTGACGAGCGCCGCTACCGACCCGGAACTTCGCGAGCTTCCAACCCGGTTGGAAGCTCGCGACCTGATCCGGGCTTTTCGCATCATGTACACGTCCCGGCGCATCGACGACCGGGAGATTCTGCTGAAGCGCCAGAACAAGATTTTTTTCCAGGTCAGCGGGGCGGGGCACGAGGGCATTCAGACGGCGGCGGGCATGGCGCTGCGTCCCGGGCATGATTGGTTTTTCCCGTACTATCGCGATCGCGCGCTGGCGCTGGCGTTGGGAATGACGCCCGAGGACATGCTGCTGCAGGCGGTGGGCGCGGAAGCCGATCCGTCATCGGGCGGGCGGCAGATGCCATCGCACTGGAGCTCGGTGAAGCTGCACATCGTCTCGCCATCGTCGGCGACGGGCACGCAGTTGCTGCCGGCGGTGGGCTGCGCGCATGCGAATCGCTACCTGGATCCGGCCTCGGATGCGGTGACGCTCACAAGTATCGGCGAAGGCGCCACCAGCGAAGGAGAGTTCTGGGAAGCGGTGAACGCGGCGTGTCTCGAAGCGCTGCCGGTGATCTTTTTGATTCAAGATAACGGCTTCGCCATATCGGTTCCCGTGGAGCATCAGACTCCGGGCGGCGATATTTCGAGGCTGGTGGAGGGGCATCCCAATTTGCGGGTTCTTCGTTGCGACGGCACCGATTTTCTAGCATCCTACGCCACCTGCGCCGAGGCTGTAAATTACTGCCGCCGGGAACGCAAGCCGGCGTTTGTGCACGCGCTCTGCACGCGTCCGTATTCGCATTCCCTTTCAGACGACGAGAAGCTTTATAAGACGGCGGCCGAACGCGCGGAAGAAGCGCGGCGCGATCCGGTGACGATCCTGTCGGAATATCTGGTATCGAGCGGAGCGCTCGGCCGGGGCGCGCTTGAACAGTTGATGCAGGCGGTGGATCTCGAAATTCAGGAAGTGACGGAGCGGGCGTTGAAGGCTCCGCAACCACCGAAGGGTTCGGCGATGCGGTATCTGTATTCGGAAACTGTAGACCCCACTTCGAGCGAGTTTGAGACTGAGGCCAAATGCTCGGGCGTGCCGCGCACGATGGTGGATACCATCACGCTGACGATCAGCGAAGAGATGGCGCGTAACGAGAATATAGTGGTCTTCGGCGAGGATGTCGCGGATTGCAGCCGCGAGGGGAATTTGAAAGAGGTCAAGGGTAAGGGCGGCGTGTTCAAAGCCACTCAGGGCTTGCAGACCGCTTATGGTTCGCGGCGAGTGTTTAACGCTCCGATCGCGGAGGCGGCGATTGTGGGCCGGGCGGCGGGCATGGCGATACGCGGGTTGAAGCCGGTGGTGGAGATTCAGTTTCTGGACTACATCTGGCCCGCGATGATGCAGATCCGCGATGAACTGGCGTCGCTGCGGTGGCGCTCGCACAACGCATGGCCGGCGCCGATGGTAATTCGCGTCGCGACCGGAGGGTACCTCAACGGCGGGGCGATTTATCACAGCCAATGCGCGGAGTCCGTGTTCACGCATATTCCGGGGCTGCGGGTGGTGTTTCCTTCGAATGCGCTCGATGCGTGCGGGCTGCTGCGGACGGCGATTCGGTGCGACGATCCGGTGTTATTTCTGGAGCACAAGCGGCTGTATCGCGAGCCTTACAATCGCACGCAACATCCGGGGCCGGATTATCTGATTCCTTTCGGCAAAGGCAAAGTGGTGAAGCCGGGGGCGAATCTGACTATCGTGACGTACGGGGCGCTGGTGCAGAAGTCGCTCCAAGCGTCGCTCCAGATCGAGCAGCAAAATCCGCGCGCGACGGTGGAGGTGATCGATCTGCGGACGCTGAATCCTTACGATTGGCCGGCCATCCAGGCGTCGGTCGAAAAGACCAGCCGCGTGATGGTGGTGCATGAAGACACGCTCTCCTGGGGATTCGGCGCGGAGATCTCCGCGCGCATCGCGAGCGAGTTGTTTGCGCGGCTGGACGCACCGGTGGGGCGCATTGGGGCGCTCGACACCTGGGTGGGCTATGCGCCTTCGCTCGAAACGAGATTCTCCCGCAGGTGGAAAATATCGTCGAGGAAGCTGCGCGTATTTTGGCGTATTAGGCTGGCCGCTCCCTCTTCCCTTCTTTACTTCTCTGCATCCTGTCGGAGGCCTCCAAGACGGCATTAACCCCTGAGATCTCATCCCGAGATCCACGACCCGAAGGCCGTTACCGTGGGGGACGGAGTTACCGGTGCTCCGCTACCACCACACTGCTTTTGCAACGGGCGGAGGAGCTCGAGACTTCCGCACACTTGCGACCGGGGATCCCAGTGGGTGGACCCGATTCTCATGCCTGGACATTAGCAGGCGCGGGAGGAAGGCGCCGAGTCATCAAAGCGCTAAGACATACGTTGCGCGGGGGAAAACGGAGCGACCGGCCGCGTCACGGGAAAGTGGGAGCCGTGGTGCGGATCATGCAATTCGCCGGACCAGGCTGAACGGAAGGGTAACTACGGCCCTGCCAGCTTCAGTGCACCTTCCACCGCGATCCCTACCAAGCGGAACGGCAGCAGAATCAGCCAAATAAAGGGATAAAGCAGCAGCGCTAAAATTGCCAGCGGCCAGCACAGAACGAAGAGCACGCACCAGATCAGGAAGGTGAACATAAAAAGCTCCCTGTCCAACTTACGAGGGTGATAACGCAAAAGTTCCAGGGAACGGTAGCGCCCGCGTTGAGGTCTAGGGTTTATTCCTCCTCATTCTGAGTGTTTTCGCCGGAACCGTGGATGGTGCGGTCGGCGTCTATCGCAAGTATGATCAGTGTGCGGGGCTGCGCATGCTAGGCGGCGGCAGACGGAATCCGGTGAGAAAGCTCTCTATTCAGATTCGAACAGCCGCGGGGCGGACTGCGGGAGGTATGCTGCTGGCGTCGCTGTTCATCGCCTTATGGATCGCTGCGCCCAGAGCGTCCGCTCAGGACGTTCCGGCACGGCACGGGCCACGCGCGGATGGCAGAGGAAACCGTCCGCGAACGGTAGTGCTCAATAACAACGCTGCCGGGGCGGCGATCACCTCGGGAAACCAAATCGCTTACGCCGGCGGGGCGGTTCTCTTGGGAACTACCCACGTCTATTACATCTGGTATGGAAACTGGGACGCCAGTTCGATCGATATCCTGACAAACCTCGCCAATAACATTGGGGGTTCGCCATATTACAACATCAATTCCGGATATTTCGACGGGTCGGGAAGAAGCGTCTCCAATGCGGTCAGTTTGGGCGCCGCTATTCCGGACAATTACTCGCGCGGCGTCAGTCTCAGAGACAGGGACATCTGGACCATTGTGTCGAACGCTATCAGCCAGGGTAGATTGCCGATGGATTCAAACGGCGCGTATTTTGTGTTGACGTCGGCGGACGTGGCGTTGCCGGGATTCCCGGATACATTCTGCGGGTGGCACTCGGAGCTGCCGCTCACCGGCACGAACATTCATTTCGCCTTCGTGGGGAACACAGGTCCGGCCCGTGTCCGCAACTGCGCAAGGCAATCGATAAGTCCCAATGGAAACGCAATCGCCGACGGCATGGCCAGTTCGGTGGCGCACGAACTGGAAGAGATCGCAACGGACCCGGACCTGGACGCGTGGTCCGATTCGAATGGTGACGAGAACGCGGACAAATGCGCGTGGACTTTCGGGGCCACTTATACGTCGCTCAACGGGTCCATGGCCAATATGCGGCTGGGCGCGAAGGATTATCTGATTCAACAGAACTGGGTAAATGCGGGGGGCGGGTATTGCGCCTTGTCGTATACGCCGGGGCCCGATTTTGCTTTGTCGCCGATGGTGGGCCAGCAGACGGTAGCGGCGGGCGGGGCGACGGGCAACTACACGGTGGCGATTATTCCGGTAAACGGTTTTTCGGGAAGCGTGAATTTCAGCGTAAGCGGGCTGCCGGCCGGCGCTACTGCGAGCGCCTTGACTTTGTCGGCTACGGGAGCCAGTTTCAGCGTAGCCACCTTAGGCAGTTTGGCGGGGGGGACCTATCCGTTCACGATCGTCGGCAGCAGCGGGTCCCTTACGCGGACTGCTGCGGCGACGCTCGCGGTGAGCGGGGCAAGTCTGGCGGCGGTCACGCTGACTATTGGAACGATCAGCCCCGAACCCAGTCAGGTGGGACAGACGTATGTGGTGGGTTATTCGGTCACGGCGACTCCGGGTACGCCTACGGGGAACGTCACGGTAACGGACGGGTCCGCGAGTTGTACGGCGACGGTGGGGGCGGGGAATTGCATCCTGGCTTCCGCTACGGCGGGGACCAAGAGCATCAGCGTGGCGTATTCCGGCAACAGCCAATTCGCGCCGGTTACAAAGACTACGCTGCATACGGTTAGCTCCGGGGGATCGCTCGCGCATCTAGCGGCCGGCGGCGGCTGGGAGACCACATTCACCCTGCTGAATCCGGGCGCGTCAGCAGCTTCGATCGCGGTGAACCTTTATGGCGATGCCGGGGGCGCATTGAATTTACCGTTTACGTTTCCGCAGGGGACTGGAGCGCCGGTGAATGCATCTCAAGTAATCCAAAGCATGGCGTCGAATTCGGTTTTGATGCTCGACACCATTGGTCCGGGCGGTCAGGCGTTCAGTGCCGGATGGGCGGGCTTGTCGACAGCGGGCAGTATTAATGGGTTTGAGATGCTGCGCTACGCTCCTAGCGGACAGGAGGCGGCGGTCCCGCTGGAGACTCGCAACGCCAGCTCTTACGTGGTGCTTTTCGACAATACGAGTCTGGTGAATGCTCTGGGCACCGGGGTAGGAATTGCGAATTTGGGAGCGCAGGCGCAGAACGTTTCTTTCACCATTCGCGACGACGCGGGGACGCAAATTGGCAATGGGTCGATTTCCCTGGCGGCGCTGGGACACACGGCGTTTACGCTCTCCGTACAATACCCCGGAACCGCAGGCAAGCGCGGCACGATGGAATTTTTTACGCCGCCCGGGGGACAGATCAGCGTGATGGCGCTGCGCTCGAATGGCAGCGCTTTTACTCCGATTCCCGTCATCGCGCGAGGGAGCGAGGGCGGGGGAGGCATGGCTCATATCGTCTCCGGCGCGGGATGGCGATCGATCTTCTCAGTGGTGAATACCGGGGCGGCCGGCGCGAACATCAGCTTGCGCTTTTTCGATGACGTTGGAAATCCGCTGGCGCTGCCGCTCACGATCCTCGAAGACGGCAGCACGCTGACGGCTGCGCAGGTCACGCGAACGCTGGCGGCGGGCGCGTCGCTCGCGATTCAGGCGCAAGGCCTGGACGGGCAAGCGGCGGTGGGCTCGGCGCAACTTACCACCAACGGCAGCGCCAGCGGTTTCGCTCTGCTGCGGTACGATCCCAGCGGGCAAGAGGCTACGGTACCACTGCAAAGCGGCAACGCCAGTGCTTATCTAGTGCCTTTCGATAATTCCGGCATTCTGAAAATCGGCGTGGCGCTGGCGAATCTTGCGAGCAATGCGGCGAGTATCGGGGTGATTGTGCGCGATGACATGGGGGCGGTGCTCCAGACCGGAACGTTATCGCTTCCAGGCAACGGGCATTCGGCTTTTGTGCTCGACGGGAATTATCCGGTTAGCGCGGGGAAGCGTGGAACGGTGGAGTTCGATCCGGTAGGCGGCGCGCAGATCAGTGTGGTGGGGATTCGCGCGAATGGCAACTTTTTCACTGCGGTTCCGGTGCTGGCGAAGTGACGCAGACGCTCGCTGCGCGCTCAAGCGGCCGCGCGTAGTTCCTGTCTGCTATCCAGGATTCGCGGCGCCGGTTCCTTTTCGAGCGCCAGGTATCCGCAGGCGACGACGACCAGAAACATGGTCAGCACTTCGCTGTCGCCCAGGTTCATGTTTGCCACTCCGTCTACCAAGGTCGCGATCACGACGGCGATTCCGCCTTGTAACAGGAAGCGGCGGTCATCGCGGCCCGGCGGCAGCGTGCGAAGTCCTCGCCCGAAGTCCCATAGGATGCGAGCCATCAGCCATAGAAAAGCGAGCAACGTCGGAATGCCGCGCTCGGCGGCGTAGTGCAGATAAATGTTATGCAGATGAATGTAGGAGCCTACCGGCAAGGGTCGTGGAATATCGGCGGGAACGTACTCGTCAAAATGAATCCGGGGCATTTCGGGACCCAGGCCCAGCCACGGATGCCGTTCGATCATACGGAGACCCGTGCGCCAGGTTACCTTGCGGAAATCGTTTGAATCGAGACTGGTGGGCTGCAGGATAGAAGTGAAGCGCTGGCGGATCACGTTGGGCGAGAGCAACACTCCCGCAACCAGCACGACGGGTAGCAGGATTACCAGCCACCGGCGGCAGAACCACAGCAGGTATAGTCCGCCGGCGGCGGTTGCGATCCAGACTCCGCGGGTTTCGGCCAAAAGCAGCCCGAGCGAGCTGGCGAGCGCGACGAATAGCCACAGCCACATTCGTTTCCGCGCCTCGGGAGCGAAGAATAAAAACGCAGCCAGCATGATCAGCACGTACATTTCTTCGGCCGAGAAGGTGTACCAGTGGCTCATGAAACCGGTGATGCGCTCGCCCACGTAGAAGCTGTAGATGTCGCTGCCCGCCGCGTGCGCCTGCTGCACTTTGCGGGCAAACTGTACGATACCGAGGCTTGCGCTCACGCTGCCGAACACTGCCCAGCTCAAAAACAGCCAGCGGACGAGCGCCATATCGCGCAAGAGCGAGAACACTACCAGCAGTTGGAGGAACACGTAGATTTTTTTGACTTGCGGGAGGCCTGCCACGGGATTGCCCGAGAACGCAATGGCGATTAAGGTTCCCAGAAGAAACAGTCCGAGGGGGAGCTTGATGGGTGGTAATCGCAACTTTTCTCCGGATAACAGTAACGCCGCGAGCGACATGCCGAGGAGTATCTGAGAAGGCGCGATGCCGACTACAATCGCCACGGAGGACGCGAAGGCGAGCCACCGCGCCGCCCGCAGCAGAAACGATTCCGGAGCTTCCATGTGCCCCTTATTATGGCAAAGCGCGCCGACGCTGGCTGTCGTTGAGGCCGATGCGCAGACCATCTTCGTAGGGTGTCTTGCGAATTGCGCCCAGGAGATTTCGCAATGCCGAATCATCCATGAGCACCGGGTTGGTGAGCAAATAGTGCATTTCGATCAATTCGCGCATAAGCGGATTAAACAGTCCCAAGATACGCAACATGTTCTTGCCAGCCACGCGGAGGCGCGGCTTGGCGCCTGCCATGGCAAACACGCGCTCGGCTAGTTCCCGTTGGGGGGCCACACCGGCACCTGCCAGGTTCCACCAGCGTCCCCACGCGCCCGGATGGGCGATCAAATCCACCACCACCGGTCCTACGTCGGGAACAAAAACAAATTCGTGGGGAGTGTCGATAGGCCCCAGCATATTGGCGGCGCCGCCGCTGGCAGCAGCTTCGAAGAGACTGTACAGATAACTGGTCTTTACGTTGGGGCCATAGAAATCGGGCAATCGCAGGATGGCACCGCGAATTCGCGCTTTGGCATCCGCTTCGAGCAGCACATCCTCCTGCTCTTTCCGCATGCGGCCTTTGAAGGTATTGGGTTCTCGAGGATGCTCTTCGGTCACGGGGGTCGTCTGCGGCATCCCGTATGGATACACCGTTCCGATCAGCAGGAGATTCTCGACACCCTCGCTCACTGCGGCGTCCACAGCTTTTCGCATCAGTAGCGGGTGAAGCTCGAAATGGTTGTAGGGGACGCCCACCAGATAGATCACAGTAGCGGAGCCGCGCACGGCTGCCTTGGCTGATTCGGCGTCATCGGGATTCCAAGTCACGATTTCTGCCAGTTGGTCAGCACCGAAAGTAGCTTCGAGGCTGGCGCGGGTGCGTCCGACTACACGATATTCCCGCCCTTCGCGATGCATGGCAGCGCCGATGCTTTGGCCGATCACACCTGCCGCACCGATTAATGTGATTTTCTTTTCGGACACTTGTTAATAATGAAACCGGTATTTGAGCTGGAGGTAGATCTGCCGCGGGTCGGCGTAGTGAGTCCCGCCGAAGGTGGTGCTATTGTCCAGCAGAAACCGCCGGTTGGTTAGATTAAGCGCGGTCAGCGAGATCGTCAACTTTTCCGATACCGTCTTGCCGACTGTCAAATCGAAAGTGGTGTGGCCGGGTAAGTGTGCCGGGATGTCGCTCGAACCGTCTGTGAAGCCGGAGCCGTAGTATAGATTTCCACCGCCTGTCAGGCCGCGCGGCAAGTCGAAATTGAATCCTACGTGGAGGGTCTGGCGTTGATCGTGATCCAGTTGAAAATAGCCGGTCGCCGGAGGAGCAAAATCGGTCAACCCGCCGCTCACCGGGCCGCTGCCTTGGGCGTGCGCGTACGCATAGCTGAAATAGACCTCTCCGCGGCGCAGCAGACGTGGGGAACGGACGGTCGCTTCCCAGCCGTACAGGCGCGCTCGGGCGATGGTCAGCGGGAAAAACAGGTTGGAGTTTCCGATGGCGTTGTGATCGAAATAGTTTCGAGCGCGCTGATGGTAATTGTTCAGTTCGAGGGCCCAGCCGCGCACCGGAATGGTGACGCCAAACTGGTGCTCCTGGTCGCGTTCCCCGTGGAGTGGAATAAACCCGAGCCCCTGGGTTACCGCGAAGTCGAGCACCGGCCCCGTGACCGTTGAAAGCGGCGGCGCCTGGTAGTACTTGCCCCAAAACCCACGCAGCACCCAATTCAAATGCGGGATGCGGATGGTCCCGCCTAGCCGGGGGCTGGCGGCGTTCTCGGAGAGCGCGCCCCCGAAGTGCGTAAGCCTGGCGCCGGCGGTCAACGTGAGCCAGGGGAGCGCTTTGTATTGATCCTCGAGATAGAGCGCCTCTAAGTGTCCGGTGGTGTTCCTCTGATCCGTGAATGCCATTCTCGAACCGTCGTTGGCGATCAGGTTGATTGACTCGTTATCGCGCTGGCTGAATCCGTAGACTCCGATGCTCGCGTTATGTTTTTGGGTAAGCTGACTCAGCCCCACCTGCGCGCCGCCATAGCTGGATGCGCGATGCTGCGTGGTGCTGAGGGGTGTGTCAGTGGGAGCGCCTTCGTAGTTGGCGCGATTGAAATGATAAAACGGCGACGTCGTGAGGACCAGTCCAGGGCGTATGGTGTGCACCCAAGAAAAGCTGGACAACGCGTCGCGCTCGTTTTCCTGATCGCGTGTGCCCGACGCCTGGGCATCGGGATCATTCGGAATTTGATAGTCGTCGCGCCGTAGTAAGGTTATCCAGCGGAATTGGTCGTTGGGATTGCGATTATAAATCAGCGTGGCCATTCCCCCCAGGCCCCAAACGCGATCGTGCAGGACCTGGGGACCGGGCGTCGACAGACCGGAGTCGCTTCGGTTCCCATTCAGGCTTGCGTAATACGCGAACTTTTCGGTGTGGCTTCCGAAATTTACTTGATCGTTGGTTTGGTGAAACGTGCCGAAGGTCGTGAACAACTCGCCTTCGTGATTGCGCTCGAAGCCGGTGCGGGGGATCGCGTTGAACACGCCGTAGGTGCGGTCGCCATAGGCGGGGGAATAGCCGCCGCGCTGGGCCTCTAAATAATCGATGTCCTTGGGATCGATTTGCGGACCGACGTTGCTCGCGATGTTGGTATTGGGGATCGGAATCCCGTCTATGGCCCAGGTGACCTGATGTCCGCCGCGCACGTGGAGCTGATCGTGCGCGATCCAAACGCCCGGAACGTAATCGGTAATCGCGGTGAGGCTGTTGCTTAAACTGGCGCCGGGGGTGGAGGCGATTTGGCTCCGGCTGATCATGGTTGCGGGCGTCATCTGCTCCGCATTCACGCTCAGCGCCGATTCCGCTACTGTCACTGACTCCTTTACTACGCCCACGGTTAACTGAAAGTGAAGGATGGGGGCGCTGCCGGAGCCGACTACAATGTTCTGCACCGCGGGGTTAAATCCGTCGCGCGTCACGGTCACTTGATACGCTCCGACAGGAATGGAAGCCGCTTCGAATTCTCCATCTGCGTTGGTCGACGTGGATTGCGAATAGTCCGAACTGCTGGACTTCACTGAAATGCGCGCCTCCTTCACGGGACGATGATCGGGATCGTGCACCACTCCCCTCACGGAGCCAAATACCGCGGCGCAAACGGCCGCGGGAAATACTAAAAAACAAACATACCCAAATAACCAAATCCGTATCATGGAAAAACTCCCTGCCTTACGCTGGTCTGCGGCTCGGCGTGCACGCGAACACTTTTGTCAAGGTGTCTACGACAAGGCGGGGGGAGGGCGTTGATAGAGGAAGGAATCGATGACCCGGTAAACGCCCCACTGGCGGGCGAAGGAAACGTGGCTCGACGGAACGCTTGGAAGGGCAAACGGGATCGCCGCTATGCGATGTTCCATCACAGATGCGGTGGGTTCGCCAGGGACATACGAACATCCAGCGGGACATGTGCCACCCGTGTGCAAACCGAGCGCGGAGGAATCGGGGGCAGGCGAGTGATGGAGAGCGCAGGACTGCCCGCTCGCTACGCGCTTGCAACACGCCAGTTGACACTGGGGCGCCTTGGGTGGCGCGAGCAGGGAGATCGCCGGGGCTGGGCCAAATAGCAGGATCAGCGCCAGGCTGATTGCCCGGCTCAGGCAGCTTACGGCTTGTCGATGCCCGCTCACGTGTCCGAGTATACTACTCCCGGTAGACATTGCACGGAGCGGTGAAGGCTGCCCGGTTCAATTGAGCTGGCGGAGGAATTCGTAACGCTCCATGGTGGCTGCGAAGCGCGATTGCTCTTCACTGCGAACCACTTTGCCGACGCAACGCAAGCGCACTTCGGCGCGCGTTCCGGGCGCCTTGGGCAGGGTGATCAAGTACTCGATCGATGTGCCGATCGCAACCGCCGTCTTTGTCATGAACAGCACTCCGCAGGAACTAACATTCCTGGTCTCGCCTTTGGCTTTGGTTTTGGCCGCGCCCACGATAATCTCCAGTGGGAGGCGCAAGTCAAAGCGCTGATTCTTCCGTTGTTCCATCACAGTGATACCGAGTGTATAGGCGGCGGGAGCGAACGTCAACTCCCGGCAGTCCCGAAATAAGGTTTATTGTAATGGTACTTTTGAAGTTATGGACTACGTCGTTCCCGCTGCTCCGCAGCCTTCTGTAGCAGTAGTAGGAACCAGCGCCCGCTTTCCGGTTCGCCGCATTTATTGTGTGGGGCGCAACTACCTGGCGCACGTGCGGGAGTTCGGAAATGACGAAAAAGCGCCGCCTTTCTTCTTCGCGAAGGCCAACAGCATGATCGTAGAGGACGGCGCCGCTATTGAGTACCCTCCGCTGACGGCGAATTATCACCATGAGGTGGAATTAGTGGCGGCAATCGGGAAAGGCGGAGCGAACATTGCTGCGGAGTCGGCGCTCGATCACGTGTATGGGTACGCGGTGGGTTTTGACATGACGCGCCGCGATCTGCAACAGGCCGCCGCCAAGAAGGGGCACCCCTGGGAAATCGGCAAATCTTTCGATAATTCCAGCCCTTGCGGGCCGGTCTATCCGGTAGCCAAGGTGGGACATTTGAAGGAAGGCGAGATCCAGGTCACGGTGAACGGGCAAGTGCGTCAGCACTCGGATTTGAACCTGATGATGTGGGATGTGCCTCACATCATCAGCCAGCTCTCACAGCAGGTGACCCTCGCGCCGGGCGACTTGATCTACACGGGGACGCCGGAGGGCGTTAGCGCGGTCGTGTCCGGCGATACTTTGGTTGGTAGCATCGCCAAGCTCGGGATATTGACTATCAAGATCGGGTAACCCTTAGCGGATCGGCTCCGGCATGGCGGCTCCGTCGGCGCGCGGGTCGGATGCAGCATAGTTGGTGCCGGTCTTGGAGTTGTGCAGGATGGCTTGGCCGCGTCCCATTTCCTGGGTGTATTCGCGGCGGATGGCGATCTGGTGGCCGCGCTCGGAGAGTTGCTGCAGGGTGGCCGCCGGGACACGGACTTCAATAGAGACATCGCATCCGGTGGAGGTGCGCTTCGTGAAGCGGGGGGCCTCCAACGCGGCCTGCAGGTTCATGCCGTAGTCGACCAGATTCGAAACGAACTGGGCGTGCGCGAGCGGCTGATTCGCGCCACCCATGATGCCGAAGCCGATGTGCACGTCGCCGCGCTCCATGAATGCGGGGATGATGGTGTGGAACGGTCGCTTGCCGCCCACTAGTACGTTGGGATGTTTCGGTTCGAGCGTGAATCCAGCGCCGCGGTTTTGCAGCAGGAAACCCATGCCTTCGACGGTGACTCCGGAACCGAACTCTGAGTAGATGCTCTGAATCCAACTGACTATATTGCCGTCTTTATCGACAACGGTGAGATACGTGGTATCGCTGCCGATGGGCTGTCCTGCCGGTACGTCGCACTTTGCCTTTTTCGGATTAATCAGCGCAGCCCGCGTGCGGGCGTACTCTTTTGACAGCAACTGGGAGACGGGTACGTCGTAGGTGTGTGGGTCCGCGTCATAGCGATGGACGTCGGCATAAGCCAGTTTCATCGACTCGATGCGCTTGTGCATTTCGACGGCGCTAAACGCGCCGAGCGGAGTGGGCGGGACGGTTTCCATGAGGTTCAGCATTTCGAGAGCGGCCATCCCCTGGCCGTTGGGCGGCATTTCGTACACCCGCCAGCCGCGGTAGTCGATCGAGATGGGCTGCACCCACTCGGCCGAAAATGAGGCGAGGTCTTCGGCAGTCATGGTCCCGCCCAGGCTGTGGGACGTTTTCAGAATGGCGGCACCGATTTCGCCTTTGTACATTGCGTCGGGTCCCTTCTCCGCTACCAGGTGCAGGGCGCGCGCCATGCCGGGATTGCGAAATAAATCGCCCTCGATCGGCGCCTTGCCGCCGGGAAGAAACACGCGCATCGATTCCGGATTGGACTTGATGCGCGGATGATTCACGGGATCGGCCCAGGATTCTTGAATCGCCTCCGAGACCGGAAAGCCATTTTCGGCGTAAGCGATGGCGGACTGAAAAAGATCCTTCCAGGGGAGTTTCCCGTAGCGCTGGTGAATTTTCCACCAGCCATCGACCGCGCCCGGGACCGTGAAACTATGAATGCCCTGCTGCGGCATCGATTGGATGCCTTGCTTCGCCAGCAATTCCGGCGACAAGCCGCGCGGCGCCGGTCCGGAGGCGTTCAAGCCCTGCAATTTTCCGGATTTGGCATCCCAGTAGAGGGCAAACAAGTCTCCACCCAAGCCATTCTTCATCGGTTCGACCACGGCGAGCACGGCATTGGCTGCGATGGCAGCGTCGACGGCAGATCCGCCGTGCGCTAGAATCTGCACCGCGGCCTGCGAAGCCAAGGTCTGGCTGGTAGCGGCGATTCCCTGCTGAGTAATCACTTGGGAACGGCCGTAGTTGCGGCCCTGGCTCAACAATGGCGTCGACAGAAACGGCGTCGCGAGAAAGACCAATACAGCGACAAACCGGACGAGGGTAGTCATGCGGAAGTAGTTTATCACTCAGGAAGAATCCAAACTTAAACTTGAGATATAATAAGGAATCCCTGCCGATATCCGACGGCCCCCGTTGTCCGCAATTTCAAGGAGAAAGTTTGCATGGCTATCACACGGACAGCACCCGCAAAGCCCGCGGAGTCGAAGGTTCACCGCAATCCAGGGCGGAAGAACCGGAGCACGCCGGCTCCGATCCCGGTTTTTGACCCGGTGGCGCATCAAAAGGAAATCGCCCAGGTGGCTTATCGAATGTGGCTGGAGCGGGCAGACCGCCCGGGGTCTCCCGAAGACGACTGGCTCGAGGCGGAAGCGGAAATTCGAGCGAAGTACACCTCCTGATCGGGGCTTCAGCGTGAAGCGGCGCGGGCGTTGAGCCTAAAGATCTCAGCGCGCTGGTACGATATACAAAGGAAAGTGCCATGAGTACGGCAACCCTTCAGCCCGCAGCCGGCCTCGCATTGGCGAGACCGCTGGCGTCGCGCTGGATCATTTCCAAGGGCCAGGATCTAACCTGGTTTATCGGCTCGGCTCTAACCGGGTACGCGGCCTTGGGATTGATGGCGGCAGGATTTCCCATCCCTTTAATCCAGTTCATCTGGTTCTTCGGCATTGACGGCCCGCACGTGCAAGCTACCCTGACACGCACTTACTTCGATAAGGCGGAGCGCACGCGATTGGGCTGGTACCTGTGGATCCCGGTGCCGCTGCTTCTTTTGGGTCCGGCGATGGCGCTGGCGGGATTTGCATCTTTGTTTTTCTTGTTCGCGGTGTGCTGGCAGCAATTCCACATCGTCAAGCAGCATTTTGGGTTCATGATGTTGTACAAAGCGAAAAACAAGGATCGCGATCGTACCGACTTTCTGCTGGACCGCTGGTTGCTGCTCAGTTCGCTGCTCATTCCGCTGGGAATGTTTGTGCTGCGCACGCGACCTGTGCTTACCGAGACGCTTCCGATGTTGGGATGGCTGCCTGCGGTGGCGATCGGCCTGTATGCACTGCTGGCGGGCGCCTGGCTGCTGCGGCAGTCGCAAAAGCTGCGCGCGGGCGAGCCGATGAACTGGCCTAAAATCGGGCTTCTGCTCACGGTGATCCCGCTGCAGTGGGTGGCTTTGCTCTATGCGTCGCACTACGGACCGGAGGGTATTTTGCGGGCCGGCATTCCGCTGGGATTGTTCCATAGCTTCCAATATCACCGGCTGCTGTGGTTTCACAACCGCAACCGCTACACGGAGCCGGGAGCGGTGGAACGCCATGGATTGGCAGCGCGTCTGGTGGGGCACTTCGCAGTGTATTTGGGGATTGCTATCGGCTTGAACCTGGCGCTCAATTTTATACCCGCGGTGTTGCTGCCTTACCAAACCGCTCAGGCTGCCATCTGGGGAGTGGCTTTTACCCACTATTGCATGGATGCGCGCATTTGGCGGGTGCGCTCGGACAAGGGACTCGCCGCAGCACTGCGCATGGCATAGTGCGCGGGATTCTGCCGTCGCTACCCGGACCATGCAAGCTCTTCTTTTCGACATGGACGGAGTGCTGTACGATTCCGAGGCGCCAATCCCCGGAGCGGCGGAGACACTCGCCTGGGTACGCCAGCGCGAGATCCCACATCTGTTTCTAACCAACACGACCTCGCGCGGGCGAGAAGCGTTGGCCGTCAAACTGGGGCGATTCGGCATTCCAGCCGGCGCTGCCGAAATCATGACGCCGTGCGAAGCCGCTGCGGATTGGCTTCGTTCGAGAGGCGGCGGAGGCGTCGCGCTTTTCGTGCGGCCGGCGGCGCGGGAGGCGTTCGATGGGCTAGAGTGCTTGCCGGAGCACGCGGAAGAAGGTGCAAGCTACGTGGTCATCGGCGATCTGGGAAGCGCCTGGGATTTCCACGCTCTCAACCGCGCCTTCCGTCTGTTGTATGCGAATCCGGAGGCCATCCTCATCGCATTGGGCATGACGCGCTATTGGAAAGCGCCCGATGGGATTTCGCTGGATGTGGCTCCGTTTGTCGCCGCTCTTGAAAACGCCAGTGGGCGAAAGGCGCAAGTATTCGGCAAACCTGCGGCGGCTTTTTTTCGTGCAGCAGCGCAGCGCGTGGGCGTTCCGGCCGGGGAGATCCTGATGGTGGGGGACGATATCGAATCCGACATTGCCGGAGCTCAAACGGCGGGCATGCGCGCGGCACTGGTGCGAACCGGCAAGTTCAGGCAACAGGATCTGGAGGGTATGATCCAACCCGACGCGGTGATCCATTCGCTCGCGGAATTGCCGGCGTGGTGGGATCGCGAATAATCAGGCGGTGGCAGCGCCGCCGAAGCTCTGGAGGGCGGCCGGCTCGTCCGAGAAACCAGTAAGAATCGAATCTAGCTTGGTAATGCGCAACAGGTCCAGAATACGCACCGGGATGTTCACCAGCTTCAACTGTCCGCCGGCCTTATTGATACGCGCATAGGCGCTGGCAAGCTCGCCGAGCCCGGAGCTGTCCATGAAGCTGACGGCTGATAAATTGATGAGGATTTTATTCGCGCCCCCCTCGCGCAATTTCGCGATGGTCTCGCGCATGGTAGCCGAGCCGTCATTTAAAACGATCCTACCCGCCAGATCGACGATGGCGACATCGCCCGCGTATCGCACCGAGGTTTCAAGACTCACCGTTTTCCTCCTCAAACTTCCGGTAGCAGGCGGGGCGCCCGGATTGTCGCTAGTATAGCGAAAAGAACGGCCCGCAGTGCGTTTGACTTCGTGTTTGACTTGGCGCTCGAATTCTTCGTCACGGCATCTGGGACAATAGAAGAGCACGGGCATTTCCGCCCTGGTGCGCGATCAGTGGAGACGTTTTGCTCAAGCAGATCACCGTGCATGGCGCGCGGCAGCACAACCTTAAGAACATCGACGTGGCGATCCCGCGTAACACCCTGACGGTGATCACCGGCTTGAGCGGTTCCGGTAAGTCTTCGCTCGCCTTCGATACGATTTACGCGGAAGGGCAGCGCCGTTACGTGGAAACACTGTCGCCTTACGCGCGACAGTTTCTGGATCAGATGGAGCGTCCGGAAGTGGATTCGATCGACGGCCTGAGCCCGGCCATTTCGATCGAGCAAAAAACCACTAGCCGCAGCCCGCGCTCGACAGTAGGCACGATCACGGAGATCTACGATTACCTGCGTGTGTTGTACGCGGCCATCGGCATCCCGCATTGCCCCACTTGCGGATTGGAGATTTCGCGGCAATCGGCTCAACAGATTCTGCAGCAGGTGATGGCTCTGGGGAAGCAGGAGCGCGTGATGATCCTGGCGCCGATTGTGCGTGGGCGCAAGGGCGAGTATCGCAAGGAACTCGAAAAACTGGCTCGTCAAGGATTCGTCAGGGCGCGGGTCGACGGAGTGCTGCGGCCGCTCGATGAAGAGATCACGCTCGACAAGCGCAAGAATCACACCATAGAAGTGGTAGTCGACCGCCTGCTCATCAAGCCCGAAGTGGAAAAGCGCCTGGAAGCTTCGATTGAGACTGCGACGAAACTGGCCGGCGGATTGGTGCTGGTGGCGTTGGTGGATGGGCCGGAGCGGTTGTATTCGCAGAAACTGGCGTGTCCTGAGTGCGGCTCGAGTGTGCCGCAACTCGAACCGCGCTCATTCTCCTTCAATAGTCCGTTTGGGGCATGCGAGACGTGCACCGGCCTGGGGAGCCGCTGGAGTTGGGATCCTGCGAAGGTGATCGTCGACCCGTCGAAGCCGATGCTTGATGGAGCGCTCGGTATCGGAGGCAGTTCGACTTACGTGACCGGCGATTTGAAACTGCTGGCCGCGCGCTTGAAAATTCCGATCCAGAAGCCGTTCGAGAAACTGTCAAAGAAGGCGCAGCAGGCGCTCAGCGATGGATTGATCGCGGCGCTGGATCAATACTACGAACAGGAAGATGTGACCGAAGCGACGCGCGAGTGGCTGTTGCAATATCAATCCGCCGCGACCTGCCCGGATTGCCACGGAAAGCGGCTAAAGCCTTCGAGCTTAGGGGTAAAAGTGAAGGGCGTCGGCATTGCGGAACTGACGGGGCTTTCGGTGACGCGCGCTCTGGAGACGGTCAAGAAATGGAAGCTGGAAGGGCGCGAGGAACAAATCGGGAAGCGTCCGGTGGATGAGGTGCGGAACCGCCTGGAGTTTTTGGTCGGGGTGGGGCTCGGGTACCTAAGCTTGGAGCGTTCGGCGGCGACACTCTCAGGTGGGGAGGCGCAGCGCATCCGGCTCGCCACGCAGATCGGCTCGAAGCTGCGCGGCGTTCTCTATGTGCTTGACGAACCCTCGATCGGACTACATTCGCGCGATAACGACCGGCTGCTTGACTCGCTGCAGAGCCTGCGGGATTTGGGCAACACCGTGCTGGTGGTAGAACACGACGCCGAGACCATAGAGCGCGCCGATTACGTGATCGACCTGGGGCCGGGCGCGGGCAGACTGGGCGGACTTTTGGTGGCTCAGGGGACGCCGAAAGAGATTGAACAAAACAGCGAGTCGCTTACCGGTCAGTATCTGGCGGGCACACGAGCGATCGCGCTGCCGGCCACTCGACGTGTGCCCGGGAAGCGGCGGATCGCGATTTTCGGCGCGACAGAGCACAATCTTAAGAACATCGACGTGGAGTTTCCGCTGGGATTGTTTGTGGCCGTGACGGGCGTGTCGGGCAGCGGGAAATCGACGCTGGTGAACGATATTCTCTACCGCGCGGCCGCCAAGGAAGTGTACGGATCGAGGGCGCTGGCGGGCGCGCACGCGTCGATCACGGGACTGGATCAGCTCGACAAGGTGATCGAGATCGATCAGGCGCCGATTGGGCGCACGCCGCGCTCGAACCCGGCCACCTACACACAGGTGTTCACGCATATTCGCGATTTGTACTCGAAGTTGCCGGAATCGCGCGCCCGCGGTTACAAGCCCGGTCGGTTCAGCTTCAACGTCAAAGGCGGGCGCTGCGAGGCCTGCCAGGGCGACGGCCAGAAGCGCATCGAAATGAATTTTCTGCCGGATGTGTACGTTACTTGCGACGTCTGCCGCGGGCGGCGCTACAATCATGAAACGCTCCAGGTGAAGTATAAGGACAAGTCAATTGCGGATCTCCTGGAGATGCCGGTCGAAGATGCGCTGTCGCTGCTCGAAAACATTCCGCAAATTCGCGCCAAGCTGGAGACGCTGGTCGAGGTCGGCCTGGGGTATTTGCATCTGGGGCAGTCTTCCACTACGCTTTCCGGCGGCGAAGCCCAGCGCATCAAGCTGGCACGCGAGTTGAGCCGTCGGCAGACCGGCAAGACGCTCTACATTTTGGATGAGCCGACCACCGGGCTGCACTTCGAGGACGTGCGCAAATTGCTGGATGTGCTGCACAGTCTGGTCCAGTTGGGTAATACGGTGGTGGTGATCGAACATCATCTGGACGTCATCAAGACGGCCGACTGGGTCATCGATCTGGGTCCGGAAGGCGGGGAACGCGGGGGACAAGTGGTGGCCTGTGGTTCGCCCGAGGACATTTTGCGGGTGACTAAGAGCCATACGGCGCAAGCGCTCAAGAAAACTTTGCGCGGCGGGAAAGCGGCATGAGCAAATACTCGGAAAAGCCGTTGTCGTTCGAGGGGTTGAAGACCGTCCCTATTGACGAGCGCGGAGGGAAGGTACAGGTCGAGCATTTCGCGAAGCCTTACAAAAAAGGCGATGGCGTAAGGGGGCTGCTAGACTCGTTACCGAAGCTTTTGGCGGCCGATGCCTTTCTAGGCGTCGTCGACGCGCTCCGGCGGGCCAAAGAGCAAAAGCGGGCGATTCTCTGGGGCATGGGCGGTCACGTCGTCAAGTGCGGCCTGGCCGACATTCTGCTGGATCTGATGCGCCGCGGATGGGTAACGGGTTTCGTGATGAACGGGGCAGCGTCGATTCACGATTTCGAAATCGCCATCGCCGGTCAAACCAGCGAAGACGTGGAGGCGGTGCTGCCGGACGGGCGCTTTGGCGCCGCAGAAGAAACCGGCCGCGAAATGAATACGGCGATCAGCGAGGGCGCGCGCGATGGCTTAGGCATGGGCGAAGCGCTGGGCCGACGGCTGGATCAGCTCGCTCAGCCGCAGTTCGCGGCGCATAGCATCGTCGCGTCGTCCTATCGAGCCAATGTGCCGGTGACGGTCCACGTGGCGGTGGGAACGGATACTCCGCATACCCATCCGGCTGCCGATGGACCCGCAATAGGCGCCACTACGCACCACGATTTCCGGCTGCTCTGTTCGCTTGCGCGCGGGCTGAACGATGGCGGCGTGTACTTGAACGTGGGCTCGGCGGTGGTGCTGCCGGAGGTGTTCTTGAAAGCGGTGTCGGTGGTGCGCAACCTGGGGTATCCGCTGGCGAACTTCACCACCGTGAACTTCGATTTTTTGCAGCATTACAGGCCCAAACTGAATGTAGTGGAACGCCCGCACGCAAAATCGGGCGGGCGCGGCTATGCCGTCACGGGCCATCATGAGCTGATGATTCCGCTGCTGGCTGCGGCGCTGATTGAGGGTGAATCCTGACCACGGCGATGTCAGAACGCCGGGGACCGGTTTGGGGCTATCAGGACCTCGCGCTGTTTCTAAGCGCCGTTCTGCCTTCGCTAGTACTGGCGCAGGTTTTGCTGCGCGCTGGCATAGTGCTGGCGCCGCGTTGGCTCGCGGGCCATGCAGCTCAGACGCTGGTAATTCAATCGTTCATGTACGCATTTCTGCTAGGTGCGCTGTATTTGGTAATTGCGTGGCGCTATGGAGAGCCGTTTTGGAGCGCCTTGGGTTGGAATTTTCCGATTCCCCGCGCGTGGCTCCTGTTGGCAGCGGGCCCGGCGCTGACCATTGCCCTTTCAGCTCTGGGAGTGCTTCTGCGCGTGCCCTCTGATGGCTCCCAAATCGAGAGTCTGATCGATAGCCGCGCGTCGCTCGCTGTAGTGATGCTGTTCGGGGTTTTACTGGCGCCGATTTTTGAGGAAACGCTCTTCCGGGGATTCTTGTTGCCGCTGCTGGCGCGTTCGGTGGGCCCGCAGTTGGGGATCTTGTTCACGGCAGTGCCGTTTGCGCTGCTGCATGGGGCGCAGAATCGCTGGGCTTGGCAGCCGGTAGTGCTGATCGGGCTGGCGGGCGCGGTGTTCGGTTACGTGCGCTACAAGACCGGGTCGACAACTGCGGCTTTCTTAATGCATTCCGCGTACAACGCGATGGGGTTCGTGGGATATACGCTAACGCATTGGGGAATGTTGACCTAGAGTTCGGAATAGCGGACTAGCTGGACTCCGGATTCCGCGAGCGCGGCGCGGACTTCCGCAGAAGTCAGCGCGCGCAGCTCTTGCTCGCGGCTCTCCTTCAGACGTGTGCGGGCGCCGCGCAGTTCCTCTCCGCAGATCCCGGGATGGCACATAAACTCGGTGGAGCCTTCGGGAAGGCTGCGGATCAGCCGGGCCAGCTCGGTCGCGCCATAGCTGCCTGTGATCTGGAATCCGGCGAAGTGATCGGTGGAGCGGCAGCCATGCTGCGACAGCACGCGCGCAAAACGCCCGCGTAAAACGCCAAGACTCTTGCTGACGATACGCTTGGCGTGCGAGACTCCTGGTCCCGCGGGCGTGAGCGGCAAATCGAACGGTCGGCGCACCCAGGGAATTTTGAACTCTTCCGAGAGTCGCGCAACGGCGTCAAGCACGGAAGGCAGCAGATGCGTGTGCTTATGGGTATCGAGGTGTGTGGGCCGAAGGCCGGCATCGAGGATTCGTCGCACCTGCGCCCGCAATTCGTCGTAAACATGAATGCGGCCCAACGCCACCGCCCGCACTAGTTGCGCGACCGTTCGGGGGAACGGCGGGTCGCCCACCAGGACTAAATGAACGCCAATATCGAGCGAAGGAGTTTCGCGCGCTAGCCCGACTGCATCGTCAAACGCCGCGCCAGTAGCCATGAGCGTGGTGGCGGTGAGAATTCCGTCGCGGTGGGCCAGGACGATCCCCTGATTCACGTCGCGCGTGAAGCCGAAGTCGTCGGCGTTAACCACCAGTTTGCGCACGTCAAAAAATAGCGAGCTTGATGCGCAGAAACTTCTTTGGGTTCGCGCGGAAATCCTTCATCAGGCCATTGATCTCGCGGGTGGTGCTGTCTAGGTTCTGATAGAGCGACGGATTCACCAGCAATTGTCCGATGGTTCCTTGGCCGTTGTTGACTTTATCGAGCAGCATATCCAGGCGGCCCATGGTGGCCTGCAACTGGTTGTGCAGGTCGTCGCTCTTGAGCAGTTTGCCAACGGTGCCCTGTCCCTGGTTTATTCCGGCCAGCATCTGCCGCACGTCGGCGATGGTGGCTCGGGTGTCTTCATAAAGTGCAGGGTCCTTCAACAGTTTGCCGAGCGTGCCATCGCCCTGCTGCAGGCCGTCGGCGAGTGTGTTCACGCGAGCCAGCGTCCCCCGGAGATCGGTATAAAGGCTGTCGTCATGCATCAGTTTGCCGAGTGTGCCCTCTTGGGAGTCCAGCGCGGCGATGACTCTGCGGGTTTCGTCGGTGATGCCGATTACTTTATTATAGAGCTCGTCATTTGACAGGAGTTTGCCGATCGTCCCATGACCTACTTGGATGGCGTCGAGAATTCCATCGAGTTTCTTGAAAATTCCATTGAGCGAGGCGAGGGTGCTGTAGCCCTGCTGGACCACGTCGTCGAATTCGCGGGTGTCCAGGCTCTTGATCTCCGCACCGGGGGAGACCGGAGTCGCACTGCGGCCCTTCTTGATATTGATGTACTTGGTCCCGAGCAGGTTTTCGGCTGCCAGGGCGGCCTGCGAGTCGACAGGAATCGAAGGCAGGAAATTGTTGTCCACATCCAGGGTGACTCGCACGATGCGGTTCGGCTGGTTAGATCCGGATAGAGAGACATCCGAAACTTTTCCGACTGTGATTCCGTTGAGCCGCACCGGTGCGCTTACGGCGACGGCGGCGGAGTCGTCTAAGAATGTATACACCTTGCTGCGCTTGGTGAAGAACCCGGTGGAACTGGTCATCAGGAAGATCAGCGCCGCAAGAATGCACAATGACGAGATGGCCAGGAGGCCGACCTTTAACTGCGCCCAACGCTTCTTGGTTTGTAGCGCCATGGGTATCTAGGAACTCCCCGGCCGCGCGAATTTTTGCACGTAGGGATCTGTGCTGGCGCGCAATTCCGCTTCCGATCCTTCAAAGAACAGGCGCCCCTCCTGCATGACGAAAAACCGGGTGGTCAACTGGCTGCTCTCGGCGTGCTCGATTTTCCCACTGCTCGGATTGTAGCGGAAATTGGCCATCAGATGCCCGTCCTGGTAACGGTGGGTGACCATGATGGTGGCCGTGTTATGCAGGTCGCGACCCTTGAGGATCAGGGTGATGATGGTGTTGGCAGTGATGGGATCGAGCCCGGCTGTGGGCGAGTCATATAACACCAGTTGCGGAGCGGTGACCACGGCGCGAGCGATTCCGACGCGGCGGCGCATGCCTCCCGATAGCTCGCTGGGAAATTTGTCGAGGGTGTGCTCCAGTTCGACGAAATTCAAAGACTCGCGGACCCGCCGGTCCACCTCTTCGGGCGTGGGGGCTTTGCCGTCTTTGTGAAGCGCGAACTGGTTGACTAAGGGGTAGGCTACGTTCTCAGCGATAGTAAGCGAATCGAACAGGCCGCCTTCCTGGAACAAGATGCCCACTTTGCTGCGCAATTCATATAACTGGTTTTCTTTGCGGCCGGTGACTTCCTCGCCAAATAGCGATATGTGCCCGGAATCCGGCCTGACCAAGCCGACGCTGGTCTTGAGCAGCATGGTTTTCCCGCTGCCGGCAGCGCCTAACACCACACGCGTTTCCCCCGCGCCCATGGAGAAAGACAAATGCACCAGCGCCGGCGTGTCGCCGAAAGCGAGATTCACGTCTTCGAAGCGCACTGCCGGAACATCGCTGGGCTTGGCAGGAGTTCGGGGGGCAATATCGTTCGCGGTCATTTCAGGTTCACAAACAGCGGGTCAAGCATGGCGGTGATGATGAAGATCCAAACCGAAGACACGACCACCGCTTTAGTGGTGGAGCGGCCCACGCCCTGCGTGCCGCCGGTAGTATTGATTCCGTAATAACAGCCCACCAGCGCAATCACGATGGCGAACAGAAACGGCTTGAGCAGCCCCTGGGTGAGATCGTTGTACTCCAGAACCCGCCAGGCGGTGCTCCAGTATTGCGAGGTGGTGATGTTCAGCATGGTGTAAGCGATAAAGTAACCGCCGATCAGACCCAGGAAGTCCGCAATGATGGTTAATAGGGGGAGCATGAAGGCCATGGCTATCAACCGGGGCGTCACCAGCTTCTGGATGGGGTCAGTGCCTAAAGCGCGCATGGCGTCAATCTGCTCGGTTACGCGCATGGAACCCAATTCGCTGGCTATGCCGCTGGCGTTGCGTCCTGCCACTAACAGCGACGCTAGCACCGGCCCCAGTTCGCGCACCAGAGTGATCGAGACGATCTGACCGATTTGCCCCTGCGCACCGTAGGTCGCGAGCGCCCGCGACATCTGAAGGGCCATCACTACGCCGCTGAAGAAGCCGATTAGGCTTACGATGAACAGCGAGCCGACCCCAATGGCGTCCATCTGCAAGATGATGTCGTCGCTGTAATGAGGCGAGCGAAAAATGTTGCGAAATGCGCGGCCGCTCAAGAACAGAAACTCCTGGAATGTCTCGACAGGCGTCTTTAGAAAGTCGAGCAATCAGAGTCTCCCGGCTTGATGGATGCTGGCATGGCTGATGTTAATATGAAAGCGCAAAATGAAGGGCCTCACCGATATCCCCGGAATATTAGTGGGCCATGCATCCGATTATGACGGATTGACGGGGTGCACGGTAGTGCTCTCTGAGCAAGGCGCGGTGGCGGGGGGCGACATCCGCGGGTCGGCCACCGGCGTGGATGAGTGGGATGTGCTGAATCCCATGCACGTGACGCCCAGAATTCACGGAGTGGTGTTTTCGGGCGGCAGTGCTTTTGGCCTCGAATCGGCCAGCGGAGTGCGCCGGTTTTTGGACCATAAGGGCGTCGGTTTCAAGACGACCGCGGGGCCGGTGCCTATTGTAGTAGGCGCGATCCTCTACGACCTTGGCTTGGGTAAGAAAAGCGTGCGGCCTACGCGCGAGATGGCGGAAAGAGCGGCGGCGGCCGCTGATGACAAGGCGGTGGTCGAGGGCGCGGTGGGCGCGGGAACCGGCGCTACTATCGGCAAGATTCTGGGGATGAAGCAGGCGATGAAATCCGGGGTGGGATCGTGGACGGTGCCTCTCGAAGGCCGGAATGCCGGCGTGCTGGTATCGGCGCTGGCAGTAGTCAATGCCCTCGGCGACGTGCTGGACCCGGCCAGCGGCAGAATCGTGGCGGGCGCGCGCAGGACGCCCGATGCACTCCCCGAAGAAAAGAACTTCGCCGACAGTGCGCGCCTTATGAAAAGCATGGGTCCGACCGGCTTTACCCGTGAAAACACCACGCTGGTGGTCGTGGCAACCAACGCGGTTCTCACTAAACTCGAAGCCACCAAACTGGCGCAGATGGGGCAGTTGGGAATGGCACGCGCGATTAATCCCGTCAACACCATGTCGGACGGGGATCTGGTGGTGGCAATGTCGGCAGCGCCGCCGGGCGGATCGGCACACGCCCCCATTGACGCACTGGGCGTGGCCGCGGCCGAAGCGGTGGTGCAAGCAATTTTGCGCGCGGTGCGGATGTCGCCATCGCTAGGCGGACTGCCGGGGTTGAAGAAGTAGGTTATCCGCTTGCCCGAACTGCCTGACGTTGTCGTGTACATAGAGGCTCTGGAGAAGCGCATCCTCGGGCAGAAGCTGGAGGCTGTACGCATCGCCAGCCCGTTCCTCTTACGGACCGTGGAACCGCCGCTTGAAAGCGTCCCTGGCAAGACTGTAACGCGCTTGCGCAGGCTCGGTAAACGAATTTGCATTGGCTTCGAAAAGGATTCGTGGCTAGTGCTGCATCTTATGATCGCTGGCCGCCTGCATTGGCGCGTTCGCGGAGCAAAGTTATCCAAGCCCCGTGGCGTAGCCGCATTCGATTTTCCCAACGGGACTCTGCTCTTAACAGAAGCGGGATCGCGGAAACGAGCGTCGCTGCACGTGGCCGCGGGTGAGGAGGGCCTGCGAGCGATCGATCCAGGCGGCTTGGAAGTGCTCGATGCAAATTTGGAGCGCTTCGGCGCGGCCCTGACCTCGGCCAACCACACGCTGAAGCGAGCCTTGAGCGATCCGCGGCTCTTCAGCGGTATTGGCAATGCGTATTCCGACGAGATCCTCTTTGAAGCGCAGCTATCCCCACTGGCCCTCACGCAAAAGCTCTCTGACGGGGAGATTGAGCGGCTCTTTAACGCTAGTCGCGCGATACTAACGAGTTGGATTGAACGGCTCCGCGAAGAGGCCGGCGCAAGCTTTCCTGAAAAAGTGACGGCCTTTCGCGAAGGTATGGCGGTTCACGGCCGATACCGGCAGGCTTGTCTGAAATGTGGCTCGAAGATCCAGCGAATCCGCTATGCCGCGAACGAGACCAACTACTGCCCCCACTGTCAGACCGGTGGAAAGCTGCTGGCCGATCGCGCTCTCTCGCGGCTCCTGCGCGAAGACTGGCCCAAAACTCCTGAGGAGCTTGAAACGCTCACGATGAGGCAAAGCTCGCGCGATTAGGCGGCCGCGGCGCGAATCGGAATTCCGTGGCTGGCGAGGACCGCTTCGACGTCCTTACGCATCAGGCGCGAGGCATCGTAATCGACCGTAATCTTGTCGAGCGACGGCGACACCTGAACGCGCGCCATGCCGTAGGTCGCGTGCACGTTAGCGATGTTTTCAAAGTCCTCATCGCCCAACGGCCGGGTCAGATCGTAGTGCAGCGTCACTTTTGTCATGGATGAAATCAGAATATCATTCGCCGCGAGAGCCGGAATCCGAGGTGTGTTCCAGCTTCCACAGAATTTGGCGTAGCATGCCTAGCCAGACCTCCGCATCATGTGCATTCAACTGCAGGCGACGCACCAGGCGTCGAATTTTCATTCGGGTGGATCCTTCGACACGGGCGTGGACGTATCCGGAACGATCGAGAATCGTCTCCAGAAATTCCGTGACGTGTTCGAGGTGAGCCGCATCGGCTGGGCGCTTGGCTTCCGGTGCAATTTTGGCCGCTGCCGGGTTGCGGATGATCTCATAAAGGCACACGGCCACGGCCTGCCCCAGGTTCATAGAGCCGTGTTCCTCCCGCGCCGGGATGCGCATCAGCCAGTGGCAATACGACATGTCCTCATTCGAAAGGCCAAATTTTTCGGAGCCGAAGAGGAGCGCAACCGGCGATGTCGCGATTTTTCGTGCGATGAGTTTGCCGCCGAATTCCAAGCGCCGCAGCGGGTGTTCCAGCACGCGAGGTCCAATAGCTGTGGTTCCGACCACTAAAGTGCAATCGGCCACGGCCTCGGCGACGGTAGGATACTCGCGGGCGTGTTCGAGGACGGCGTGCGCTTTCACAGCCGAACGCGCTTCGCGGAAGGCGACGGCATAAGGATTTACCAGCCTGAGTTCCGAGAAACCGAAGTTGCTCATGGCCCGGGCAGCGGCTCCGATATTGAGAGGATTGCGCGGAGAAATCAGAACGATTTTAAGCGCACTCACGGCGTAATTGGCTGGCCTTCATCGCGCCGCACCGCGTCGAGGACCCCATTGATGAACGCCACGGATTCCTCGCCTGAAAACTGGCGTGCGAGTTCCAGAGCTTCATCGATCACGATGGCCGGCGGAGTCTTCAACTGGTTCATCTCATAAACTGCCAGGCGCAGGATGTTGCGGTCGACCGCAGGCATGCGCTCGATTCGCCAGTTTGCGGATTTAGCGCTGATGCGCTCGTCAATTCCTTTCGAGTCGGCGGCCGCACCACGCACCAGGCTTTCCATAAACTCATCGGCGGGCGTGGGCTGCGGATCTTCCTCGTCCATTCCGAGCGTCTCGTAGAACGAAGAGATCGCTTCGCCAACGTCCTGCTTACGCTGGTCCCATAGGAACAGAATCTGTAGCGCGCGTTGCCGGGAGCGATGGCGAGCGGGCATGTATTAAAACCGCGCCATTTCTACCGCCGTCATCGCGGCGTCGAAACCTTTGTTGCCGGCGGCGCCGCCCGCACGTGCTTCCGCCTGTTCCTGATTGTCGGTAGTGAGGACGCCGAAAGCGATAGGTACTCCAGTTTCGAGCGCAGCCTGCTGCAACCCGCGCGCCGCTTCCCCCGCGACGTATTCGAAATGCGGCGTTTCTCCGCGAATCACCGCGCCCAGCGCAACGATGGCATCGAAATCGCCGCGCTCCGCAAGTTTTTTCGCCGCGAAAGGCAGTTCGAAAGCGCCGGGAACATAGAACACTTCCTGGCTCTTCGCACCCGCTTTGGTAAGGGCTTCGCGCGCGCCCGCCAGCAGCTTTTCCGTGATGGCGCTATTGAACCGCGCCACCAAAATGGCGAAGTTGAGGCCATTCGCGTTTAATTGCTGCCAATTGAGTGAATCCGCGGACATCGTGGGATAATTGGGTTTCCGGCACCATCTTACCTCAATGGATCCTTCTCATATCCGCAATTTCTCTATCATTGCGCACATCGACCACGGAAAATCGACGCTCGCCGACCGGCTTCTCGAAGTCACCGGCGCGCTTAGCCAACGCGAAATGATGGCGCAGGTGCTGGATACGATGGACCTCGAACGCGAGCGCGGCATCACCATCAAAGCCCACGCGGTGCGCCTGGATTATCGCGCGAAAGACGGCCAGGATTACCAGCTCAACCTGATCGACACGCCGGGCCACGTGGATTTCAGCTACGAAGTTTCGCGAAGCTTACAGGCGTGCGAGGGTGCGTTGCTGGTGGTCGACGCGTCGCAGGGTGTGGAAGCCCAGACCCTCGCCAACACCTATCTGGCCCTGCATCACAACCTCGAAATCATTCCCGTCATCAACAAAATCGATTTACCATCGGCCGAGCCGGACAGGATTCGCGAGCAGATCGAGAGCGTGATCGGGCTGGATGCGAGCGAAGCCGTGCTTGCTAGTGCGAAGAACGGCGTGGGTATCGACGAAATCCTCGAAGCCGTGGTGAAGAAAGTTCCTCCGCCCAAGGGATCGCCCGACGCACCGCTGCGGGCGCTGATCTTCGATTCTTGGTTTGATTCCTACCGAGGGGTCATCATTTTGGCGCGCGTAGTGGATGGCCGGGTTCGGAAAGGCATGAAGATTCGCCTGTGGAATAACGGCAGCGTTCATGAGGTGGAAGGCGTAGGCTATCAATCGCCGAAGCCAGTCCCTTGCGATGAGCTGGCCGCGGGCGAAGTCGGGTTCCTGTTTGCGACCATCAAGACGGTTTCAGACGCTCAGATCGGCGACACCATTACCAATGATGCGGCTCCGGCTTCGGAGCCTTTGCCGGGATTCGAGCCCCTCAAAGCCATGGTGTTTGCGGGCTTATATCCCGTCGAATCGCATGAGCATGGACTGCTCCGTGACGCTCTCGAGAAGCTGCGTTTGAATGACAGCGCCTTCAGCTTTGAGCCTGAACATTCCGCTGCGCTCGGCTTCGGATTCCGTTGCGGCTTCCTGGGCCTTCTGCACCTTGAAATCATTCAGGAGCGCCTCGAACGCGAGTTTGAGATCGATCTCATTACCACAGCGCCCGGCGTGCGCTACCGCGTCACCGCCACCAACGGAGACGTAATTGAGATCGACAATCCACAGAAGTTTCCCGACCCTTCTGAGATAAAAGAAATCGACGAACCGATCATCGACGCCACCGTGATTACGCGCGAAGAATATCTGGGCGAAATTCTGAAGCTGCTCGAAGAGAAACGCGGCATCCAGAAGAAGTTTGAGTACATCGGCTCGGGACGCGTGATGTTGTTGTACGAGATGCCACTCAATGAGATCGTGCTGGATTTCTATGACCGCTTGAAGTCGGCTTCGCGTGGTTACGCATCGCTCGACTATCACTTGTCCGGTTATCGCGCATCGGCCCTGGTGAAACTCGACGTATTAGTAGCCGGTGAACCGGTGGATGCGCTGTCGATGATCGTACACAAGGAGTTTGCCTACGAGCGCGGCAAAGTGCTGATCGAACGATTGCGGAA
Source organism: Bryobacterales bacterium (assembly GCA_025350625.1). Classification (GTDB taxonomy): domain Bacteria; phylum Acidobacteriota; class Terriglobia; order Bryobacterales; family Bryobacteraceae; genus Palsa-187. The sequence continues at coordinate 1,752 of JANXXL010000260.1, read as the reverse complement.
ACTAATCCCGCGGCAAATGTTCGAAGTGGCCTTGCAGGCGGCTATCGGCAACAAGATCATCGCGCGCGAAACAATTGCGGCCCTGCGCAAGAATGTGCTCGCAAAGTGCTACGGCGGCGATATTTCACGCAAGCGCAAACTGCTCGAAAAGCAGAAAGAAGGCAAGCGCCGAATGAAACGCGTGGGGAGGGTCGAGATCCCCCAGGAAGCCTTCCTGGCGGTCCTCAAAGTAAGTAGCGGGAGTGATAGCGATTAAATTCGGCACGGCAGGGTAATTGCAACCAACTAAGTTGTTAGGAGGGCACAGTGCCCACGACAGAGTTGCTTAACCCGCCGGTAATTGATGATTCTAAACCACCCACGGCTCGGGCGCTGCCGCCACCGGAGCAGCACACCCCGCCCGTAAGGGGTGCTTTGGCCCCGCGAAAACGAGGAAAGTGGTGGCTGGTGGCCAGTCTGATGGTGCTTCTCGCAGCCGCTGCCGTGTATTATTTGCGGGGACCATCCCAGCCAGCCTATCTCACTGCACCCATTGACCGAGGCGATATAGAAGCTGCTATTACCGCCACCGGTAACGTCAATGCTGTCAAAACGGTTCAAGTAGGCAGCCAGGTGTCCGGCAACATTCTCGAACTGCACGCTGATTTTAATACCAAAGTTAAAGCGGGACAGTTGGTGGCGCGCATCGACCCCGCCATCTTCCAGGCTCACGTAGATCAGACCCGCGCTGCGGTTGACAGCGCGAAAGCTTCGGTGGTCAGCGCTCGCGCCGCGATCGCCAAAGCCCAATCGGATATAGCGGGCGCGCAAGCCAACGTCGCCAGCCAAAAAGCCAATCTGGCACACGCGCAAAGCGCGGTCGCCGACGCAAAAATCAAGAACGAGCGGCGCATCGAAATGGTGAAACAAGGGCTGATTTCGCGGGAAGAGGCCGATACGTACCAGGCCGCCTATGACCAGGCTGTCGCCAGCTTGGATGCCGCACAATCCGCGGTAACGGCCGCGCAATCCTCAGTGACGTCCGCGCAGGCGCAAAAAGACGTCACCCAGACGCAACTAGATCAGGCCCAATCGCAGGTGAAACAAACTACCGCCACGCTCGAACAAGCGCAGTTGGATTTGGCGCACACGCAGATTGTTGCGCCGGTAGACGGCACCGTAATCTCCCGCAATATGGATGTCGGCCAGACGGTGGCGGCGTCCTTTCAGGCACCCACGATCTTCCAAATCGCGCAGGATCTGACCAAAATGCAGGTAGATACCAATGTGGACGAATCCGACGTCGGTCCCATTAGGGTAGGTCAGCCGGCCAATTTCACGGTGGATGCCTATCCGGGAGTGATCTTTCCCGGAGAGGTGGCGCAGATTCGCCAGGCCCCCATCAACGTCCAGAACGTTGTGACTTACGACGTGGTGGTTTCGGTTTCTAACCCGGATTTAAAGCTTTTCCCCGGCATGACCGCGAATGTAAGAATCATCAACGGAGCAGCGCGGCAGGCTTTGCGGCTGCCCGTAGCCGCTCTGCGCTTCCACCCGGTCGCGGCGGCCCCCACCACCCCCGGCAGTGGGAAAGGCCAAGGCAAAGGAGGCCGTCGCGGTGGTACTCCGGGCGCCCAAGCGGCTCAAGCGGTTTACGTTCTTGATCAGGGCAAGCTCAAACGAGTGCCCGTCAAGCTGGGCCTCACGGATGGCAACTATACCGAAATCCTTAGCGGCCTGACCGAGGGTCAGCAAGTGGTTACCGGCACCGCG
>JANXXL010000193.1 GCA_025350625.1 Bryobacterales bacterium | reverse complement strand
AGTTCACCAAACCGTAGTCACTGGCGAGCATGAAGGTGTTAATTAAGATTCCCTGGCGCTTACAGCGGCTCACTTCTTCGAGAGTTCGGCTGATCACCAGCGGGTCGAGGCCGAACGCATTCTTATAAATGCGGCCGTCTTCGAGGGTCAGGGCGCTGGGCTTGCCGTCGGTGATCATGATGATCTGCTTCATGTCCTTCTTCTCTTGCCCCAGCAGACGCTGCGCCAGGATCAGGCCTTCGCGCGTGTTGGTGTAGTAGGGACCGACTTGCACGCGCGCCAGATCTTCGATGCGCAATTCTTCGGCTGAATCATGGAACAGGACACAACGCAACGAATCGCCGGGATATTGGGTGCGGATCAGATGCGCCAGCGCCATCGCTACCTTCTTCGCGGGGGTGAAGCGGTCCTCGCCGTAGAGGATCATGCTGTGGCTGCAGTCGAGCATCAGCACGGTTGCGCAGGAGCTTTGATACTCGGACTGATGCACGTGCAGATCGCGGTACTCCAGGTTAATGGGGAGCTTTAGACCCTCACGGCTAAGTGCGGAGAACAAAGTAGTATTGACGTCGAGGTTCATCGAGTCGCCAAACTCGTAGACCTTGGCGGCCCCGCTGGCTTCGACACCGGTGGCCATGTCGCGGGTGTCGTGCGCTCCAAAACTGGAGCGGCCTAGCGATCCGAGCAGGTCCTTCAGCGTTTTATAGCCCAGGAAGTCGATACTTTTGTCGGTGATCTTCACTTCGACTTCGCTGTCGCCTTCGCCGCCCTGTCCACCATTTTGCGGTTCGGTGTTGATGTAGCCTTCGTCGACTAGCTTCTGTACCAGGCGGTTGAGGAGTTGATCGATTTCCTCGCCCGACATGCTTTCGAGTTGCTTGCGGAGCTGTTCGGCGCGCTCGGAATCGAACATTTCGCCGTTCAGGATGGCATCTTCGAGGGCGCGCTTCAGATCTTCGAGGGTGTGTTGATTAAATTCGCTGAATCGCATGTACGGGTTATCGAACCCGCTGTTGAGAAAGAAATCCGCCAGGGCTTTGAGCAGGTCTTCGGTGCTGAGGCCGAGGTCCTCTCCGGTGTAGCGCCCGTAGCGGATGGATTTCACTGATATTGCCTTTTGGGCTTGGCTTTGCCTTCTTCGGGGGGCTCGCGGCGGCGCTCGCCTGCGGTGAAGCCGGTCTCTTCATTGCGGCTGATGCGCTTGTGTGCGTAGAGGCCTTCGAGGATGAATTCACCGGCTCCGGCGCGCACGGCGTCGGGTTCGCTTTCGGTCAAACCAAGCTTTTTGGTCTTCTCCATCAGGCCTTGGATCCCGGTTAGCTGCTGGACCATTTGCTGCGAGGATACGCCTTCGTCCAGCTTCAAGGTCCCGCCGAGTTCGAACCATTGGACAACGTTGTTGAGGTTCTCGCCTTCAAAATATGACGTGAAGATTTTGCCCACGGCCAGGCGGATCAATTCCCGCGCCACGGCGTCGCCACCCTTGAGTTCGCCTTCGTATTCGAGTTCCAGTTTGCCGGTGATGGACGGCAAGCCCGCGTAGACGTCGAGGATTCGCGGCACCGCGACGGACTCGCCGGTCATCAGCGCGCGGCGCTCGGCATTCGAGGTCACATTCTCGATGACCGAAATAGGCAGGCGCTGGCTGACGCCCGACCGTTTATCGACACGCTTGTCCTCGCGTGCGGAGAACGCGATCTGTTCGATTACTTCGCGGATGTAATCGGGGATGTGCAGTTCGGCGGGCGATCGGCGCTCGGTCCAGGCTTCCTGTGCCGTGATCTCGATGCCGTGATCGAGTGTGGCGGGATAATGCGTGCGAATCTCGCTGCCGATGCGGTCCTTGAGCGGCGTGATGATTTTGCCGCGCGCCGTGTAATCTTCCGGATTGGCCGTAAACACCAGCATCAGATCCAGCGGCAGGCGCACGGGATAGCCCTTAATCTGCACGTCGCCTTCCTGCATGATGTTGAACAAACCGACTTGAATTTTTCCAGCCAGGTCGGGCAGTTCGTTGATGGCGAAGATGCCGCGGTTGGCGCGGGGCAGCAGACCGTAGTGCACCGTCAACTCGCTGCCAAGAGTTTCTCCGGTGCGCGCGGCTTTGATGGGATCAATGTCGCCGATCATGTCGGCGATGGTCACATCCGGGGTCGCCAGTTTCTCGACGTAGCGTTCTTCGCGGCCCAGCCAGGCGATGGGGGTGGCGTCGCCTCTCTCGTGCAGCAGCGTCCGGCAAGGTTTGCAGATGGGGGCGAAGGGATGGTCATGGATCTCGCATCCGGCTATATAGGGCACGTATTCATCGAGCAGCGAGGTCAACATGCGGATCAGGCGGGTCTTGGCTTGCCCGCGTAGGCCCAGCAGGATGAAGTTGTGTTTCGAGAGCACCGCGTTCACCACCTGCGGCGCTACCGTATCCTCGTAGCCCACGATGCCGGGGAACAGCGGTTGCTTTTTCTCAAGCTTGCAGATCAGATTCTCGCGCAGTTCATCCTTGACGCTACGCACGTTTTCATATTTACCGGAGGCACGAAGGCTGCCTAAGGTATGAGGAAGACCGGAAAGAGAAGTCATGAGGCCGAAGTCCTAACCGGATTGTATCAGGCCGGCTTTGCAACAGCGCCGAACTGGGGTTCCGGAAGGCCGTAGCGTGCGCGGTCGTGGGTTAGAAATTCTTCCCAGGTAGTGAAGATTTCGCCATGGAGGCCGGCGACGAGCGCACCCTGCACGTTTTCTGCGCGATCATCGAGGAACAGCGCTTGTGCGGGTTCGATGCCGAGTCTCTGAATCGCGTGGTGGTAAATTTCAGGTTCTGGCTTAATGACGCCTAGCTCGTAAGAAAAAGTAACCTGATCGAAGTGGTCAAGAAATCCTGGCTCGGCGCGCAGGCTCTCGCCCAGCGTTCGAGGAAGGTTCGAAAGGATACCGGTCTTCAAGCCAGCGTGCCGCAGATCGTCGGACCAGCTCAGCACGCGGGCATCGAAATGGCTCCAGAACGCGATCTCGCGCCGCATCAGGTCTTGTAGGGTGGAGTCGTCGAACGCGCGTCCGATGAACTTGGCGAGTTCGCTCCAGTACTCCCGCGCATCCATTCCGCGGTCATACTCGCGCCGGTTTCGCCAAAAAGCGTGGACGAACTCTTCGACGGTAACTCCGCAGACCGCCGCTGCGTCGCTGAGTTGCTGCTCGGTAGGCGGGCGGCAGAGGACGTTGCCGAAGTCAAAAATGACCGCGCGCAAATTCATCCGCGGCTGCCGTGTGCTCCCTGAGCCCCGTCGGGGGCTTGTGACTCGCGCTTGCTGCGAATTTCGCGCACGGCGTAAATGCGGCGGCCCTGGCTTTCGTAATAGGTCCGCGTGAGGACCTCGCCTAACAAGCCGGTGCAGAATAGAATCACTCCGGTGATGAGCGCCAATGCCGCGGCTACCATGAGGGGTCCGTGCTGCTCGATAAGATCTCCGCCGGTCCAAAGTTTTTTGGCGGCTAAGAAGGTGAGAACTCCGCCGCCGGCGCTGGCGCTCAACAGTCCCCACTTGCCGAAGAAGTGCATGGGCCGCGTGAAATACTTCAGCAGAAACCAGATGGTGAAGATGTCGAACATCACGCGGAAGGTGCGACCCAAGCCGTAGTGCGAGCCGCCGGCCGGGCGCGGGATGTTCTTGATGGGCACCTCGGCGATGCGCGCGCCGTAGAGCGAGGCGAGCGCGGGGATGAAGCGGTGCAGCTCCCCATAGAGGTTCACGTCTTTGATGATTTCGGCGCGGTAGGCTTTGAAGGTGGTGCCGAAATCGCGCAGCTCCACGTGCGAGACTTTGGCCATCAGCCAATTGGCGATCCGCGAAGGAAACTTGCGGGTGACCGCGTTATCTACGCGATTTTTGCGCCAGCCACTGGCGATGTCATAGCCTTCTTCGATCTTTTCGAGCAGCGCCGGGATGTCTTCAGGGGCGTGCTGCAGATCGCCGTCGAGCGTAATGATGACGCTGCCTTGCGCTTCATCGAACCCCGCGGCGAGCGCGGCGGTCTGTCCGAAGTTGCGCCGCAGGCGGATTACCTTCAGGCGGCCATCGGTTTCGACCAGATTCGCCAGCAGGTCGAAGCTGCGGTCTGTAGAAGCGTCATCGACGAAGATAATTTCGTAGGGCTTGCGCAGTTTTTCGAGGACCAGCGTCAGCCGGTCGTAGAGCGGCAGGATAGACGGCTCCTCGTTGTGTATGGGGACGACGATCGAAAGCTGCACTTCTCCTCAGTCTACCAGCCCATGCGGCGGCGCGTGGCCAGAATCTGCGCGACGTGGTGGCGGGAGTGCCAGCCGTAGCCTGCGAGGAGGCTCTTCAGTTTGAGAACGCCGATCTCGGGATGGCGGAGAGTGCGCTCGAAGTCCGCGTCCTGCATGTTTTCGAGCAACAGCGTCCAGCGCCCGTGCAGGGCATCGGCTAGATCGAGCGACATCTCGACGGGCGCGGTGCGGGAATCGGGCATCTCCGCCCACAGTTTTTCGTCGTAGGGTTTTATGGTGGGTTGGTCCTCGGTGAGGGCCAGTTTGAAGCGCGTGTAACTGTTCATGTGGCTTTCCGGGATGTGATGCACGATTTGGCGGATGCTCCAGCCCCCTTCGCGGTAGGGTGTGTCAAGATGCTGTGGCGCGAGGCCGGCCATGGCTTCGCGCAGTCGCGCGGGCATTTCGGAGATATCGCGGATGTGCCGGCGCTTTTCTTCCGCGGTTACTTCGGAGGACCATTCGCAGGGGCCTACGGGGTAACGAAGATCGTCAGTCATGAGGAGGTTCCTTTTCCGAATCCTTGCTGCGGGGATCTTTTCCCGGCAGGTTTTCGGGATTTTCATGCACTCTAGCACGGAATGCGGCGGTGAGACCGGCCGCAAGAGATACCGTGGTGTCGCCATATTTTTCGCGGATCTTGTCGACAGCGGCGAGCGTCTTGCGCCAGCGCGCGGTCTTGTCTTCGTCGAGCAGGCTGGTCTGTCCTTCGCCGCTTTCTAGCGATTGCGCGTAGACGCCCAGCAGGCGAATCGGTTCTTTGGTCCAGTTCTTGTAGAACAGATCGCGCACGGCGGCGGCGAACTCGGTATCGATCTGGGTGGCGTGATCTAACGTGCGAGCGCGGGTGAAGGTGGAGAAGTCCGAGTAACGGAGCTTGATCTGCACGGTGCGGGCGTGTAAATGGTGATCGCGCAGACGGCGCGAGACCATCTCGGAGAGGCGCACCAGCATGGCGTCGAGCACGGACGCGTCTGCGGTGTCAATGGAAAACGTGTGCTCGTGGCTGATCGACTTGGGGTCGTCGTCGTCGCCGATCTCGCCGTCGAACCATCCTCCCGCGTCCTCGCCGCGCGCCTTGCCGGCCAGGGCGAACCCCCATTTTCCGAAGCGGTCTTCGAGAAAACTCTGGTCGAGTTGCGCCAGGTCGCCGATTTTTCGAATGCCGCAGTCGTGAAGATTGCGTTCGGTTACTTTACCGACTCCGGGGATCTTGCGCACGTCGAGGGGCGCCAGAAACCGCGCCTCGCAGCCTGGCGGAATCCACAAAATCCCGTGCGGCTTGGCTTGATCCGATGCGATTTTGGCGACCAATCGCGACGATGCTGCACCGATCGAACAATTGAGGTGGGTGGCGGCATGTACGGCATTGTGCAAGGAGTGCGCGGCTGCGAGCGGCGGGCCCAGCAGTCGCTCGGTGCCGGTCAGGTCCAGGTAGGCCTCGTCGATCGATGCCATTTCGACGCGCGGCGAGAAGTTTTGCAGCACTTCATAGACTTTGTGCGAGTATTCGACGTAACGCTCGCGGTGGCCCTCGACGAAGATGGCTTGGGGGCACAATTTATGCGCGGTGCGCAGGGGCATGGCGGAGTGCACGCCGAATTTACGCGCCGCGTATGACGCTGCCGAGACCACGCCGCGCTCGTTCGCGCGGCCGCCCACTACGACGGGCTTACCTTTGAGCGACGGGTCGAATAGCTCTTCCACCGAGACGAAGAATGCGTCCATGTCAAGGTGAAAATAGCTCCTCATGGCTTTTGGGCGACCAGCACCCGCGGTATCCCCGCCAGGTCATTTGCGATTTCGACGTTGATCCAGCCGGTGCACATATCGCGAACCGCAACGGAGTCGCCGAGTTCCATCATAAGCCAGCCGCCGGGGCGGAGCAGCCGCGCCGCCTCCGGAATCAGCCGGCGGTAAATCGCGAGTCCGTCGGGGCCGCCGAAGAGCGCGGCGGCAGGCTCGTGATTACGAACCTCGGGCGGTAACGAGGCGTGGTCGCGTTCGGCGATATAAGGGGGATTCGAGACCACCAGGTCGAACGATCCGCCGGCGAGCGCCGCTCCTAGATCGCACGCGACGAACGCGGCGCGGGCATCCAGCCGCTGTGCGTTCTGCTGCGCTAGGCGCAAGGCGGCGAGCGAAATATCGGTGGCAGTCACACGCGCTTTGGTTTCGAGCGCCAGCGTGACCGCTATGGCTCCCGAGCCGGTGCCGATGTCGAGAATAGTCGCCGGCTCGCGAGTTAAAGCGGCTTCAATGAGGTGCTCCGTTTCGGGGCGGGGAATCAATACGTCCGGCGTCACCCGGAATTCGCGGCCGTAAAATTCCTGGCGTCCGGTGATGTACTGGGTGGGCTCGCCGTTCAATCGCTGATGCAGGTAGCGGCCGTAATGGATCCACCAGACTTCGATGAGTTCATCGTTGCCGTGCGCGTGGAGCCAAGACCGGTCGTGACCGGTGGCGCGCATGAGGAGCACTTCCGCCGTCAGCCGCGGAACCTGGATTCCAGCCGCTTCGAGAAGTTGCTGGCCCTGGAGAAGGGCCGTGCGGACGGTCATCGCCGGCTAGGCGGCCTGCTCCGCGCCCTGTTCCTTGAGTTTTTCGGTCTGGAAGTGGGTGGTGAGCGCTTCGACGAACGGCTCAAGCTTGCCTTCCATCACCTGATCGAGTTGATGCAGCGTGAAGCCGATGCGATGATCCGTCACGCGGTTCTGCGGAAAGTTGTAGGTTCTGATCTTTTCGCTGCGGTCGCCTGAGCCGACCATGCTGCGCCGCTCCGCGCCGATTTTATCCTGCTGCTTTTGCAATTCCACTTCATAGAGGCGCGATCGCAGGACGCGCATGGCCTTGGCGCGATTTTTGATCTGCGATTTTTCATCCTGGCAGGAAACGATGGTGCCGGTGGGGAGGTGCGTGATGCGCACCGCCGAATAAGTTGTGTTTACGCTCTGGCCGCCTGGCCCCGAAGAGCAAAACGTGTCGATGCGGATGTCTTTGGCATCCACGCTGATTTCAACTTCATCGGCTTCGGGGAGGACCGCCACGGTTACAGCCGACGTATGCACGCGCCCCTGGGTCTCGGTCGCCGGCACACGCTGCACGCGATGCACACCGGCTTCGTATTTGAGCTGGCTGTAGACCTTGGTGCCGCTGATCAGGGCCGTCACTTCCTTGAGGCCGCCTACCGCCGATTCGCTCGACGAGGTGACTTCTACTTTCCATCCACGCGTCTCAGCGAAACGCGAGTACATGCGGAAAATCTCGTCGGCAAAGAGCGTAGCTTCGTCGCCCCCCGTGCCGGCGCGAATTTCGAGCACCACGTCTTTTTCGTCGAGCGGGTCTTTGGGCAGCAGGAGAATTTTCAGGTCGTCTTCTATTTGGGCGATCCGGGGCTCGAGGCGCGCGACTTCTTCCGCCGCCATGCCGCGCAGTTCAGGATCGGATTCCGCCAGCATCGGCCGGGCTTCCTCTAAATTCCGCGACGCCGTTTTCCAATCGCGGTACTTGCTCACGATTTCGGCCAGCTCGTTGTGCGCCTTGCTGACTTTGCGGTATTGCGACGAATCGGCGATGACGGCCGGATCGGCCATCTGGCGGTTGAGGTCGTCGAACTTGCGCTCGATATCGTCGAGTTTTTGCTGGTATTGCATCCGTCTTACGCGATAACCAGCTCGCCGCCCTGCTTGGCTTCGAGCGTCATCGCGCCTTCGAGAGCATGAATCGCGACCGCCACTTCGCGATCGTCAGGCGGCTTGGTAGTGATGCGCTGCAGCCACAGACCGGGGGCGGTGATCAGTCCCATGACGCTCCCCTGGCGTTTGGCGGCGAAGCGGATTAGTTCGTAACTGAGCCCCGTGATCAGCGGCAGGAGTGCTATACGGGCGAGAAATTTCGCTCCGAACGAATCAAACGGCAACAGCGCGTAAACAATCATCGAGATGGTCATCACCACCAGCAGAAAACTGGTGCCGCAGCGCGGATGGAACGTCACAAACCTCTGAGCGTTGTCGATCGAGAGCGGCTGGCGCGATTCGAAGTTGAAGACCACTTTGTGCTCCGCGCCATGGTATTCAAAAACGCGTCGGATGTCTTTCATGCGCGAGATCAGGAACAGGAAGGTGAGGAAGATCGCCATACGGATGAGACCGTCGCTCATGTTGGTGGCGAAGCGCCCGGAGAGCGCAGGCACGGCCTTGCCCAACCTGGTGGCCAGGAACAGCGGCACAAATTTGTAAAGAAAAATGAAGAAGCCCAGCGAAAAAACCAGGTTCGCCGTCATCATCCAGGAGGATAATTCCGCCGGCTTCTGCCCCTCCTTCACGGAGCCGTCATCGAGCGCGGCATTGGCTGAAAATTTGAGAGCGCGATAACCCAGCGTCATGGCTTGCCCCAGCATCCCAAGACCGCGCAGAATTGGTTTCTTGAACAGCGGATATTTTTCCGACATCCGCTCGATCGGTTGTTCTTCGGTGACGATCTCGCCCGAGGGTTTCCGCACCGCAACGCAGTAGCTGTGAGGCGCGCGCATCATCACGCCTTCCATCACGGCCTGGCCGCCGACCAGCGTTTCTTCGCCGCTCTCCAGCACCGGCATCATCTGCAAGTGGGCGGACATCTTGAGGAATCGGGCAATGTTCATAGGTTTCCCGCCTCCATTATAGCGTTAGGGTGTGATTTGCCTCAGCCCGGTTGATGTATTAGTTTGGGTCGCCCTTATTGAATTGCGAGACCAGGTCATGGAGCAAAGCCGCCGATTCCCCATGCCAACGTCACAAAGATCACCCGAAAAAAGGGCAAGAGAGCTACCGGGGTCGGCACTAATAACCACCAAATTCTCTTACGTGGACCCGGAAACCGAACGAACGCCATGCATGTCGTGAACAACCAGAGAGGCATCCAAACGTCATACGCGAGATCCACCAGTCCCATTCGTGGCTGAAGTAGGCCAAACCAAAAGTTCGGACGAAATATCGTTATGGATGATATTAACGCCGTCGCCAAGGAGAATGCCATCCAGACCAACCAATTGCGGGTTGTGCTTAAGATCGGGAATAGATGGCGGTTCATGAATTTTCAAACTGTTACACAAGCTCAGTCGGCGCTAGTCGACCGCAGCAATGCAATCGATCTCGACCGCGACGTCGCGCGGCAGGCGGGCCGCTTCGACAGTCGCGCGAGCGGGTGCGTTGCTGGTGAAATAGCGGCCGTACACTTCATTCATTTTGGCGAACTCGCCCATGTCCTTGAGGTAGACGGTGGTTTTGACCACGCGATCCAGTGACGACCCGGCGGCTTCGAGCACGCGCTTCAGGTTTTCAAGCACGCGCTCGGTCTGCGCGGCGATGCCGCCGTCGATCAACTGGTTGGTCGCGGGGTCGAGCGGGATTTGTCCGCTCAGGAACGCGAAACCATTGGAAATCACGGCTTGCGAATAGGGGCCGATGGCTTTGGGGGCTTGCTCTGTCGAAATGATGGTTTTCATAAGCTCTCTTAGAATCGTAGCGTTCCGGGGAGATCCGCGGCGGAGGCGATCTTTTCCTGTTCGAGAAACGCATCCAGCTCGCGGGCGATGCGCATCGGCGCCTGCGGGTCCCAGAAGTTGGCGGTGCCCACTTCGACGGCGCTCGCACCGGCGATCATGAATTCGGCGGCGTCGGTTCCGGTGGCGATTCCACCCAGGCCCACGATTGGAATCTTTACCGCCTGCGCAGCTTCATATACCATGCGCAACGCGATGGGCTTGATTGCGGGACCGGAGAGGCCTCCGAAACCATTGCCCAGGCGCGGCCGGCGCGTGCGTGCGTCGATGGCGAGGGCCACAAATGTGTTCACGAGCGACAAGGCGTCGGCCCCGGCCTCCATCGCGGCTTCGGCCAATCCTTGGATACGCGTAACATTGGGCGACAACTTCACGAGCAATGGCCGCTTGGAGCCTGGAGAAATTGCTTTTCGCGCTGCCGATACTACTTCGCTCAAGAGCGCCGGTTCGCAGGCGAAGACCATGCCGCCGTGTTTGGTATTGGGGCACGAAACGTTCAACTCGTAACCTGCCAAACCATCGGCGTCCTCGAGAACGCGCAGTACTTCCACGTAATCTTCCACCGCGTAGCCGAATACATTGGCGAAGATGGGCGTGGGAATCGCACGCAGAGCGGGCAGTTTCTCGCTGACGAAAGCCCGCACGCCGATGTTTTGCAGACCGACCGAGTTCATCATACCCGCTTCGGTCTCGTACAAACGAGGCGCGGGGTTGCCCGCCATCGGTTCCCTGGAAAGGCCCTTGGTAATGATGCCGCCGAGTTGCCCCAGATCCGCCACCTCGGCGAGTTCCACCCCGTAGGCATAAGTGCCCGAGGCTGCGAGCACCGGGGTCTTTAGAGGGATCCCGCACAGCGAAATTGCCAGCCTGGAGGACACTTTGTCACAGCATAGCAGCCGGGCGCGATTTTATAACCAGCGGCGCACGCGGGATTGGTAGGCTGCGAAGTCTTGTCCGAAGAGGGAGGTGAGCGCACGCTCCTCGGGCGTGATTTGGAAGCGGTTTATATAGAGGACAAACGCGGGAAGAAGAGCGAAACCCAGCACGTTCGACAAGAAGATCGCCCAGCCTGCCAAGACCAGAAGAAGCCCCAGGTACATTGGATTGCGGGTTACGGTATACACGCCCCAGTTCACCAAAGAAGATGCCGATTCGGGTTTTAACGGGTTGACGGTGGTGCGTGCTCGCCGAAAGGTTATGACGCCGGAGATGGCGGTCGCAACGCCGATTGCGGCCAGACCAATGGCGAAAACACGACGCGCCGGAAACACAAAGTCGAGCGCGGGGATTGTACGTGACACCAGCCACATCAGCAGCGCAGTAACGAAAGCCACAGCGGGAGGTGGAATTTTCAATTCGAGAACACGCATGGGTGACTTACTCAGCCTGGAGCGGCAGATAGGCCGCTCCAAAGAGACCGGCGTCCCCGCCGAGGGTGGCGCGTTCGACACGCGGCGGATTCTTGCGATAGATGAAGGAGCGGCGCGAAACTTCGGCCAGCATGGGCGGCTCGAACAGTTCCCAGGCCGCGGTCATCCCACCACCCAGAAGATACAGTGGGAAATTGAAAGTGTTGATCAGAGTAGCCAGCAGGGTGCCGAGCGCGATGCCCACGGATTCGAAGATGGCTTGGGCGCGCGTATTGC
>JANXXL010000203.1 GCA_025350625.1 Bryobacterales bacterium | reverse complement strand
TGGCATTGCGGCGTTTTGGCCAGAATGCCGCCGAGCTCGCTGGGGCTTGTAAACTCGGAATTCGCCACCCCGGCGACAGCTCCTTTAGTATCCAATTCCAATTCGACTTCCTTGGGTTTCGCCCGCCGGCCACCGCCCCCGGCACCGGGAGTTGGATAAAACAGCAACTTGTGCTTTTCACGGCGCATTCCGATGGCGTCGAACTTCTCAAGCCCGAATCCGATCGGATCGATAAGAGTGTGGCATCCCGCGCACATCTTCACGTTGGCGTGCCCCGCCAGCCGCTCCCGGTTGGTGACGGGCCGCGATTCCTCGATCGGCGGCAGGTTCGTATCGACGCCGGGCGGTGGAGGCGGCACTTGCTGGCAGAGAAATTGTTCCCGGATGAAAAGCCCGCGACCGGTTGGGGCCGTCTCGTCCGGCTTGCTGGTGAGGGTAAGGAACAGCGTTTGTCCCAGTAACCCGGCTCGTTCGGATTCGGGAAGGAAGTCGACGCGCTGGAAGTCGCGGGCGGGCGGCGCCAGTTTGTAGACAGCTGCAAGATCGGAATTAATAAAGCTGTATTTGGCCGTGAAAACGTCCATGAAATTCCCGTCGTTCCACACCAAATCGCCGACGAAGCGCTTGGCCTCTTCGGTCATGGACTTCGCCAGGTCCCGGTTGAACAGTGGATAGATACGGCGCTCGCGGGAGGCGGTCATTACGCGATCGAAGCGCAGCCATTCCGAGATGAACTCCTCCACCCCGCCCTTGGCCTTGGAGTCGCTGAGCAAGCGGCGCGTCGCCCGCTCCAGTCCTTCCGGCGTGCTTAATTCTCCCTTGGCGGCGCTTTCCAGCAGAGCGTCGTCGGGCTGAGTGTCCCAGATGAAGTAGGAAAGACGGGACGCCCGCGCGTAGGCCATCCATTTGGGATTCTGTGAATCTTCAAGCCAGAAAATGAAGCTGGGCGATTGCAGCATCGTTTCGATTACGGCCTGCGCGCCGGCTAAAAATGTCTTTTCGCTCTTGAAGATGGTCTCGTGCCAAGCGATCTCTTGTGGCTCCAGGGGCCGCCGGAAGGCTCTGCGGCCGAATGTCCGTATGAACTTCGCACGGCAGGCGGCGTCCGATTCTGAAGACGGCTTGCACGGAATCAGGCCACGTGAATCGCCGCGGCGGAACGCGTTGGCCGCCAGTTTTTCAGCGGCGCGGCTGTAAGCCTCCGTCAAAAGAGGAGACACCGAAAGCGCTTGGTATTGGTTCTTAAAACCGTTGACGTAGTCTTCGGGCGGAAACTGGTTGGCCGGACTGCTGGCGTCTTTCAGCAAGTCGCGTACTGTGTTGTTGTACTGGCTTTGCGTTAGCCGCCGAAGGACCGCGGTGGCGACGGTCCCATAACCGTTGGCCTCTTCCTGACGATAGCGGAGTGCGCCGGCTAACTCGAGGCCTGAGAGTTTGGCGAGGTACGCCATCCAGGATTTCAGGGTTGCTTCTTCAGGGCTGCCTTTCGGGATCCGTTCGCCGCCAGTGTGCGGAACGCGCTGGGTCGGCTTGCGAAGCAGCAGCGAGTTGTCGGGACTTTGGCGGTCGACGAGTTCTACTAGTGACTTACCGAAGGACTCGACTCGCGCCGTCGTGGCGTCTTCCTCCGGAAAATGAAGTCTGGTGGCGGAGGCCACACCCTCCACCGTATGACAGTTCCGGCAGCCGGCCTTTTCAAAGATTGGGTAGACTCTTTCGGCAAACGAAAACTGCTGTGCGGGAAGAAGTACGGCGTTCGCCGCAAAGAACGACAGTAACCCCAAGCATCGATTCATTGACGCGTGCTCCGCAACGAGTGTCCCATGCCGCTGTTAACCAATCTCCGACCTTGCAGGCTTGACTTTAACAGAAGGTGGGTTCAAAAAGCAAGCAATCTGGGTCAGCGAAGTAATTAAAAGAAATCATATGCTAGATACGGAGTGGCGAAGCGGCTGAAGTCATAAGGAAAAGAAACTATAACTCCCTGGAAGACATTGGGTGTGCGATTGCCCTGCACCATTTAGGCAGCAGCTTGGGCCTCCGCCGCGCAGTCCAAAGTTTAGGCGCATTTGGCTGAACGCGGGGCGGAGGCGCCGAGGATGTCATCTTCACGTTGCTCCTAAAGTGTTCGGGTAAAAACTGGACCGTTATTCTCGATCGCACGGTTGACTTCGGCCCGCCTGCGCTAAACGCATAGCCGGCTTATGAATGCATGAACCTGGCCGCCGCCGGCGTTGATCGCCAGACCCGTCAATTGAGCGGCGCGGCGGGCCGATGACAGGAATGCGATCATGTCCGCTACATCCTCGGGCGATTGCCAGCCGGGAGACCGAAAAATCGCCGATGTTAACCAACAGTGAGTTTGGGTTCGGAGAGAAATAGTTTGGCTCAATTCGCCCCTGACATCTCTTTCGTAACTTGGTTAACAGGTCCACATCGCACGTTGTTGAAAACAAGCCGAAAGTCCCAGGTATCCCCACGGTCTCGCGGCCACGATTAGGATTTGAGAATCGACGGCCTGAGTGGCGCGCTAAAGGCACTACAGGTATGCGTCAGGACCACGGACCACCGGGCATCCAATCGCGACCATGGGGACTTCCGGTGCGTGCAGCATCCACTGCCGGCATGAGAAACGCTGCTATGTATCGGCCGACCACCGGCAGCTTCGGTATGTCGCCTAATCCGAGGCGCTTGCCGAACGCCGACCACTGCGTCAGCTTTGCGGTGTCCTCCAGAAACTCGCTGGTCAGCGCAAGGGGCAGTTTTTCGGGTACCGGTGTCTGCCGCCGCTCAAATGTGCTCCCGATCGCACGCGCGAGCCGCCCGGCTTCAAAGCGGTGAGTTTGGCCGAGCCTCCAGATGTCGAAGAAATCCTTCAACCGGCTGTTCGCAATTCCGAGGACAACCATCGCATGAAACTTCTCGGCGACAACCGCCTCCGGCGGATACCCGCGAATGACGGGCGCGGCGAGCGGCAAGAGCACCGGAAAGGTGACCGGCCCGGGCGGCGGGTCGACGAGATCACCAAACCCGACATCGATATGCCTGATGACTCGTGCCCCCTCCAGACTCGCTGGCACGCGCAGCCGGACGCCTTCGTATTCGGCGTCTTCTTTGATTCCGGTCCCTTCAATGCCGGCGAGATCGAAGAGAATCCCATCGGCCTCCACCAGCGAGCAGATTTCACGAATGCGCTGCGTAACGCCTGGAATATCAGGGGGAGCCAAATCCGAGGAGATCGAGATCGCGCGTCGGGCGGTGCATTTGTCCGTCCCATGCGAGAAAGAGCATCGCGCCCTTGAGCACGAAGTTGTCCTTGTGAGCGGACTGCGACAGCCGATAGAGAAAACGCTCAATCATCCATCGACCCAGAAGGAACTGGAAGTCTTCGCTTCGCCTCGCTCGCGTGCCAGAGCAAGGAGTTTCGCGCGATTCGATCCTGCGATGTTCGTGAGCTTTTTCACACCGCCGACTCCAGGTAAGGCCGGATCACATTGGCCACTCTGCAAACCTTCGCGAATCGATGGATCTGGTCAACGGTGGTCTTTCTTGAGCGCAGGGCGTCTCGCAGTGCTTCAATGGCAACGTCGACTCCGAGCTTGTTCCTGTATTTGAAGCAGTCGGCGACCGTTTTCGCCACGGAGTAGACCGCCACGCGAACGCCTTCGAGGGTGTGGTGCTCAATGCCTTCGAGCAGCGCGGCTCCGGAGAACCGAACTACGCGAAGCGCCGGAGAGGCAGCGGAAGGCTTGTGGGCTTTGAAATCGATTGCCATCCAGACTTCGTGCGGGTCCTGCGTCGTCAGGCCATGAAACCTCAGAGCCGAGAGAAGGCAGATCACGCCGCCAGGTGTTCTTTTGGCCGCGATAGCGAGGCTGTGATGCTCTGTCACAGGCGACTCCGGCAGAGCATAGACGCCACGTGCTTGACGCACGAGAAGTCCCTGGCGATACAGGCGAAGGAGCGATTCTCGTGCAATGCCGCGAGCCTCTACGTCGCGCGGGCGAACCAGTGGCTGGCGTTTGGCGAGGGCGAGGATACGCTGCGCGCTGGTCATGTTTCGTTACATTGGTATTTTGCACTATCTACCGAGACAATGCAACATCCTCGCCAGCAGGTTCGATTCGAACTAACTTGAGCATTCCGGAAGTGGCATCATACGTGACGGACCGTAGCACTTCCTTCACTTTGGCTGCCTGCTCTTTCGAGACCATGCTCAAACCGACGCCGATTTCGGTCAGAACCGCCGCCTCGACTTCGCCGGCGGAGATCATGACGCCCTTGCACGCCTCGCGGCCACCCGCCGTGGATCGGCATCGGTAATAACATCGGACTACCGAGCCGAAGCGCACGGTATGGGTACCCATCGGTCGGCCGCAGTTGCCGCAAAACAGGATGCCGCGGAGAACCCACGGGAAGGTCGCACGACCTCCGCGCTGGCGAGGCGCGCCCGTTTGCCGGTCGGCAATCAGATCCTGGACCCGGTGATAAAGTTCACGGTCAACGAGCGCCTGATGACAGCCCTCGTGGAATTTGTTCCCGTGCGCGACCAAGCCCGCGTAAGTATGATTCGTCAGAATTGCGAGCACCTGACGTGCGGTCCATGGATTTCCACCGCCGGTGATCCAGCGCAACGCATTCGCGTATTTCGCGATCACCGATGGCGGCAGCCCTCGATCAGCCAACGTGAACATCCGTACGATCGCTTCGGCTTCTTCCTCGCAAACGACCAACTGCTTCGTGCGCGGGTCGGCAAAATATCCAAATGGAGTCGCGCCAGCGATGCGCCTGCCATGCGCCTTCAGGTTGGCGCGCGATTCCGCGATCCGGGAAGCGGCAATGTCTCGCTCGAACTCAGAGAATGACGCGAGGATGTTGAGCATGAGTGTGTCCAGTGCCACTGCCCCCTTATCCGGTGCGGTCACAACGTCCAGTTCGACATCGTGGTCCTTTAGCTCCTCAAACAGGGTAGTGAAGTGCCGGAGATTCCGCGACAACCTGTCGAGGCGATAGGTGACTTGCCCCACTGCTTCACGGCCGTCCGGAGCCTCTATTACCCCGTAACCACAATCTTCAAGAACAGTCCGGATCAGTTCACGGCTTCCTGCCTGGTCTTCAGCCACGAGTATCTGTTTCACGCCGGTCCCTCAATGCCTGCACGGCCTGAATTATCAAGCGGCATGGTAAAGCTAAAGCGGCTGCCTTTGCGCGGCTGGCTCTCGACCCAGATCTTGCCGCCGTGAAGTTCTACGAGTCGTTTCGTTATTGCGAGCCCTAGCCCGGTTCCCTCCTGAATGCCCTTTGTTGTCGCTCCCACCTGACAAAACTTGTTGAAAATCGCTTCGTGTTCACTTGCAGGGATGCCAACGCCCGTGTCCGTCACGGAAATACGGAGAAACCCATCTTCGATCGCTGCGTCAACCCAGATGCTCCCAGCAGGAAAGGTGAATTTAAGCGCGTTACTCAGCAAGTTGTAAAGAACTTCTTTGAAGCGAACCCGTTCGGCACGGAGGAATGCGTTCAAAGACGAGCGGTTTTCGAGGCGAATTTCTTTAGCACCAGCCACAGTCTGAAGACTGGAGAGGACCTCGTCAAGTGCGGTGGCGAAATCAAATGCTTCAGGAGTAAGCTCAAGCTCGCCCGCCTCGACTTTACTAAGATCCAGGATGTCGTTAATTAGGTCCAGCAGGTGCTTTGAATCCTGCCGTACATGATTCACATATCGATGTTGTTTTTCGTTCAGATCACCGTGGGCTCCCTCCGCCAGGAGTTGCGCGAAACCGATGATGGTATGGAGCGGAGTGCGCAATTCGTGGCTCATACTGGCCAGGAAATCGCTTTTTTGACGGGTGGCACGCTCCACTTCCTGGTTTCTTAGCTCGAGCTGGTGGTTCTTTTCTGAGAGCGCCTGAGTGAATTGCTCATTCATCGCACGCATCTCTTCCTGCACACCTGCACACGCTGGCGTTCACTTACGTCGCGAATTACCGCGGTCACATGCAAACCGTCTTCGGATTCAAGCGGACTCAAACTGATTTCGACCGGAAACTGGCTTCCATCCTTTCGCTTTCCTAGCAGCGGGAAACCTTCACCCATCGAACGGGTTACCGGGTGAGTCCAATAACTGGCGCGGTGCTCTCTGTGACGGCCATGAAGATCTGCGGGGATCAAACATTCCACGTTTTTTCCAACCAGCTCATCGCGCGAATAGCCGAAAAGCTTTTCCGTTGCCGCGTTCTGCAGAACGATGCGGCCTTCACGATCCACCTCGATGATGGCGTCTGGCGCAGCCTCCAGCAATTTTCGGAACCGGCTTTCGGCCTTGGCAAGCTCATGTGCTTCTCTTTCTCAAGTTTCCAATGCAAGTTGCTCCACTTGTGCGTGCCGGCGCGGAGTGAGGTCCGCAACGAAGAGGATAATCCCCTTTCGCGCCCCATCTTCCCCCTCCCACGGAGCCACTCTGACGCCAACTTCCAATAGTGTTCCGTAGCGGGTTTGCCACCGCGACTCGATTTCTTCTTCAAATGAGTGATGCACCTTGATGTCCACCGGCAATTCGGCGCCGGGAGGCACCGTCGGCAGGGGTTTGGCGATCACCTCACTTTCCGTCCAGCCAAGCAGCCGCTCCGCGGTAGCGTTCCAAATCCGTACGTTTCCACCGCTGTCGAGGGCGATAACGGGCACGGGGCAGACGTGCGCGATGATTTCGAAGGCGCGTCTTTTGTCTGAACTATCCATTGGATTGGCTCCCGTTTGAACTATCCGAGAGCAATGGTGAGAGGTGATCCTGCGCGCCAACACGCATCGATGCGCCGGATGGCGCAACGAGAGCTCTGTGGGCCGCCCGATTGTCGCGCTGGCGTTCCATTGCGGACTTTTGTCCATCGGCGTTAATGGCGCAGACCGGGTGTTTCATCATGTGGTCAACCTCCTGGCTGCCGATGGGGCGTCGTCGACGAACAGCCCGCCGCCCCATATCTTTACTTCTTCATTGCGAGCTTCGAGACGGTGATTGTCTTCCCATCTGATCCCAAATCTCCCGTCAGCCTGACGGTTTGGCCAGCATGCTTGGTGAGATCGGCGAAGTTCTGGTTGGCAATCTCGAATACAGTGCCATTGCTAACGAATGTAAGCTTCGCCCCGCCTGTGGAACACGCAAGCGTGCAATCGTGTGGATCGACTTTCTTCCCACCGGAAGCCATGGCGCTGTGATCGGCTCCGCACATGCTGTCGGCGATCTGGCCTGTCCACTTTTGCCCGGCTGCGAAGCCGGGTAAAGAAAACAAGAATAAAGAAAATGCGAGTTTCATAATACAGCTCCTATTTAGCAGGCCTCTTGTGATCAGCGGGCATCTTCATACTCGAGCGTGCACCCCATTTCACCGACACTGCCTCGAGTTTCTCGCCCGCCGCTTCTTTCGCGTTGATCGAGACACGGTCCCCGGCTTTGAGATCTTTGAGGGATGCCTTCGCATTCTTGTTTGTGAAGGTGGTGGCGGCCTCCACCATCACAGTGACGCTTTTG
>JANXXL010000202.1 GCA_025350625.1 Bryobacterales bacterium | reverse complement strand
GCATGGCGTTCACCCCGGCCACGAACACGCCGTGGCCTAACCCGTCGATCGAGCGGACGTTCTAAAGCGTGCTGCGCACGCTTTAGACCGCCGCTCATCTCCAACGTTAGACCTTTGCTGGAGACAACAATGTCACCTCGAATGTGGTTTACTCTTGCTCTTCGTTCACTCGGCGTTTATGAGTTCCTCAGTGGCCTGTCGTTCTTTGTCACGGGTCTCAACGCCCACTTCGGCTATGACAAATATCTTGGAGCAGAGCAGGCTTACTTTAACCATGGCATCGAAAGCTGCATTGTTGGAGCACTTCTAGTTCTAGCCGGAGCACATATTTCCGCATTCTTTGTGTCACCGCTGCCGTCCAAGACAAGCGAGCCAATCACCGAGGCGCCAGCAAATGTCTAACTACTCGCTCAAGCGGACCGCTGCGAATCGGCACGGTGTAAACTCAAACTCATTCGCGGCAGCGGCCGCTTAGCTCAAGCGTTGGGCTTCTCTGAACACATGGGTGGGTCGCACATGAAATACAGCAAGACCATCGTCTGTTTCGCCAACTCCCGCAAAACATCAGGGCGATGTATCGCTGGGAAGGAGTGGAATGCCGGCAAGCCGGGTGAGTGGGTGCGCCCGGTAAGCACGCGTCCGACGCACGAAATATCTGAGGAAGAAAGACGATACGAAGACGGGCGAGACCCGCTATTGCTCGACATCGTATTGGTGCCCTGCGAAGGCCACCAACCTTTGCCCCATCAACGCGAAAACCACGTAATTGATCCCGGAACTTACTGGGGATCGAAGGGAACATTGCCGTGGAAGGATATTTCTGGCTGGCTCGACCAGCCGGACACCCTCTGGGGCACCGGCCAAGGCAGCTACGCAGGCCTCAATAACCGCGTGGCCATTGGGCACGAGGACGGCTCATCGCTTTACCTCATTGCGATCGAGCGCCTCCGGCTCTTGGTCGGTCGCAAAGCTCCGGAGTATCCTGATTCAAAACGGGGAGTCAGAGGCGAGTTCAGCTACCGAGGCACGACATATCGCATGGATGTAACCGACCCCGCTATAGAGCGGAAATATCTCGGGCAAGTTGACGGTCAATACGACATCGTCAAGCCGATCCTATGTGTCAGCCTCGGCGATCCTTTTCAAGGCTATTTCTACAAACTCATTGCGGGAGTTCTGCACGCAGAACGATTCAAGTGAATGAAATGATTTTTACCGTCGGCCATTCAAATCATCCAATAGAGGCCTTTCTTGAGCTTCTTCAACGGCATGGGGTCACGGCCGTCAGCGACGTTCGATCGCATCCTTACAGTCGCTATGTTCCGCAGTATTCTCGCGAGCCGCTGAAGGCGGCCTTGGCGCGGGCTGGCATTGCATATGTTTTCCTCGGCAAGGAGCTCGGCGCTAGGAGTGAAAATCCTGCGTGTTACAAACAAGGCAAAGTCCAATACGACTGCTTGGCGCGAGAACCCCAGTTCGCGGAAGGGATAAAACGTGTAACTGACGGGATGCAGAAACACAGCATCGCGCTGATGTGTGCAGAAAAGGATCCACTGGAATGCCATAGAACCTTACTGATTGCTCGCAGGCTTCATGAGGTGGGCATTGAGGTAGCCCACATCCATGCGGATGGTTCGCTAGAGGATCACGGAAAGCTGGAGTCACGCCTTCTCCGCGCGTGCAAGATGCCGGAAGGCGATATGTTCAAGGCGCGGAGTGAATTCGTTTCCGAGGCTTATGCGATCCAAGGCGAGAGGGTCGCATACCAAGACGAAAACATGGAGCAGCAGGAAAAGGTTTCCGCTCCATGAAGATTTTCACCATCGGCTTCACAAAGAAGAATGCAGAGCAGTTCTTCACACGTCTAAAGCAACCTGGTCTTCAACGCGTTCTGGATACGCGACTGAACAATGTTTCACAACTGGCAGGCTTCACAAAGAAAGAAGACCTTCGTTTCTTTTTGCGCGAGGTCGGCCATATTGAATACGTGCACTTGCCAGCGTTGGCACCGACCCAACCGATGCTGGATGCGTATAAGAAAAATGGCGGCGATTGGGAAACCTACGAGAAGCAGTTTCTGGCATTGATGGCCGAGCGCCGGATAGAAACGTCTATAGATAAGCAGCTCATTTCCGGTGCGTGCTTGCTGTGCAGCGAGGCGACCCCACACCATTGCCACCGGCGGCTCGTCGCGGAGTATCTGCGGGGAAAATGGGGCGATGTTGATATCCAGCACTTGTAACGTCGAAGCCCAACAAGGCGCTCAAGCGGACAGTCCCGCCTTCGGCGGGCCTGCCGCTTAGCTTGGGCGTTAGGCCACTGCAGACTCAGCCAGAGAAAGTAAAAAATGCGGGATCTTGTCGATCTGATTAGCGACTTAGGTATTGCCGACTGCTGGCGCTTTTGCCTTTGCTTGCTGATCGCCGGAGCGATTTTTTGGTTCCTTGCACCTGGTTCCCCTGAAACATCGCATAAGGTCCTCGCCGTCTGCATTTTCGGACCAGCCGCAATCTTAGGCGTCTGTTGGGAATATGCTGCACATCAGGGCCGCCGCCGGTAGGCCCTAACAATTCAATCAAGCCGACGTGCTGACGCGCGCGGCTTATTTCAGGCGTTATGCCTCATGAGAACCTTCCTCGCGGCTGTTGCGCTTTGTTTGCTCTCGCAATGTGCGTT
>JANXXL010000200.1 GCA_025350625.1 Bryobacterales bacterium | reverse complement strand
TGAAAACGACCCAGTAGTCCCTTGATGCTCTTGCTGGCGGCGGCGGTCGCCAAGCCTGTGAGTACTTTTTTCCAGTCCACTAGCGCGAGGACGGCACTTACGCCGACGGAGATGCTGACCGGATCCATCAAACGATCATATGCTGTCGGACTTGCTGTCGAAAGGCACCCGTGTCATAGTTTCTCGGCTGCTTGCCGGGGTCATTTCGGCATGGAGAGTTACTCCCCATTGGCGACATCCTGTTCATCATCCATCAATTCTTCGAGTTCTTCATTGGTCAGAGGCTTCCGCGCCCAGTAGCGAACGTGAAAAACTTGCACCGAACCGCTGGGTTCCGTCTTTTGGTGGATCTTGAAGTAAATCTTGTAAGCCCGGTTCTTTCGGCCATGGAGGAGAAGCCGTACGTCGTCTTCCAGATCTTCGGCCTCAGGTGCCAAAGGGCAACGTTCCGGCATTTTCGTAAGCGTCTCAATTGCGCCGATGATTGCCCCAAACCACTTTCGAGCGACTTCGATACTACCGTGTCGAGGTCAGCGAACGCCTCATCTGTGATCAGAGCCTCAAAGGCCATGCTTCGCCCGAAGCTTCGCAGCGGCGGCGTCCAGAGAAATCATTCGCCCTTCTTCAGCGTCTTTCTTGCCCCGGCGGATCGCCGCAACGGTCTCAGCATGTTCTAAGCGTTCGAGAAGCAGTTGATAGCTCTCAGCGTCTTGGACGACTAACGCAGCTCTGCCGTTAACTGTAAGCACGAGCGGGGTTTTATGCTCTGTGAGCCGGGCAACGTAATCCTTAATGTTGCGCTGGAACTCCGTCACGGAGCGAACTTCTCTCAGGTCGATCATGCTTACAGGCTATCATGCTTAAAGCGGATAATTACACGCTACCATAGTGATGCGGAAGGCCGTCCGCCTTAGCAGGAATCGTAAGTGAGAGGAGAAGTAATCGGAAGCCACCATGACCACCGTCACCATATCGCTACCCGAATCCCTGAAGACATTCATTGATGAACAGCTTGCGACCAAGGGATACGGCAATGTCAGCGAGTATTTCCGATCACTGCTTCGCGCTGCGCAGGAGCGTGAAGAGGACACGCGTCTGGAAGCGCGCCTTGTGGAAGGCCTGGCCACAGGCGGCAAGGATATTCCACTTACGCGCGAATTCTGCAGGGATCTCAAGGCAGAAGCCATGGTCCTTGCCAAGAAACACCAGGGCCGGAAACGGAGTTCGTGAAGAACGTCATCCGGCCTTCAGCAAGAGCGGCTCTCAACTGTGGTGCTCGTGTGTTGACCGAAGTACAGCCGGGTCGTAACGTGAAAAGCAAAGGCAACTCATAAGGAGAAGTGCAGCCATGACCGGAATACAATTCATCACCGACGAGAAGGGCCGCAAGACGGCGGCTGTGATCGACCTTAAGAAGCATAAAGCCCTGTGGGAGGATATCCAGGATGTCCTAGTTTCCCAGTCACGAAAACACGAAAAGGGAATTCCTCTCGACAAGGTGAAGGCGGGCCTCATCAAGCGCGGGAAACTGCGTGGCTAAGTATTCGGTCGAGATGAAGCAAAGCGCGGAGAAAGAATTGGACCGGCTGTCAGGGAAGCTGGCTTTGCGTATTTTCTCCCGGCTGGAAAGCTTGGCCTTCGATCCAACACCGCCGCCCTTCAGCCGGCGCGCGATCGTGTACGATAATCGAA
Organism: Bryobacterales bacterium; assembly: GCA_025350625.1. Classification (GTDB taxonomy): domain Bacteria; phylum Acidobacteriota; class Terriglobia; order Bryobacterales; family Bryobacteraceae; genus Palsa-187. The sequence goes on along the minus strand of JANXXL010000200.1, from coordinate 2,646 downwards.
AGTGCACCGCGGCAAACGCATAGGAGGCATCGCCGATTGCCCAGTCTGGTTACAGCCGAAGACGGAGATTGCTTGTGCACCATCGCCATCGATTCCGGCTTCCTCAATTGTCTACCGCTGCGGGGTGAACCAGCCAACAGCGCTCTGCTCAACCGCGACTTGGTGGCGGGTGACATTGTCACCGTTCCCGACGTGGACCCGGGAGGCGACGCGGGCTCGACGGACCAGCGCCACGTCTTCGTCAGGCGAACCGCGCCGCCGGTCAGCATCCGCATGGTCCACGGTTCGCCGAACATCCCTTATCTTCAAGATGTAACGGTCCCCATCCTGCACGTCAGCAACCACCAAACCACTCGCGGTGGCCTGGATGATGGCGCGGTGTTGCCGGCGGGATTTGGATTCAACCAGCTTGGCCACGACGATCCGGACACGTTCAAAATAGAAGTGGTGGATCCGCAGGCCGGGTCGCCGGTGAACGTTAGGCTGGAAGCCCTACAGCGCGTGCTGCTGCCCACGGGCGCCTTCGGGCACGATCTGTTTCCCGCGGCCGAGCGCGGGCGGCGAAGTCTCGATCCGCTGGAGTGCCGAATCGTTTCCAGCGGCGTCGCTTTCCGCTCGCGCTACCTGCGCCTGGTAACCGACGATACCGATAAAGCCGCGCTGCCGAACCAGACGCTGCTGACCACGGACATGACGGACGAGGGCGACCCGTCGGTGGAGATTCTGGAGCAGGCAGTACGCGCCACCTATACTTTGCAGAATTGCCCGGTGGCGCTGTGCAAGGTCTCGACGCAGACGCTGGTTGGCGATACCGCAGGTCCGCGAAAACCGAGGACAGCCTTGCGGATGGCTATCCATATTCTAAAGTTGGCGCCCGGTGGCGCGGGCGTGGTTACCATTCCTCAGGCTGACCGGCGAATCACGCGCTGGGTGCGCCGCACGTATGCGCAGGCTGGTATCGCGCCCCGGCTTGTGCAGTCCACGCGCATCGTCGATCCGCAGAACAATCTGGTTGCGATCGGGGAACCGCACGGCGTCACGGCGACGGGCGGCGGCCAGATGGGCTTTCGCATTACGTCGCCAGGGAACCCCACTCAAGTCATCGGGCCGATTCCCACGGTGGCAGCGGCCAGGCCGGCTGATATGGCTGCGGCTTTGGCTGCGCTGGTGTCTGCTCCCTATGTCGCGGACGTCACTATTAATCCCGCCGGATTCAGCGATCTGGTGGCCAATCGAAGCGCGGACATTTTGATCACCGTGCCGGGCGGCCTGGTGACGATCGATCAGGAGATTTCTACCGATGCACGGCAGACATTGACCATCGGCCGGCCTAACATCGCCGGTCTCGCGGGTTTCAGCAACGACTTCCTGATCGGGTCCAGCGAACAGCGGGCGCTTTTGAAAACCTACGATACCGGTGCAGATCGCGTGGACGTAATTGTCGTTCAAGATTTTGCCGCCGCCGCCAACGCCCGCGGGCAGGCGATGATGCATGGAGTCAGTATCGATCCGGCGCGGCCGGCGATCGAACCAGTGCGCTTCTCCGTGTTTGTGAACGCCCGGAGCATGAATTCGACCGACGACGATTTTGTAAATCTTTCGCATGAGATGGGGCATGTACTGGAAGACTTGATTCATGCTACAGGCACGCGGGCCGAGCATCAGTTAATGATGGGAACAGGCACCGACTTTTTAGTTTCCGAGCCGGCTTCGAAGCGGATTAAGGAACGGCCGCAGCTTTATGACAGTCCCGCGGGATCGCACCGCCAAATCGATCGCATTCGCGCCCAGGCACCGGCTCTGCTCGATCCGTTTTGATTGGGCACAATGGAAATTGGTCCTCATAGCGGCGGCAATGCTGTGCGTCCTGCCGCCATTCGCGGGCGCGCAAGAGAGGAAGAAAATGAATACTGACGACAATGGTGTTCAGCAGCAATTGGAGAGCTATGTTCTGCGGCCCGACGCATTCCATGGCGACGCGATTCCGAAGCATCTGAACCGAGGCGTTGTGGCTCACTTCGTGGTTGAAAAAGTGGGACGGGAGACCCGTTACAAATCCCTTCTGCGCGTGGAGAAGCTGGTGAATTTCTACGATCTGCAGGAGGTCTGCGGCCATCTGCAAAGCCTGCTGCCGCTCAGTCCCGTGGCGGCCGATGTGGGGAAGGCGGCCGTGATCGCGCGGACCATCGCAGCTACCTGCCGCCCGGCCGAGGCGCAAAAGATGACCGCCTATTCCGGCGCGTTGATCGCGAACGCGCAGAATTCCGCAGAAATCGTCGAGTTGCTTGAACTGCAGGACAGGCTTGGGCCCGGCGCCGATTCCAGGGCGCTGGAAGGACGCATTGTCCAACTGCGCGCAGCGGCCTCCGCCCGGGCTCATGCAGATTACCAGGCCCGGCTGGAGACTTCCCGTTTGGATGAGATGCGGGGCTTGCGGCTGGATCGCGTTCGCCGCGCTAATGACACGAAAGCGCAATTGCTCGCGATGGGCGACCGCCAGAAGCGGATCGGGGAAGAGATCAAAATGTATCTCACGCTCGAGTACGGATATCTGGAATATTTGACGCCGTGGGCGGCGGCCCGGCTGCGGCGTGAAACATGGGGACAGGGCCCGGCGGACCAGGGCGTGCGGGACGAAGGCGCAGG
>JANXXL010000188.1 GCA_025350625.1 Bryobacterales bacterium | reverse complement strand
GCCGGCTTGTTCGGATTCGGGGATTGAATCGCCTTCGCCCGGAGCCAGGAACAGGTTGGCTTCGAGTCCGTGCTGGCGGGTGTAGAGATCCCAATAGCGGCCTCCCAACGCGTAGAGCGACTCGTGGGTGCCACGCTCCACGATACGGCCTGCCTCTACCACCAAAATTTGCCCGGCGCGCCGGATGGTGGAAAGACGGTGCGCGATCACGAAGGTAGTGCGGCCCTTCATCAAATATTTCAGACCTTCTTGGATAAGCGCTTCGGATTCTGAATCCAGGCTGGAGGTAGCTTCGTCCAGAATCAGGATGCGAGGGTCCGCCAGGATCGCGCGCGCGATGGACACGCGCTGGCGCTGGCCTCCGGAGAGTTTTACGCCGCGCTCGCCGACGATGGTGTCGTATTTCTTCTCGAAATTTTCGGCGAATTCGTCCACGCGGGCGATGCGGCAGGCTTCGAGAAGCTGTTCTTTGGTAGCGCCGGGGCGCGCAAAAGCAATGTTCTCTTCTATGGTGCCGTCAAACAGAAACGTGTCTTGCAGCACCACGCCTAACTGCGTCCGGTAGCTGTCCAGGCGAACCGTGGAAAGATCTACGCCATCCACCAAAATCTTGCCTTCACTGGGGACATGGAAGGCGGCGATCAGGCTGATGATGGTGGATTTGCCGGAACCCGACGGACCCACCAGGGCGGTCACACTGCCGGGCTCAGAGCGAAAGCCGACGTCGTAGAGCACCTGCTTGCCTGCTTCGTAGGAGAAGCCGACGTTCTCGAAAATTACTTCGCCGCGGATGGGGGCGAGCGCCACGGTGCGGCGCGGATCGCGATCCTCGGGGCGTTCCATCAGAACTTCATGCGTGCGATCCAATCCCGCGAGCGCCTCAGTAATCTGGGTGCCGATCCCCACCACTCCGAACACCGGCGCCACCAGGAACGCCAGGAGGGCGGTGAAGGTGAAGAACCCTCCCAAGGTGAGCGTACCCGCGAAAATCTGCCGCGTGCCGACGTACATCACCACCGCGCCCACGATCCCCATCAGCACCGTGGCCGACAGGCTCATGAAAGACATGGCGGTGAGCGATGCCTCCACGTTCGTCAACAACCGTTTGACGCCTCCCGCGAATACCGCGGCCTCGCGTTCTTCTGCGTGATAACCCTTGACGACGCGAACGCCGCTGAGCGATTCGGTCAGCCGGCCCGTGACTTCGGCGTTGATCTTGCCTCGCTCGCGGAAAATGGGGCGGATTTTTGTGAACGCTTTCGACAGCGCAAACGCGAAGGCGGCGACGAACAACGCGGTGAGCGCAGTCATCAGGGTACTGATGCGCAGCAACAGAATCAGAGCGATTATCGCGGTCATCACGCCGCCGACGAATTCGACCAGACCGGTACCGATGAGGTTGCGCACTCCTTCGACATCAGTCATGATGCGCGAAACCAGCACTCCGCTTTTATTGGCATCGTAGTAACCTACCGAGAGTCGGCCGACGTGTTGCTGGACCTTCTGCCGCAGTTCCGCAATCAAGCGCTGCCCGGCCTTCGAGAGCAGCTGCGTCAGCGTGAACGAGGTGATCCCCTGAATCACGGTGGCGGCGACGACGGTGAGCACCAACGGCGTGAGCAGTTCGACCTGGTGCTTGCCGACAACATTATCGACCAGAAAACGCGTTGAATAGGGCAGCACCAGGCCGCTCAGGCGGTTGACGATCATCAGCCCCAAGCCGAGCGCCAGAAGTTTGCGCCTCGGCAAAATCATTTCGCGCAGATCGGGCCAGATTTCGCGAATGCGCTCGGACTGCTTACGCTTAGGGGTCGGAGCCTTTTCTCGCGAGTGCCGGCCCGCGGGCGATCGTTCCACGGAGTGGGGATGCACTATAACTTCAGTGTAGCCTGAGAGCATGAGCCGGCTTTACGCAGGAACCTCCGGATTCGCCTACGCGACCTGGAAACCGGATTTTTATCCACAGAAACTTGCTGCGAAGGACTTCTTGAAGTACTACGCCACCCGGCTGAATGCAGTCGAGATTAACTACACTTTCCGCCAGTTGCCAAAGGCGGCGACGCTCGAAAACTGGGTCACGGCCACGCCCGAAGGATTTTTATTCGCCTGCAAGGCGCACATGCGCATCACTCATATCAATCGCTTGCAGGAATCCGAATTCACGGGGTTGTTCTTCAAGGCGCTGGAGCCGCTGCGTGCGGCGCGCAGGCTGGGTCCGGTACTGTTCCAATTGCCGCCGAATCTCAAGGCCGACTCGGCATTACTGGGAGCGTTCTTGGCCACGCTGCCCGACGACATTCGCACCACTTTCGAGTTCCGCAATGCTACCTGGCTAACCGACGAAGTCTATCGCTTGCTCGAGCGCCATCGGGTGGCGCTCTGTCTGGCCGAATCGGATAAGTTCGAGGTGCCGCAAGTCGTGACGGCGCCTTTCGTCTACGCACGGCTGCGCAAGGCGGACTACACCGCCGAGGATCGTCGCGAAATTTCCGCAAGAGCGCGGCAGCAGTTGGGCGATGGCCGCGAGGTCTTCTTGTTCTTCAAGCATGAATACACGCCCGCCGGTGCGATCAATGCCGAGGAATTGTTAAAGGAGGATTTGGGCAGGGATCTGCGGACTGCGGGCGGCAGCGAATAGCATTATACTGACCAAGACAGGAGGGGTTTCTATGACCCGAGGGAAGTCCGTATGACCCGCAGGAAGTTTGCGAAAGCTGTCAGCGTAGGGGCCGCTGCCGCAGTAGTAGCGCCGGCACTCAGGGCCCAAGCCCCGCCGCCGGTCAAGGCGCTGGTGTTCGATACCTTCGGGACGGTAGTTGACTGGCGCGGCTCGATCATCGCGGAGGGCATGGCCTGGAGCAAATCCAAGGGCGTTACCGTCGATTGGCCGCGTTTCGCAGATCGCTGGCGTGAAGGGTACCATCCGGCAATGGAGAAGGTTCGCAAGGGTCAACTCCCGTGGACCAAGCTCGATGACCTTCACAGAATGATCTTCGACGAATTGGTAATCGAGTTCGGAATTACCGGGCTTAACGAAGCGGAGAAAGATCAGTGGAATCGCGTCTGGCACCGCCTAAAACCGTGGCCCGATTCTGTGGCCGGCCTGACCCGCCTGAAAAAGAAATACCTCATTTCGCCGCTTTCAAACGGGAATGTATTATTGCTAACGGAAATGGGTAAAAACGCCGGCCTTCCCTGGGATTTAATTATGTCGGCCGAACTCTCCAGACACTATAAACCGGACCACGAAACGTATTTGAAGGCGGCCGAACTGCTCAGTCTGAAGCCGGGGGAAGTAATGATGGCTGCGGCACACGGCTATGACCTGAAGGCGGCGAGAGATTGCGGATTACGGACTGGATTTATTCATAGACCCGATGAACACGGCATTGGCGGCCCGGCCGATCATGCGAAACCCGGCGATTTTGACGTGGTTTCGAGCGATATCGTAGATCTGGCGCAAAAGTTAGGCGCCTAGCGTGCGCTAGTGAATGCTGTCCGGTGTTTCGACCCGAACGTTTAATACCGAGGAAGTGGTGATGGGTCGAACTTCATCCAAAAGCAAAATCATACGCATGCCACAGTTAATAAAGCCCGGCTCTAGCGTGCCCTCTTTATCCACCGAGCCCTGCAAGCTGGCCCGCACCGGCTCGGGGCAATAGTCGGGATGACCTGAGACGCGGATGTCGGTGCCTCCCAGGCATTCAATTCTGTAGTGACGGCTCTTGGTCTCAACGTCAATCATCGAGCCTGGCGCCAGTTCATTGCAGTTCAACATTTCGGTGGACATCATCACGTCACCTCTCGGCAGTGGAGGATGCACACCGTTGGCCACTCGTGCGCGGACAGGAAAGCCCTTTATTTTCACACTGCGACAGAGCCGCCCGCCGGATTCTATCGGTACTTCTTACGGAGTTGCCGCCCGGCCTTGCGCGGCTTCGCGGAGCGCGGCACGGGCCAGCGTGCGGGTCGAGTCGAGGATCGGGAGCGCAGAATCTTCGGGCCGGATCAACAGTGGGATTTCAGTACAACCCAACACAACGGCTTCGCAGCCGTTGCGCTTGAAGACCTGAATCGTCTCCTGAAAGTATTCCCGCGTGGGCACGGCGAATCGCCCAAACACCAGTTCGTCCATGATAAAAGCGCTGATGCGTTGGCGGACGCCGCTTTCCGGAATTTCGCGCGCGATCCCTTTGGCGGCGAGTGCGCCGGTATACACCGGCCCTTCCATCAGCCAGCGAGTCCCCAACAGACCGACTTTGCGGTAACCGCGCTCTGCCGCGAGCGCCGCGATCTCTTCGGCGATATGCAGCCAGGGGATCGGCGACTGATCGCGGACGAGGTCGAGTCCCTGATGCGCGGTGTTATCGGGACAGATGGCGAACGCCGCGCCCGCGCGCGCGAGCTTGCCTGCCGATTCCAGCAGGTGACGGCCGACGGCTGGCCAGTCCTCCGCTTCGATCGATTGCATGTACTCGGCTAGCGGAAAGTTGTGCAGGGTGATTTCGGGATGTGCGTATCCAGCGTTCGCCTCCCCCTCCTGGCAGATCGTGCGGTAGCAAAGGGCAGCGCCCTCGGAGGTGACGGCGGCAATGCCGATGTGTTTGGGCATGAGGTTAAGTATATCGGGCGATCTTTAACCGGTGCGCAGGCCGCTCTGCCGGCTCTAGGCAAGGGCGGGGAGGCGGGAAGTATTTCGGGGTCCGCTAAGAACTTGCAGCAGTTCAACCCCGCGCTTTGCGTTTGGCGGGTTTGATCTCTTCTACCGGACTGGACGTTCGCGCCGAGGCCGCCGGCTTCTTCGCGACCGCCAGACTGGCCTTGAGGGCTTCGAGAATATCGACCACTTTTCCCTGCCGGGGCTCGGGAGTGGCCACGATTGCCCTGCCTTCTTTCTTCGATTCGATCATTTGCAGCAGGTTTTCGCGGTAAGTGTCCTGGTATTTATCCGGCTCGAACTCGGCTGCCAGCGCTTCCACCAGGCTCTGGGCTAACGCGAGTTCTTTTTCCTTCACCAGGCTGAGATCAGTGCGAAATTCGTCGACTTTACGGATCTCGTGGTTATAGTACATCGTGTGCATCAGCACGCCATTGGCGCCGGGCCGCAGAATCACTACATGCTCGCGGTTATGCATGGTGACCTTGGCGATCCCCATATAGCCGGACTTTTTAAGCGCGTCAAACAACAGCGCGTAGGGCTTCTCGCCGGCTTCGTCGGGCGCCATGTAGTAGGAAGTTTCGAGATAGATAGGATCGACGGCGTCGGCCTTTACGAATTCCTGGATCTCCATTACTTTGGCCGTCTGCGGGGCGACTTTCTTGATTTCTTCGTCCTCGATGACCACATAGCGGTCTTTTTCGTATTCATAGCCCTTGACGATTTCGGTACGCGGGATGGGTTTGTCCTCGGCGGCGCAATACAAAACCTGCCGTACGCGGGAGCCATCCGTTTTGTGAAGCTGGTTGAAGCTGATGCTCTCGCTACGTGCGGCACTGTACAATTTAACCGGGAACGAGACCAGCCCGAATGTGAGGTGCCCTTTCCAAACTGTGGAAGCCATTGCTTATACCTCGCGACCTCTAACTATACCTCAAACATTCCCCTCAAGTTTTGTATCGGCCCTATGTCCTTAAAAAAGTACGTTGAGAAACGCCATTTCGACCGAACGCCGGAGCCCGCACCTGAAACACCCGCGCCGGCGCCGGCGTCGCATGTTTCAAACTTGCAATTTTGCGTCCAACGCCACCACGCCTCGCACTTACACTACGATCTTCGGCTGGAAGTTGCCGGAGCGCTGAAGTCGTGGGCGGTTCCTAAAGGTCCGACACTCGATCCTAACCAAAAACGTCTGGCAATGATGGTCGAAGATCACCCTATGGAATACGGGAATTTCGAGGGCGTGATTCCCAAAGGCAACTACGGCGGCGGCAGCGTGATGCTGTGGGATCGCGGCACCTATCAGTTGCTGGGTGACTCGACTGCGGAGGAACAACTGACGCGTGGCGATTTCAAGTTCCGCCTGGCCGGCGAGAAACTGGCAGGCGAGTTTGCCATCGTGCGCATGAAACGCGGCAAGGGTAATGAGTGGCTCCTCCTCAAGAAAAAGGATGCGGCCGCCCAACTAGGGTGGGATCCCGAGGATCATTCGCGTAGTGTGCTGAGCGGCCGTTCGCAGGAAGAAATCGCGCGCGGCCTCGAAGCCGCTCCCGACGTCACGACACCCTTGGGGGACATGCCCCGGATCATCATCCCCATGCTGGCTGAACTGGGGAAAGGCGCGCCGCCTGCAGGAGACGACTGGGTCTACGAAATCAAGTGGGACGGGGTACGCGCGATTTGCTTTATCGAATCCGGAAAATTGCGGATGATTTCGCGCAAAGGCAATGCGATAGACAAGCAGTATCCCGAGGTCTCCATTTTGCCGCACCAAATCCGCGCGCGGCAGGCGATTGTGGATGGGGAAATCGCGGCGCTCGACGCCCAGGGCCGTCCCAGCTTCGAGATGCTGCAGCAGCGCATTAATGTGGCCGAACCCCGCGCCATCGCGCGGCTCGCGCGCAGCCACCCGGTGGTGTTCTTCGCTTTCGACTTGCTCTACCTCGATGGGCGCGATCTGCGTGCTCTGCCGCTGCTCGAGCGTAAAAAACTACTTGAGGGCGTCTTGCAGCCCAATGACATCATCCGTTATTCCGAGCACTTCACCAGCAACGCCTCGGAACTGCTGGCTGCCGCGAAACAGCAAGGCCTAGAGGGAATCGTGGGGAAGCGCGCGCACAGCCGCTATGAATCGCGGCGCTCCTCCGATTGGACCAAATGGAAAGTGGTCGATTCCGCGGATTTCGCGATCTGCGGTTACACCGAGGGTGAGCGGCATGGTCTGGGAGCGCTGGTTTTAGGGAACCGGACCCCCGGCCCGAGCGGGAAGCTGACTTGGGCCGGAAACGTAGGTACCGGTTTCGACGCCAAAATGGTCCGGACGCTAATTACCAAGCTCGCCCCTCTAGTTACCAAGGAATCACCCCTCGAACCCGTGCGCGGGCTTCCCCGCAAGGTCATTTGGGCGAAACCGGAATTGATATGCGAAGTGAAGTTCGCCAATTGGACTGAGGAGGGACGTCTGCGCGCGCCGGTGTTTCTGGGACTGCGCGAGGATCTGGCCCCGCCGCCCGTCTCAACGCGCATTCCGCTATTAGGCGAAGATCTCAAAGAAGCCACGCTCACCATCGACAGCCGGCGTTTGAAGTTCACCAATCTCGACAAATTGTTCTATCCCGAGGACGGGTACCGCAAGCGCGATCTGCTCAATTACTACAACGCCGTCGCGCCGCTGCTTCTGCCGCACCTTAAAGACCGCCCGTTATCGCTTAAGCGCTATCCCAACGGCATCGACAAGCCATTCTTTTTTCAAAAGCAAGTGGCGGAGAGTTTTCCCAAGTGGCTGCCTACCTCCGTCGCCGATGACATCGAATACGCCATCGGCGGCGACCGCGCCACGCTGCTCTTCCTGGTGAACCTGGGCTGTATCGATCACAATCCCTGGATGAGCCGCGTGGGGTCTCTTGAAAATCCGGACTATGTGCTGATTGACCTGGACCCCTATGAGTGCGGCTACGAAAAGATCGTCGAGGCGGCGTTGTGGGTGAAAGCCCTGCTCGACCGAATCGGGCTGCTGAGCTTCCCCAAGACCACGGGAGGCGATGGCATGCATATCTTCGTGCCGCTCGATCCCCGCTATACCTACGCCCAGGTCCGCTCGTTCGCCGAAGCGCTATCCATGCTGGGTGCCGCCGAGCGCCCGGGCCTGTTCACCACGCCCCGCGCCGTGTCGCGCCGTGAAAAAGGTAAAGTGTACTTCGATTGGCAGCAGATCGGGCAAAGCAAGACCATTTCCGCGCCCTACGTTCTGCGAGCCTACCCAGGCGCTCCAGTGGCCACCCCGCTTGCCTGGGACGAGGTCACGCCCCGCCTGCGCCCGGAGCAGTTTCATCTTGGCAATGTGCTAGATCGCTTCGATCGAGTCGGCGATTTATTTGAAGGTGTTCTGAAACACCGGCAGCGGCTGGACGCGTCTATCCAAAAGATGGCAAAAACCCTGTAATCTTTGGGCTAGCTGCGTCCGTCTAAGTAGACGAGGAGTTAACGACACCGAAATGAAACTACGTCTCTTTTGTGTTCCCCTGTTAATGGCCGCGGCCCTGTTGGCCCAACCGCGCGCAGAGGGACGACGCGGCGCTGCGGCAGGGGATTTCAGCCAACATCTGGAAGACATGTTGACCAAATTCCTGGCCTTGAACGCCACCCAGCAAAACCAGGTACACACCATTTTGGCGGATGCCCAGGTGCAATCGCAGGGTTCAGCCGCCCAGTTAAAGACTTTGCGCGCCAGCTTGCGGGACGCGATTAAAAGCAACGACACCGCTAAGATCGACGCCTTGACCATGCAGATTTCGCAACTGCAACAGCCGTTGGAAGCCACTCGTTCCAAGGCTGCCGCGCAGATTTATGCGGTTCTCACGCCTGACCAGCAGACCAAGCTCGGCGACGGCCTCGGTATGCTGATGGGCGGCGGATTCGGTCCCGGAATGCGGCATGGCGGCCCGCTGCAGCACTAAAGGCTATTGCTGAGGGCTTCGCTACCCGCCGCTCGACGGCCGGAACTTCGTGAGGCCCTTTACCTTTTCCATCCAGTTGTAGACGATTGGGCAGTAGGTGGCCCGGTCCACTAAATCCCACATCCTGCTTTCGAGTGACCCGCTTCCCCGAAGTAAGTGCGGGAAGCGTTCGCAGTTGCCGGGGCGGGCTTCGTAGACGGTACAGTCGTTTCCTTCCAGAAACTCACAGCCCTGG
>JANXXL010000155.1 GCA_025350625.1 Bryobacterales bacterium | reverse complement strand
CGATGTCGGCGGCCGCAACCTGGACCAGCTCTGGGCAGGATTTTCCCGCCATCCATTCGGTAAGCGCCGACCCGGCGGCAATGGCTGCCGTACAGCCGCGCGTCAGGAAGCGGGCTTCGGCCACACGCCCGTTCGCAAAGCGCGCCGAAAGCCGCAGCATGTCGCCGCAGGCTGGATTCGTGACGTCAACCACCACTGCGGGGGGCGAAAGTTCGCCGGCGTTACGCGGATTCTGGAAATGGTCGAGCAGACACTCGCTAGGCATTCGTGCTTCAATTATCCCTAATGGACCGGGAGACGCGGGTAATCGTGGACGTGGTGGCGGCGGTGATTGAGCGTGACGGCAACATTCTCATCGGACAGCGCAAACCGCGCGGGCGCCATGGCCTCAAATGGGAGTTTCCGGGCGGCAAAGTCGAGCCCGGCGAAAACCTGCGCGGGGCTTTGGTGCGCGAGCTTCGCGAAGAACTTGGAATTGAAGCGCAGATCGGTGAAGAAATCGAGCGCTATGACTTCAGTTATCAAGCCGGACATCTCACTCGCCTGGTGTTCTTTCGCGTAACCCAGTTCTCGGGCGAGCCTGAAAATCTGGACTTCGCACAGATTGCCTGGGCGCACCCCAAGCAACTGCCAGGCTATGACTTCCTCGAGGGCGATGTGGATTTCGTCCGCAGGCTCGCCCAAAACGTCTGAATCGCAGCGCGACACCGTGTCATCCTATGAAGACCGGCAATGCCTGATATCCCCGAAACCCCCGACCCCATGTTCCCGCGGCTCGACGACGCGCAAATCCAGCGCCTGCTGCCCTTCGGCCGGCAACTGGACGCCGCGGCCGGTGAGGTCTTCATGGAACAGGGGGATGCGCAGCATGGCGTCTTTGTGATTCTGAAAGGCAGCGTCGAGATTGTCAGCGTAGCCTCCGGGAGTGAATCGGTCCTGCGAGTTCTCGATCGCGGGAAATTCACCGGCGAAGTAAACATGCTCTCGGGCCGCCGGAGTCTCGTGCGAGGGCGCGCCCGCGAGGCCAGCACTCTGCTTGAAATCGACCGCGGCAATCTGCGCCATATTATGCAGACCGATGTCGCCTTGGGCGAGATTTTCCTCAATGCATTCGTCCTGCGCCGCGTGTATCTGATTGCTCACTCGGTAGGCGATGCCGTATTGGTTGGGTCCCGCCATTCGAGCGATACCTTGCGGCTCCGCGCGTTTCTCACGCGCAACGGGCATCCTCACACTTATCTGGATGTTGAGTCCGATTCCTCCGTGCAGACCCTTCTGGACCATTTCGGAATTGCGGTCGCCGATATTCCAGTTCTCATCTGCCGCGGCGAACTCGCTCTTCGCAATCCCACCAATTCCGAAGCCGCGGCCTGCTTCGGATTGAACGACGAAATCGATCAGGGTGAAGTTTCCGACCTTATAATCGTCGGGGCCGGGCCCAGCGGGCTGGCTGCGGCAGTGTACGGGGCTTCCGAGGGGCTAAGCGTTCTGGTCCTTGAGAGGAGTGCGCCCGGGGGCCAGGCAGGCGCCAGTTCGAGGATCGAGAACTATCTGGGCTTCCCCTTAGGCATTACCGGGCAGGAACTCTCCAACCGCGCCTTTCTGCAGGCGGAGAAGTTTGGGGCGCGCATCGCAATCGCTCGTTCCGCCACTGCGCTAAAGACCGCTCGACCCGCCTACACTATCGAGCTCGATGACGGAGGATCGGTGCGCGGCCGAACCATCATCATGGCCGCCGGCAGCCGCTATCGCAAACTCGACCTGCCGAATCTGACGCAGTTCGAGGGCGTGGGGGTTTATTACGGCGCTACTCGCATCGAGGCGGAAGTCTGCGGCAACCAGGAGATCGCCGTGGTCGGCGGCGGAAATTCGGCCGGGCAGGCCGCCATGTTTCTTTCACAAATGGCTAAGCATGTTCATCTGCTCGTCCGCGGGCCCAGCCTTTCAAAGACCATGTCGCAGTATTTGATTTCCCGCATCGAAGCCAGCCCCAAAATCACCACCACGACCTGGACCGAGATCGAGGCGCTCGAAGGCCATTCGCACCTGGAGCGGATCTACTGGCACAATACTAAGACAGATGCTCGCGGCATTCATGAAGTGCAGCACCTGTTCGTGATGACCGGCGCGTGCCCTAACACCGAGTGGTTACAAAAACAGGTCGAACTCGATACTCAAGGTTTTATCAAGACCGGGAGTGACGTGGAACACGGCTGGCCCTTGCGCCGCGCTCCGCATATGCTCGAATCCAGTCTTCCCGGAGTTTTCGCGGTGGGCGACATCCGCGCCGGCAGCGTGAAACGAGTCGCCTCCGCTGTCGGCGAAGGTTCGATGGCAGTTCAATTTGTGCACAAGGTTTTAGCGGAGTAATCTACGCCGGCCGGGCGGTGAGGAACGCCAGGAACTCCTGGGCGTCCTTGGTCATGCCCTTGGCGAAGCTGGCGACCACTTTGCCGTCCGGATCGAGAATCGCGTAATACGGAATGGCGACGGTCGAGAATTTCTCGTCCTGCAGTTTTTGATTTTCTTCCGATTCCTTGTCGGTGCCATCGGTGTAGAGTTCCACCAGCACCAACTTCCTGGCTGCTTCGGCGATCTCCGGCCGCGGGAACATATTTGCCTTCATCCAATGGCAATTGGTACAGGCGTAACCGGTGAAAGTCACCAGCACCAGCTTGTTTTCGGATCGAGCCTGATCGAGCGCCTCTTTATACTGATTCTTCATCCAGACCTGGGACGCTCCAGGTGCCGCGCGCCCGTTCAGCGCCACGGACGCGGAGGGCGCCGGAACGTAGGCGTCCAGTTCGCCCAGCGGAGCGCCAAACATGCCCGGCAGCAAACTAAACGCAAAGATCAACAAAACGCTGGCAACCAGCAGACGGCCAATGCCCAGGTGATCGCCATCCTCATTTCCTTCGAGCTTGAGCAGCCCTAGCAGATACAGCCCCGCCAGTGCGAAAAGCACGAACCAGCCAGCCAGGAAACGCTCCCGGGTGAGCCATCCAAGCTGAAGAACCTGGTCGATATTCGAAGCGTATTTGAGCATTGCCGCGAGAAGCACGAATCCCATGACGACCTTTACGCGGGCGAGCCACCCGCCGCTCTTCGGCAGTTTTTTCAAGTAGGACGGAAACGCCGCCAGGAAAAAGAAGGGGGAAGCCAAGCCGCCCGCGAAGCTCACCATTCCCAACACGGGCTGCAAACCCTTCGACTGGACCGAGGCCACCAACAAACTCCCCATGAACGGACCAATGCACGCGAACGAAGTCAGCGCGAAGGTGAGTCCCATGAGCAGCGTTCCAAGGTAGCCACCACGCCGGGAGGCCGAATCGAGTTTGGTAAGCATACTCGATGGCAGAGTGATTTCAAAAGCTCCCAGGAGGCTAAGAGCAAACGCGCCGAAGACCAACGTAATGAACCCGTTGACCCAGGGGTTAGCACCTAGTTGATTTACTCCAAACGGCCCCACTGCGGCGGTTACGCCCAACCCGAGAGCGCAGAAGAGGACCACAATGCCAGCCGAGAACACGACGGCCTGCAGTATCCCGCCGCGCTGGTTCAAGAAAAACGAAACCGTGATCGGGATCATGGGAAACACGCACGGCGTAAAAATCGCGGCCAAGCCAAGGCCGAAGGCGGTGATCAGAAATGTGGGAAGCCCGCCACCGCTCGCAGGCGTAGCCGCCGAACTCGACGAAACCGAACCCGGCGCCGCTGGGATGACCTTAATCGCCACCGCCCCGGGCTTGATCTCGGTGTATCCGGCCGGGACCACGTAAGCTGAAGGAGCTGCCGCCGCAGTGTCTACTACTACAGTGAACGACGCAGTCTTCTTGCGGGGTGGCAAACACTGCCGGTCGTTACAAGCTTGATACCGCACGTTGGCGATCAGTTCAACAGAGCCTTTGGCATTCTGCCCCAGAATCGCCGTGACTGGCAAATCAACTTCTTTCTCAAATGTTTCCGTATCGAGATTAAAATTCTTGTCGAACTGGCGAATCGGCGGGGGTTGATACAGTTTCGAACCCTTCAGCGAAGGGTTCTCCGCCAGCTCGGCGGTGGTCGGAATGGGGCCGCCTTTTGGTGTAGTGAGCGAGTAAAGATGCCAGCCCTCCTGGAACTTGGCCCTCAAATGCAGCAGCACTGACGAGCCGGGTGGGGCTTTAGAGACATCTGAAGTGAGCGTCCACTGAATCGGATCGAGTCTCTGGCCGGAGGCGCCGGCAAGGGCTGCCATCAGGCAGAAAGCGAGACTCAGTGCGCGTTTCATTGCGCTAGGACTTTGCTGGCTGCAGTGCGGTCCAGTTCCGCTTCTATTTTCTCATTAATCCGGCTATGCGCAAACTCCGACGCCACCCGGATCGCATTCTTGACGGCATTGGCGTTGGACCGGCCATGGCAAATTATGCTAACGCCCTTTACGCCGAGCAGCGGCGCCCCGCCGTACTCGGAATAATCCACGCGCTTGCGGAAGTCCTTGTATGCTTCGCGCGAAAGTACATAGCCCAGTTTGCGCGTGGCCGTCGCTTCGAGCGATTCGCGCAGCATGCTTTGCATCATCTCAACCAAACCTTCGCTCACCTTGAGCGCGACGTTGCCGATGAAACCGTCACACACCACAACGTCGGCGAGGCCGGAATAAATGTCGCGGCCTTCCACATTGCCGATGAAACGCAGCGGGAGGGCCTTAAGCAGCGGCGTCGCCGCGCGGGTGAGATCGTTCCCCTTGTGCTCTTCTTCGCCGATCGAGAGCAGCCCCACGCGCGGGGAGCGGATTTTGAAAATGTAGCGCGAGTAGATTTCACCCATCACGGCGAACTGCGCGAGCATGGCCGGGGTGGAATCGACATTCGCCCCCACGTCCACTACCACTACGGGCGTTCCCTTGAGCGTTGGGAAAGCCGATGCCAGCGTGGGACGCTGCACTCCCCGAATCATGCCTTGCACCATCTTGGCGATGGCCATTACGGCTCCGGTGTTGCCTGCGGATACGAAGCCTTGCGCTCCGCCATCGCGCACCAGGCGCGCAGCCACGTGGATCGAAGAATTCTTCTTGGTGCGAACCACCTTCGCGGCCGAATCCTCCATGGTGATGATCTCGGCCGCATGGCGGACTTCAATGGGCAGAGAATTGGCGCCGGTATGGTTTGCCAATTCCCGGCGGATCACTTCTTCCTGACCGACCAGGATGACGCGGAGGCCCAACTCGGATACCGCGCGAATAGCTCCTTCGACCTCCGCCTTTGGAGCGTGGTCGCCGCCCATTGCGTCTACCGCAATTGTCAGCATGGGAACGCGCGCAGTCTATTCTTCGACAACTTCGACGACTTCGCGCCCTTTATATTTTCCGCAACGCGGACACACGCGGTGCGGGAGCTTGGGTTCGTGGCAACTGGGGCACTCGGAGAGGACCGCGCGGGTCAGCGAATCGTGAGCGCGGCGGGTCGAAGTGCGGCGCTTGGAATGACGTCGTTTTGGATTGGGCACGTTCTTTTACCTTATCTAAGATTTCAAACTCTTGAGCGCCGCCCAGCGGTCGTCACTGGTTTCCGCCTGGCATTGACACTCTTCTTGATTCCGGTTCTGCCCGCACAGCGGACAGATCCCTTTGCAGGACTCCCTGCAAACCCGCTGCATGGGCAGCGTCAACAAAATAAACTCACGAAGCACGTCATTCAGTTCCACTCCATCGCCTTCGTAGAAACCCATTTCGGCCTCGCCGCTGTCGATCTCTTTTTCATCGCCATACCCTTCGGCTACCGGCCGATAATATAACGCAAAATCGGAATCGATCGCGAACCGCGCCGGTTCCAGGCACCGGTCGCAATCCGCTTCCATCTCCACCGTCAAGTGGCCGGATACGCGAATTTCCGCGTCCGATCCCATGACCAGCTCCGCTTTGCCTTGCGCGCGCAGCGGCCCAGCCTGGTGCAGATTGGTATCTTTGTCCTTCGCCCCTAGTTGAAAATCAATGTCGCCTGGCGCGATTTCGACATCAAACCGGCCGGCGCGGACATCCAGGTCCCGAAGATGAAAGAACACGGCGTACTCCTGCCCCACGGCACACACTCCGGCACACCGGGGCGGACCGGACAAATTACAAGTATATCAAGGTGCGGGGTTTGGCGTCATTGTCTGCTAAGCACTATCATAACGGGGAGGAGAATTCATGCCACGGCCAGTTCATTTTGAAATTCCCGCTGAGAACCCCCAGCGCGCTATTGATTTTTATACCAAAGTTTTCGGTTGGACCATCAAGAAATGGGATGGGCCGATGGAGTACTGGATGATTACCACCGGCAAGTCGCCGGAACCCGGCATTGACGGTGGCATCATGCCGCGCCATTATCCCAATCAGCCCTGCGCCAACACCATTGGAGTCGAAAATCTCGATAAGTCGATCGAGTCGGTTCTGGGAAATGGCGGCAGCATGGCGCTCCCGAAGATGCCAGTCCCCGGAGTCGGCTGGCTGGCGTATTGTAAGGACACCGAAGGCCACATTTTCGGTATGATGCAGAACGATCCCAACGCGAAATAAACGATTCTTTGGGATGCGCGGAAGTTTGTTTTTTTCGTGGTCTCTGCCGCTTTTACGCGTTTTGACAAACGGGCGCGGGCCGAATTCTGGGTACTCTGCAGCTCAACCTAGTCCTGAGGTACGCGTGAGATACTAGAGTACGGTTACCAGCATTCGATGGCCCTTTAATGGATCTGGATCAACTCCATACGTTTCTCGAAATTGTCCGCCTGAAGAGTTTTTCGAAGGCGGCGCAATCCTGTTACCGCACGCAGCCGGCGGTAAGCGCCCAGGTGCGCCAGCTTGAGCAGGAAATGAACGCGCCTCTGTTTGCCCGGCTGGGGACCAAGATCGCGCTGACTCCGGCGGGGGAAATCTTTGCGCAGTATTCCGAGCAAATTCTGGATCTGCGGCGCCGCGCTCAGGATTCGATCAATGAACTGGAACGAGTTCCGCGCGGAGAACTGGTGATTGCCGCAAATGAGGCCACCTGCATTTACGTGCTGCCGCGGGTTTTCTCGGAATATAAGAAACGCTTCCCCAATGTGCAGATACTTGTCGATCGCGCCTATGGAACCCGCGTAGTGGAGGCGGTGGTCGATAACCAGGCGGACTTCGGCATCACCCAATTGCCGGTGACGGAGAAGCGGCTCCAGGTGGCCAAAATTCACTCCGACGAAATCAAAGCGCTGTTTCCTCCAGGCCATCATCTCGCCAACAAAGAGGGAATTCTTCCGCAGGATCTCGCGGGGCTTCCGCTGTTGATGCCGAAGGCGGGTCAAACACGCAATCGTCTGAACGCGTGGCTCGAGCCGGTGGAGGACCAGGTAACGATATCGATGGAGCTCGATTCGACCGAAATGCTGAAGCGTTTCGCGATGGCGGAGCTAGGCGTGGCCTTTCTCGCGGGCTCGCATTGCCGCGAGGAAGTTGCCGCCGGCCGCTTGGCGGCGCGCTCGCTCGGACCCGAGCCAATGGTGCGGCAGATTGGGCTAATCTATAGGAAGGATAAAGCTCTCTCGAAGGCGGCGCTGGGATTCATCGAAGTAACCATGAGCCATGCGGTCACTGACGCGGGCGCAATCCCGAAGAGGATGGGAACGATGGAACGGGGCGCCGCAAAGGCTGCGCCGATTGAAAGCTGAGGGGCCAAGATGCACCGAGTTACCGTAAAAACGTCCACCATCTTCATCGCTAAAACCGGGCGCACGCAAGTGTACCGTTCGGTGGGCGAGATTCCCGCCCGATTGCGCAAGGAGCTGGAGCAATCCACCAATAGCTTCAATTCCGCAACCATCCTGATCGCCGACCGGCGCGGGCGGGAGGAAATCGTGAAGGCGTTAAACGGACTCCCTTCAAATTTGCGGAGCCGCTTGGCGAATTCTCTGGCGCCGCGTCCCGCCGAGGAGCCGCGGGTCACCCTCGCCGCCAGCAACGCCGCACAATTCGGGGGTTTCCTGCGCAGGAATTGGCTGGAGATTACGCTGCCGACCGCGGTGGCAGTAATTGTTTGGGCCGCGTTTACCTTCAAATAATCCTGGCGCGCCCCCAAGTGCAAACCGATCGCGTCGCAATATTCGGGAGTGGCGGGCAACTCGGCGTCGAACTGAAAATCGAGTTCGGCAAGCGCGGATACGCGGTCACCGCATTCGAGCGGGCCGACGTCGACATCACCAATGCGGCACACGTCGAGCGGTGCCTGGCTGACTGCGATCCCACGATTGTGCTGAACTCGGCCGCCTACAATCAGGTGGACGTCGCGGAGAAAGAACCCACCGCCGCTTTTATGGTGAATGCGCTGGCCGTGCGCAATCTGGCCGTGGCCTGCCGGCAGGCGGATGCCAGGCTGGTACATTTTTCGACGGATTACGTGTTCGATGGCATGGCGGGACGGGTCTACACCGAACAGGACACGCCGCGTCCGCTGGGTGCGTATGCAGTATCTAAGCTGGCCGGCGAATACTACGCCCGCGCTTATCTGGACCACGCGCTTATCATCCGGACGTCGGGTGTGTACGGTCCCGCGGGGCTCGACACCGCGCGCGGCAACTTCGTCGAACTCATGCTGCGTTTGGCCGCGAATGGGCAACCCATTAAAGTCGTGGAAGACCACGTGGCATCGCCTACATTTGCTCCGGCGCTGGCTTCGCGGACAGCCGACCTGGTGGAACGCGGGGCTCAGGGACTGTTCCACATCGGCGGTGGCGCGCCCATTTCTTGGTTCGACTGGGCGGTGAAGATTTTTGCGGCAGCCGGCGTCCAGCCTCCGTTGAAACCTACGAACGAACGTGAGTTCAGAACCGCCGCGCGACGGCCGAAGTTTTCGGCGCTATCGAACGTCAAGATGGAAGCGCTGGGAATCGCCCCGATGCCGTCTTTGGATCAAGCCATCGGTCTCTACATGCTGGCCCGCAACCGCAAGGTGGGAGCGGCAATGCACCGCGAAGTGTCGCCTTCGGCCTAAAAGTTCAGCGTGTCCCCGGCCTTGAGCCCGTTCTTTCTGGCGACACCCGCATTCACTTCGAGCACATATTTCGATTTGAACTGGCCTCCATAATTCGTGCAATCCTTGGCGCTCGCCGATTGGCACGGCGGCGTGTCGAGCGACATCTCGACGATTTGGCGATCGTGGTCCATCCAGATAATGTCCAGCGGAATTTTGGTGCGGTACATCCAGTAGTGGAAGATGGCTTCTTCCGGGTGGATGAAAAGCATGCCGCGAGTTTGCGGCAATGACTCGCGGAACATCATGCCTTTCAGTAGCTCGATGTCGTCGCGCATGGTCTCGGCGTTGATCCGGACGCCATTGGGGAAGGTTATCTGCGTGAGCCCGATTTCATCGGTGACACCGGGGGTTGATCCGCACGCGTTAAATAAAAGTGTGGCGACGATCAGCGCGGGCGGAATTCGCATTCCTTTAGAATAGTAGCTTGCCATCCTTTCTGAAGCGCGTGCGGCTGACGCTCGAGATGATTAAGTTCGAGCACTCCGTGTTTGCCCTGCCCTTCGCGCTGACGGGTGCCTTGCTGGCCTGGCGCGATGGGGGCTTTGATCGCCGGGGCTTGGGGTTCAAGCTGGTCTGGATCGTAGTATGCATGGTGGCCGCGCGCTCGACAGCCATGGCATTCAACCGGGTGCTGGATGCCGAGATCGACCGCAGAAATCCCCGCACCAGGATGCGGCACTTGCCGGCCGGCATCCTGTCGCGCGGCTTTGCGTGGGGTTTTATCGCGTTCTGGAGCGTGGTGTTCCTGTTCGCCGCGCGGGAGTTGAATCCGCTGTGCTTCAAGCTGGCGCCGCTCGCGCTCGCGGTGCTGATGTTTTATTCCTACACCAAGCGCTTTACGTCGCTCTCGCACGCTGTGCTGGGGTTTTCGTTGGGGATGGCTCCGGCTGGGGCCTGGATCGCTATGCGCGGTTCGCTCGATCCGCGCATCTTATGGCTAACGGCCGCCGTCACGCTCTGGACCGCGGGCTTCGACATCATCTATTCATGCCAGGATTATGAGTTCGACGTCGAAGCCGGCTTGTTCAGCATCCCGCGCCGCTTCGGCATCCCCGGAGCTTTGTGGATTTCGCGCCTGCTGCATGTGGGGATGCTGCTTTGCCTGATCATGCTGGTTGAGGCCTTCCGGCTGGGCGGATTAGCGTGGGCTGGGATCGCGGCGGTGGCGGGCCTGCTGCTGTGGGAGCATCGCCTGGTGTGGCCCCACGATCTGACACGCGTCGACGCCGCGTTCTTCACCATGAACGGCTACGTCAGCGTGATATTCTTTGTATTCTGGGCGAGCGATATTTTCTGGAAGTGACGGTTCCCGATGACACCCGTATTTGACGATCCACGCCTGCTCCCCATCCGCAACAAGGTCGAGGCTGGCGAGCGCCTGAATGGGGACGACGGGCTAACACTCTATCGAACCCCGGACCTCCTCAGCGTCGGCTGGATGGCCAACCAGGTGCGCGAGCGCCTTCACGGCAATAAGACTTTTTTCAACGTCAATCGCCACATCAATCCTACCGACGTGTGCGTGGCCAGCTGCAAGCTATGCGCTTTCGGCAAGAAGGCCAAGGACCCCACCGCCTACGCGTTTTCGCTCGAGGAAATCTGGGAGCGAGCCGGACGCGGCCACGCCGAAGGCGTTACCGAATTTCACATCGTGGGCGGCCTGCATCCCGAACTTTCGCTCGAATGGTACTGCGACATGCTGCGCGGGTTGAAGCAGCGCTACCCGGAGGTGCATCTCAAGGCCTTCACTATGGTCGAGATCGGTTACTTCGCCCAACGCACCAAGATCAGCCATCGCGAAGTGCTGGAGCGGCTGCGGGACGCGGGCATGGATTCGATGCCCGGCGGGGGCGCCGAAATCTTCGCCGAGCGCGTGCGCCGCATTATCTGCGATCACAAACTTTCAGGCGATCAGTGGATTGAGTGCGCGCGCACCGCCCATAAGCTGGGGATCCATTCCAACTGCACCATGCTTTACGGCCACATTGAAACGGAAGAGGACCGCATGGACCACCTCCTGAAGCTGCGTGGGTTGCAGGACGAGACCCACGGGTTCCAGACCTTCATTCCGTTGGCGTTCCATCCGGACAATACCGCGATGTCGCATGTGGGGAAGACCACCGGCTTTAATGACATCCGTGAAATTGCGGTTTCCCGGCTGATGCTCGATAACATCCCGCACATCAAGGCTTACTGGGTGATGATGACTCCGCAGATCGCGCAGATTGCGCTGCGTTTTGGCGCGGACGATCTGGATGGCACCGTGGTTGAAGAGAAGATCTATCGCGATGCCGGAGGGGCCACCAGCGGCAGCCTGCGCCGTAGCGAACTGCTGCGCTTGATCCGCGAGGCCGGCCGCGAGCCGCTCGAACGCGATACGCTGTACCATCCGGTAGAGCGCAAGGAATCTGAGAATGTGTTTACGGTGCTGGTGTAAAGAGCACGTATCCTTCCGCTCACAAAATGAGAGTACCTAACGATGTTTTACGAGCTGCTCGGCTACCGGTCGCAGGTGATCGTGACACCGCATACAATCGAGCAGTTGTTGTGCGTCCACAGGTTTCCTAAGATAACTCACCTTTTTAGGAGCAAAATGCCGCTCTACCAATTGCCGCTCGCGTTGAGAGCTGGTTAGTACACACACCGGCAGTTGTGCCGAGCCCGGGATTTCGCGGAGAACTTCCAAGCCCGTCAGTTTCGGCATATTCATGTCGAGAAAGATAAGCTGGGCCGGAGGAACGTTTGTATATTGGCTGAGTTTAAGGATGAACTCTCTAGCCTCCTCCCCATCGACGGCAATGGTGAGCCGATAATTTAATCCAAGGTTATCGAGTACCGTCGTCAGCCACATACGGTCGGCCGGATCGTCCTCGGCAATGGCAATATGAATGCGCTTCACGTTCGTGAGATCTGGCTCAGCCGAAAAGGTTACAAAGGAAATTTTTGCACCCCTTCCTTCCGGAGACTCGCGATACAATGTGAAAACAATGCATCCTGCAAGAATTGTTCTCATCGACGATAACGAGGTCGACGTAACTCTCTTTCGCCACGCGCTGGACCAACAGAAAGAGGATTATGAGTTAGAGATTCTGAACAATGGGGAGGCGGCGCTTCAGTTTGTTTCTGAGCACCGGACGGGCACCCGCGAGCCCATTCCTTGTGTCATCCTCCTGGACCTGTATTTACCCCTCTTTGATGGCCTGGCGATCCTGCGCGCCATCCGCAAAGCCCCCGCCCTGGAACATATTCGCGTGGTGGTGTTAACCGGAATGGCGAGCCCGCGGCAACAACGGGAAATCGAGGATATGGGCGCTCTCTATCGGCGAAAAACCTCATCGCTGGATGACCTTGTCAAACTTGCTGCGGAAGTGCTGGTCCTGTGCAAGGCTTCTTCCAAAACAGCGGCTTAACAAGACGCGCCTCGTATTTCAACTTGAATCCGAATCACCCCGGCACTCCGAATCGAGCCATAGACGATAAGATTGATCCCGTGGATTTTTAGTGCGTCCGTCATTTGCGCCCAGGTGGAGTAGAAGCGATTTACCCGGCCATTCCTTTCCCGCGCTGTCCGAGTCGCAAAGCATTCCAGGAGCGTTCCCGGGTCCACTCCTCAGCCTCCGAATTCCAGCGCAGCGATGATCGCGAAGTTCATAGTCTGACGAGGATGGTTCGCCACACCGTTGAACCCATCCACCCACATGGTGCAACTGGGCAAGGCCTGTTCGACCACGCGGTCCGGGCTGGCCTTATGCGCCGAGACTGCCATCTCGCTCGAACAGTATTTGCATGCCGTATATGTGCGACCAGAGCCTGATGGAGGTTGCCTGGCTGGAAATACCAGAACTTGGAATCGATCTGCTCTCGAGCCGAATTTTCGATTAGCGCTAAGGCTTAACGCTTCGACCGTGCAAGCCGAACTGCGCGGTGGCGGCGAGGAGACGGCGGTCGTTGCTCCAAATCTCGTGGAACCCGGCCTCAATGGCAGATAGAATGTGGATCGCGTCCCCGGCGCGAAGAAACGTGCTGCCGGGCAGGGTGCGCGTCAGTATCTCCACCCGGCGGAGAATAAGATTCGTCACCGGCACCAGAACCCAGGCTTCGTTTCCGACATCCTCCAGAAATGCATCGCGCACCTGGTTAGCTGCCTTTCCCTTTAGCGTTCCTTCCCTCACGTGGCGGTGAAATACACAGGCAACTTCGGCGATCGACAGGGCAGAAGTGTGTAGAGAAGGAGACGATCGCGCCAGTTCGCGCACGGCAGCGGCGTCCGGTTCTTGAAGATAACATTTCGCTACGTAAGCTGCGTCGAAGTAATGACCATTCAAACCCGGTCTTCCTCCAGAATGCGCCCGGTGTCGGTTTTCGACCTTGGCAGCTTGCGGATGAATGCCTCGCGATCGGGCAGCTTGGTGGTGGCGCGCCGGGCGCTAATTGGGCGCAATTCGGCTACCGGCACGCCGCGCGATTCGATCACATAGGTCTGCCCTTGGGCGACGTTTTTGATTAGCGCGCTGGTTTTGAGATGGAGGTCGCGGACGCTGGCTCGTTCCATGTGTCTCATTGTGTCACATCCCCGGCGGCGCAGTGCGGGCAAGGTAGACTGAAGGACTGAAAAGGAGCACCATGCCAAACCTCATGCGCAACTTAGTTCTGCTTGCCTCGATCGCCTGTTTGTCGTCATTTGCCGTGGCCGAAAGTGCGGATCTGCATGTTTTGATTTCCAATGGCGTAAAGGGCGCCACCAACGAACTGCTGCCGGTTGCCGAGGCATCGCTCAAATGCCGCGCTGTGACGCAATACAATGCTTCGACGGTGTTGAGAGATAAGATTGTCGGCGGGGAGCCGTTCGATGTCGCCATCCTTACCTCCGACGTGATCGACGACCTCGTCAAACAAGGGAAGATCGTGGCCGGCTCGCGCGTCCCTGTGACTCGCATCGGCATAGGCCTGGTGGTTCGAGCCGGCGCGGCCAAGCCTGACATTAGCACTCTGGAGGCTCTCAAGCGAACTTTGCTTCAGACAAAGTCGCTCACTTTCAATCCCAACGGGGCGTCGTCAGCCTATACCGATAAAATATTTGCGCAATTGGGCATCGCCGAGCAAATGAAATCCAAGATCATTCTCGAAGCAGAGTCCGAGCGTTCGCAAAAGGACGTAGCCGACGGGAAGGCTGAGATGATCTTGACGTTGATTCCCGAAGTCACCAGCATCCCTGGCGTGCAACTGGTAGGTCCGCTGCCGTCCGAGGTGCAGAAGTACATGAATTTTTCGGCTGGAGTAGCCGTGGGTTCGAAGAATATAGAATCGGCGAACAAGCTCATCCAGGCGCTGACCAGTGCTGCCGCGGCGCCAGTTTTCAAGTCAAAGGGGATGGAATCTCGCTAACGCGAGCAGGCTTATTTCGCTATTGAGTTCAAGTTGCGCGCGGCTTTCGCCAACAGGCTGCGCGGCACTATTCCGGACAGCCGGGCGAGCCAGCGGTTCCTGGCTCCGGGGAGAACCACGGCCCGGCCCCGCAACATGCCTTCAAATCCGTCGCGTGCGACCTGCTCGACAGCCATTACTTTGTTTTGGAACAAGCTGGCGTGAACCATACCAGCGCGCTCCGCGAAGCCCGTGCTGGTGGGGCCCGGACACAATGCTGTTGCCGTAACCCCCGTACCTTTTAACTCATTAGCGAGAGCTTCCGTCAGCGATAGAACGTAAGCTTTAGAGGCATAATACTCGGCCATGAATGGCCCCGGCACGAAGGCTGCGGTCGAGGCCACATTGAGCACCCTTCCACGACCCTTGCGAATCATCGGGGGAAGAAGAATCCGCGTGAGGAGCGTAAGCGCGGCCATGTTGACTTGCAGCATCCCCGTTATCGCCTCCACGTCCATTTCAGCGAAGGGACCTTGCATGCCGAAACCCGCGTTATTGATCAGCACGTCCACTGCGATTCCCCTCGCGGTCAGTTCCTCAAAAAGCCGGTGGGGAGCGTCCGGATCGGCGAGATCAGCCCGCAGAACTACGGCGCGAATTCCATGCTTGCCCTCCAAATCGCCGGCCAGCTTACGCAGTCGCTCTTCATTGCGGGCAACCAGAACCAGATCGTACCCGTGTGCGGCACACTGGCGGGCAAGTTCCTCGCCGATGCCCCCGGA
Organism: Bryobacterales bacterium; assembly: GCA_025350625.1. Lineage (GTDB taxonomy): Bacteria > Acidobacteriota > Terriglobia > Bryobacterales > Bryobacteraceae > Palsa-187. The sequence goes on along the minus strand of JANXXL010000155.1, from coordinate 30,162 downwards.
GGCGCCCGTAATCAGCGCAATGTCCCGGCCTTTTTCGGCGGCCATCATGTCTCCACTCTGTCATATTCTGGAGTTTGCCACTGATGTATACTCGCTGGTATTGATTTTGCCGGTATTTGGGAGCAACACTTATGACTAATTGGCCTAGAGTTCTGCTGTTCACTCCGCTTCTGTGCTCGATGGCGGCGGCTCAAACACCAACGTCGGTACCTAACGGTCTGCCGGCGTGGGCGTACAATCTTCCCGACAAAGTACAGCCTCCCAGTGCGCCTACGCCGAATCCTTTGCGAGTGCCGGGAAGCAAGAAAGAGTATGACCCTGCCAAGATCGCGGGGAACGCGACACCGCCCGATTGGTTTCCCGAGGAACACGGTCCGGCGCCCCGGATCGTGACCGGCGAAGGAGGGGCCACCAAGATGGCGTGCGGGTCCTGCCATCTGATGTCTGGGCAAGGGCATCCGGAGTCGGCCGACCTGGCAGGTCTTCCTGCCGAGTACCTGGTGCGGCAGATGAATTATTTCAAGTCGGGCGTCCGCAAAGACGATGGGCGAATGGGTCCGATCGCGAAGGAGACCTCAGACGAAGATATCCGGAAATCCGCGGAATATTTCGCCGCGCTGAAGCCGGCAACTTGGGTGAAAGTGGTCGAAACCAGCACCCCGCCCAAGACCTACGTCGCCACCGGCGGACGCCACCGCGTGGTGTCTCCAGAAGGTGGGACCGAACCCATTGGCCACCGCATCATCGAAACCCCTGCCGACCCGAAACGAACCGACGCTCGCGATCCACACTCGGCTTTTATCGCCTATGTTCCACCGGGGAGTGTCGCCAAGGGTGAGGAATTAGTGACGACCGGCGGTAAGGGCAAGACCGTTCAATGCGCGCTCTGTCACGGGGACCAGTTGCAGGGCCTTGGGGAAGTGCCCCGAATTGCCGGACTGCAACCGGTTTATATCGCCCGGCAACTGATTTGTTTGCAAAATGGATCGAGCGCCGGCACTAACGCGGCCCTCATGAAGAAAGCAGTGGCGAACCTTTCCGAAGACGACATCATCGCGATTTCAGCCTACCTGGGAACGCTTCCACCGCAGTGAACGGACGGTTGCCCCTATGCTGAGTCGATTCATTGTATTTAACGCGCTAGCAGCTTCGGCGTTCGCGCAAGGAAGTCCCGAATGGACCCAGCCATTTCCGCCCTTTAAGATTCTGGGCAACATTTATTGGGTGGGCACCTACGATTTATCGACTTACTTGATCACGACCCCCGAGGGGAACATCCTTATCAATAGCGGACTGCCTGAAACCGTGCCGGAGATCAAAGCAGGGGTCGAGAAACTGGGGTTCAAGCTTTCCGACACCAAGATCCTGGTCGCTACACACGGGCATTGGGACCACGTTGCCGGGCTCGCGGAACTCCAGAAGATGACCGGCGCGAAGGTTTTCATGTCAGAGCAGGATGCCGAATTGCTCGAAAGCGGCGGGAAAACGGATTTCCGTTTCGGCGAGGCCACCGAGTCCCAGTTTACGGCGGTCAAAGTCGACCGGAGATTGAAGGACGGTGATACGATTTCGTTGGGCGGTACGGTGTTGACGGCTCATCATCATCCAGGACACACCAAAGGGGCGACCAGCTTCACGCTGGACGTCCGCGAGGCTGGGAAAACCTACCGCGTGGGGATTATCAATTCAGGGTCCATCAATCCCGGCGTAAAGGTGGCCGGGATGCCAAAATACCCGGGCATTACCCAGGACTACGCACGCACGTTCCATGACCAGAAGGAAATGAAGATCGACGTCTGGCTCGCCTCCCATGCCGGGCAGTTCAAGTTGCACGAGAAATACAAACCGGGCGATCCCTACAATCCCGATCGCTTTGTCGATCCGAAGGGCTTCCACGAGTCGGTGGAACGCCTCGAAAAGCTATATCGCGATCAGTTGGCCGACGAACGCAAGGCGAAGTAGCAGCGCTCACTCCCCAATAATCTTCACCAAAACCCGCTTTGTCCGGCGGCCGTCGAATTCTCCATAGAAGATCTGTTCCCAAGGGCCGAAATCGAGCTTGCCTTGGGTTACCGCCACCACTACCTCCCGGCCCATGATCTGGCGTTTCATGTGGGCGTCGGCATTATCCTCGCCAGTGCGGTTGTGAAGATATTGGGATACCGGCGCGTGCGGCGCCAGGGTTTCCAGCCACTTGTCATAGTCCTGATGGAGCCCGCCTTCGTCGTCATTGATGAAGACCGAGGCGGTTATATGCATGGCGTTTACCAGGACCAAGCCCTCCCGGATCTGGCTTTCCCGGAGGCAGTCCGCGACCGCGGTTGTGATGTTTAAGAATGCCCGCCGCGTAGGCACTTCAAACCATAACTCCTTGCGAAAGCTATTCATGGTAACTTCAGGGTACAGGAGGAGCTAAAAACTCCCGATAGCCCCCAAGGGGCAGCCGAATGCCGCTTAGCCGCACGAGATTTGTTACACTCAGCGAATATGCCTAAAACCGGAGCGAACGGATGAGGGGCGGGATCGCCGCAGGATGCATTCTCACTGCGGCGGCAATTGCCCTCTGCAGTTGTGCCACGACGGCGCCTCCCAAGCAATTTCGAACTTTTTTCGTTCCCCCAGCGCCGCCCGGTAAACCGCTGGCGAACCCAGTGCTGATCGACCCTCCGAATGTGACTCTGGCCTGGTACGCGAATGAAACCCCCAATCTCTCCCCTGCCCTTCAGGTAATAGCTCGGCCATCCGATGTGGATTTTCTGATCAAGAAAGCCGACGACCGGTTCGCTGCCGGGAAACGGGCTTTCCAGGAAGGGCGTATCGAAGACGGCCGCAAGCAATTCGACCGGGTGCTCGAGGTGCTGCTGACGGCCCCGGAAAACCTGCCCGACCGCGCGCGTCTGGAGCGGCATACGGACGAACTGATCGAGCAGATCTACCGCTACGACGTAGATCAATCGAGCGACTCGCAGGGCGATCAGGAAGTGCGGTTTGAGAAGTCCCCACTCGATGAGATTCTGCAGATGACGTTTCCCATCGATCCCAGCTTGCGCCATAAGGTGCAGGAACAGATTCGGGTGACGGCATCGCAGCTTCCGCTCGAACAGAACGACGCGGTGGTGAGTTACATCAATTTCTTCTCTTCCCCGCGAGGCAAGAAGATTCTGGCTTACGGGCTGCGGCGCTCCGGGCGGTACAAGCCCATGATCATGAAGATCCTGCGAGAAGAAGGCGTGCCGGAAGAACTTATTTTCCTGGCACAAGCGGAATCCGGCTTTGTTCCGCGTGCGATGTCGCGCGCGCTGTGCGTGGGAGTGTGGCAATTCGCGACTTTCCGGGGCAAGGAATACGGTTTGAACCAGACTCCATCTACCGATGACCGGATGGATCCGGAACTGGCCACGCGCGCCGCGGCACGGCACCTCCATGATCTCTACAACCATTTCGGAGACTGGTATTTATCCATGGCGGCATACAATTGCGGCCCGGGTTGCGTCGACCACGCCATCCAGCGCACCGGGTATGCGGACTTCTGGCAACTGCGCCGCATGAACGTACTGCCCAAGGAAACCGCGAACTACGTTCCGGCGATCCTGGCAATGACCATCATCGGCAAGAATGCCAAGGATTACGGACTCGACGATTTGGAAATGGAACAGCCCCTCGAATACGACACCATCGAGCTCGCGTCGCCCACCCACATGACGTTGATCGCCGATGCCATCGACCGTCCGCTGACGGAACTAAAAGAGCTGAACCCGGCGGTATTGCGGTCGATTGCGCCGGCCGGGACGACTCTGCACGTGCCCAAGGGCATGTTGCCGGGGGTAGCGGCTGCGTTTAGCGCGGTCCCGGCGAATCGCAGGGACGCCTGGAGAGTTCACAGGGTAAACGGGGAAGATAGCTTTGCAACGCTTGCGAAGCGCTACAGCCTAGGAACCGATCTGGTAAGTTCGGCTAACCATGATGTGCTGCCGGAAGCGGGCTCGCTGGTGGTGATACCGGCTGCCTATCCCGGAGATCGTACTCCACTGCGCTCGACGCCTAAAGTTGCCGCGAGATATCGTCCGCCCGCGAAAAAAGCGGTGGCGAGTGCATCCTACAATAAGCCCCGGACCCGTGCTGCCGCGCCTCCGGCGAAGATTCCCACCAAGGCTTCTGCAGCGAAGCGTTCTACTGGGCGCGGCTAGAGACGCCGCCACGATGCTCTGAGGTGTCCCATCGCAGAGCACTTTTCACTTGCCTTCGCTTGAAAAAGCGATATTCTGGTTTCTGAATCCGCCGCAGAGGAGATCCTGGCCATGATAGAGTACCGGCTTTCGCCCCAAGAGGATGACGACGATTTTGATGAGGGCGCCGAACTCAGCTTAGACGACGATATGGGAGACTATGGTCTCGACGATGACGATGAGGAGCTGGCCGTCCCAGGGTTTACGCCGCGGCCATCTGCACCCGCGGCGATCATTGAATCCACGATAGTCGAAATAGAGGAAGTACCAGTGCTGGTTGCGCAAGAAAATGCGCCACCGGCGCGCAAGCCGGTTAAAAAGGCCAATGCACCTGCGACGAAAGCTGCGCCCGCAAAGAAAGCTGCGCCCAAAAAAGTAGCCGCCAAGAGTGCTCCGGCGAAAAAAGCAGTGAAGAAGGCCGCCAAAAAGGTAGTTGCGAAGAAGAAGGCTGCCCCCAAAAAGGCCGCGAAAAAGGCAGTCAAGAAGGCCGTGAAGCGGACCGTTCCCAAGAAAGCTGCCAAGAAGGCGGCCCCCAAGAAGAAGGCTGCACCCAAGAAGAAGGCCGCTCCCAAGAAGAAGTCCTCACCCAAGAAAGCGGCGAAGAAAAAGGGCGGCAGGAAGCGCTAGCGGCAGCGCCTACTTCGCAACAACCGAGCGGCAACGTTCGTACAGGTGAAGCAGAGCATCCACTTGTTCGTCGGGTGTTTTGGGAGCTTTCCCGCCAAAACCAGCGCCTCCGGAAGCCTTACCGTAGCCCGTGGTGCCGGCGATGAACTTCATCAGCTCCAGGGCTACTTCTTCTTTGCTCGATCCACCGCCGGGGGCGGGTCGTGGCGTGATGTCTTTATCGTCCGTCATATAATTATTTAGAGTACTGCATTTAGGCCAACGCCCGTGCCGGATAGATCATCCCCTCCTTAATGCCGGTCGACGCACGCCGCCTGATCCGCAAGATGCGGGGAGGGGCCCAGGCACATTTGATCGAAGCGGCCGACGGCCATTGCTATGTGGTCAAGTTTCTCAACAATCCGCAGCACCGCCGCATTCTGATCAATGAATGGATCGGATCGGTGTTCCTGCGCTACCTGGGTATCTCGACGCCTGCGGCGGCGGTGATCCAGGTCACGCAAACCTTCCTCGATGAAAACCCGGGAGTATATCTGGAACTGGGTTCCCGGCGGCAACCTGTCGAGCTGGGCTGGCACTTCGGCTCACGGTTTCCAGGCGACCCGGCGCGTCTGGTAGTTTACGATTTTCTGCCCGATACCTTGCTGGGACAGGTAGAAAATCGCCAGGATTTTCTAGGAATGCTGGCCTTCGATCAGTGGATGGGAAACGCAGACTCTCGCCAAGCGATTTTTTTTCGTGCGCGCCTGCGCGAATGGCTTCCGGCTTTCGAGGCCCATCCGCAGCGCCTGGGATTTGTGGCGCAGATGGTGGATCAAGGATTCGTCTTCGATGGACCGCATTGGCGTTTTGGCAGTTCCCCGCTCCAGGGGCTATACTTCCGGCCACTGGTTTATCATGGCGTGCGCGGCCTGGACGATTTCCAGCCGTGGCTCGATCGCATTGTCCATTTTCCGGAGGCCGTGATAGATCAGGCGTTGAAGCAAATCCCCCCGGCGTGGGTAGCGGAGGATGAAGCGGCGCTCAGCCAATTGTGCGAGCAGTTACTTCGCCGCCGGAAACAAGTGGTGGATCTGCTCGAAGCTTGCCGTCACGGGCGCACGCCGCTGTTTCCCGATTGGCATTGACGGTCGCGGTATTGTTAGATATAGCTCTACCTTAAAGAGGCCCATGGGAGTTTCTGTAATCCAAAACCGCAGTGCGGAATTCAAAGAGGCGCTTCTCCATCGCATACTGGTGGCCGACGGAGCCATGGGCACGGCTCTTTATGGCAAGGGAATTTTCCTCAACCGCTGTTATGACGAACTGAACCTTTCGTTGCCCGCATTGATCCGGGACATCCATCAAGAATATGTGCGCGCGGGCGCCGAAATCATAGAAACCAACACCTATGGCGCCAATCGCAAGCGCCTGGCCGGGTTCGGGTTTGCCGAGAAACTGGGCCAGATTAACCAGGCAGGCGTGCGCATCGCGCGGGAAGTGGCGCGGGATCAGGCGTTCGTCGCGGGAGCGATGGGTCCCTTGGGAGTCCGCCTGGAGCCATTGGGTCCGGTGAGTTTCGCGGAGGCGCGCGAACTGTTCCGGGAACAAGCGGCCGCGCTCGCCGAAGCGGGAGCGGATCTGATCATTCTCGAGACCTTCCGCGACCTGGACGAATTGCGTGAAGCGGTGCTGGCGGTGCGCGAGGCAGCGGGGCGTCAAATGCCTTTGATCGCCCAAGTGGCCATCGAAGACGATGGAAAGTTGGAAGATGGGACTTCAGCGGCAACCATCGCGCTGGCGCTGACGCAATGGCCGGTGGATGTGATCGGCCTTAATTGTTCGTCGGGTCCCCGCGTGTTGCTCGAAGGAATCGAGGCTATGGTGCCGCTGACCAATAAGCCGCTCAGCGTGATGCCCAACGCGGGCCAACCGGTCACTGTGGAGGGCCGTAACCTGTATTTATGCTCGCCGGAATATATGGCGCAGTATGCGCGCCGGTTCTTGCAGGCCGGCGTGAAGATCGTAGGCGGATGCTGCGGCACAACGCCTGCGCATATCAAAGACATTCGCAACGAGGCGCGCAGTTTCCAGCCTGGCGGGCGGTCACTCCGGGCACAGGTTGAAGAACCGCCCGTGGCGCCGCACGCGCAACCGGCCATCCCGCTGGTGGATCGCAGTGGCTTGGGCGCAAAACTCGCCGCCGGCCGCTTCGTTACGTTTGTGGAGATCCTGCCTCCCAAAGGCGTTGACCCAGCCAGCGAAATTGCCGGCGCCAAATTGTGCAAAGATGCCGGGATTGACTGCATCAACGTGCCCGACGGCCCGCGCGCCAGCGCCCGCCTGAGCGCCCAGGTCACCTGCCAATTAATCCAGCAGCATGCCGGTATCGAAACAGTGCTGCACGTCTGCTGCCGCGACCGCAACATTTTGAGTATCCAAAGCGAGCTATTGGGATCGCATGCCGCCGGAGTGCGGAATTTGATCTGCATCACCGGCGATCCGCCGCGCATGGGAACCTATCCCGACGCGACCGCGGTTTTCGATGTGGACGCCATCGGTCTGGTCCGCATCGCCAGCAATTTAAATCGGGGACTAGATTTAGGCGGGAACGCCATGGGCTCGCAGACCTCCCTGCTGGTGGGTGCCGGCGCTAACCCCGGCTCGCTTCATCTGGACGAAGAACTGCGGCGCATTGAGAAGAAGGTGGAAGCGGGCGCGGAATACTTTGTGACTCAGCCGGTATTCGATCTGCGGCTGCTCGAAGTGTTTCTCCGAAGGACGGAGCAGTATGGGATTCCAGTAATCGCCGGCGTCTGGCCGCTCACCAGTTTTCGCAACGCTGAATTTATGGTGAACGAACTCCGTGTACCCGTGCCCCAGGAATACATGGACCGCATGCGCACAGCCGAAAACGCAGAGACCGCACGCGCTGCCGGTGTCGCTATTGCCCGGGAGATGGTGCAGAGAGTCCGTCCATTGACCGCGGGCGTGCAGTTGAGCGCCCCCTTCGGGCGGTACGAGATGGCTATCGAAGTGGCGCAGGCGATCACTTAAAGGTGGCTGCGGCGATGTGGTTCCTGGGCCTGGCGGTGATTGCCGCACTCTTCTCCCCGATAGCCTGTGCTCAGGGAGGACCGCCCTTTCGCTCCGACGATCCCGACACCCCGGGTAACAATCATTGGGAAATAAACGTGGTTGCTACCGGGGAGCGCAATCGTTTCGCAGGCGCATATGAGGTTCCTAACATCGACTTGAATTATGGTTTGGGACATCGTATTCAACTGAAATACGAAGTGCCATTGAGCGTTGCCGAAGACCGGGGGGATCCGCAGCATGTTGCAGCGGGGCTGGGAAACTCGCTGCTAGGCGTTAAATATCGCTTTTATGCGCATCATCCCAGATCACAGAAGGGTCTAAGAGGTGAACGGGAATCGATTTTCGGTCTGTCGGTCTACCCGCAATTCCTACTGAATAACCCGACTCGCTCGGTGGCGCGCGAAATTGTGGAGGCGGGTCCGCAATTTCTCCTTCCTCTCGAAGGGAACGCGAAACTAGGGCCGATTCGTGTCAGTGGAGAAGTGGGGCGCTGGTTTGGCAATAACCGGGTTCCGGACTCGTGGATACGGGGTTTCATCGTGGGTCACGAGTTCGGAAATAAGGTCGAACTCTTCGGCGAATTCTACGATCAGCAGGACGTAAAGGCCATCGCTGGGGAACCAAAGACGCGTGAAACTACACTCGGCATCGGGACGCGCATTCCGCTGGTCAAGAATGAATCGATCCGGCTCATGGGAATGGCAGGCCGGACATTTCTAAAGATCACTCCGTCTAATCGCCAGCCCAGTTGGATTGCCGAGTTGGGTTTTCAATTTCTGATCGGTCCGAAACGGCACAGCAGCGATTTCATTGAGCCGGAAGATCCGGTCACTCCCGCGATTCGGCGGCGTTGAAGTAGGCGCAATCGGGGTGATGGAACACCAGCGCGCTGACGCTGGCTTCGGGGTCCATCATAAAGCCTTCGGTCAGCTCGACGCCGATTTCGTAGGGACGCAGAAGTGTAAAGATGCCCTGCTGGTCTTCGAGGTTCGGGCATGCCGGGTAGCCTGGGCTGTAGCGCTTGCCGCGGTAGCGCGAGGTGAAGCGCTCCTGCATGGTCATCTCGGGTGGATCGGCGAAACCCCAGTCTTCGCGAATGCGGCGGTGCAGCCACTCGGCGCAGGCTTCGGCGGTTTCGATCGCCAAGGCCTGGAGACCATGAGCCAGGAAAAATTCGCCGGCGTGTTTGGCGTCTTCGGAACGCTGCCGGACACCTTGGCCCGCCGTGACCACGAACACCGCCAGATGATCGCGGCGGCCGGATTGCGCATCGAGCACATAATCGCTCAGACACAAGCCATTCGATTTGGCCTGCCGCGGGAAGTGAAACGTATAAAGCGCGTTGGAGCAGCCGGGTGCGTAGAGCTGCACCGAGTTGCCGTGGCGTTCCGCTTCAAAGAACTGCCACACGGCGCGCGGCCGCAGAAACTGCGCGGCTTTCTCCTTGACGGCCTCGACGTCCTGGTAGAGTTCGAGTGCCTTGGGATCGCGCGCCTGCAGCAGTTTTTCGAAGTTGCCTTTGAATCCCAGATGACGCCCGTAGAGCATGTAGGGGTTCATGTAACTCCACAGCTCCTGGAGGTTGGGGACATCGCGGACGTGCCGCTCCAGGCTGGGCACGGTGGGAATCGGGATATCTGTGCGTACTCTGGAAGTGCGGGCGGTACCGGGCTCGATGGTTGTCGCGGGATCGACTTCCACTACCGGCTCCAGTGCCAGATAGATGTGACCGGCCAGCGCGGCATCGCGGCTTGCGGGGTCCATCAGCTCGTTCATCATCTGGAGGCCGGTCATGGCGTCCTTAGCGTAGAACGTGGGGCCGCCGTAGGCCGGGCCGATGCGGGTATTCGCGAACCGCTCGGAGAGCGCGGCTCCGCCCACTAGCAATGGAACATCCACGCCGTTTTCACGAAAATCGGAGGCGGTGGTCACCATTTGATGCGCGCTCTTAACCAGCAATCCGGAGAGGCCGATGGCGTCGGGCTGGTGTTCGCGCCAGGCTTCGATCAGAACATCGGGGGCGACTTTAATGCCCAGGTTGATCACGCGATAGCCGTTGTTGGCGAGGATGATCTCGACCAGATTCTTGCCGATGTCATGCACGTCGCCCTTGACTGTCGCGAGCACGATCTTGCCGCGCGACGCGGTGTCGGCTTTCTCCATGAATTGTTCGAGGTGAGTGACCGCAGCCTTCATGGCCTCGGCCGACTGCAGCACCTCCGCCACGATCAGCTCATTCAGGTTGAACAGGCGGCCGACTTCGGTCATACCGTCCATCAATGGGCCGTTAATAATATCAAGGGGCTTTGCGCCCTCTTGCCGCTTTAGCTCGAGGTCCGGGATCAAGCCGTCCTTGGTGCCTTCGATGATGTAGCGGGCGAGGCGCTCATCCAGCGGCAATTCCGCGATGGTTTGCCGTGGTTTATGGCCCGTGCGACGGAAATATTCACTGATCGCTGCGATGTGGAATTGATTGATGGCGATTTTCTGTTCGCGAGTCTGCTCGCGCCAGTCCTCTGGAGCGGGAATATGCGAAGGCGGCGTGTTAAACAGCAAATCCTCGGCCAACCGCCGCTCTTCGTCAGGCAGCGACGCGAACCTTTCCAGGCGTTCGGCATTGACGATCGCCAGGTCTAACCCGGCTTTCGTCGCGTGGTAAAGAAACACTGAATTCACCACTTCGCGGGCCGCCGCGGGGAGGCCGAAAGAGATGTTGGAGACACCCAACACGGTTTTAACGAAGGGGATTTCTTCCTTCACCATCCGGATCGCGTGGATGGTCTCTACTGCTCCCCCGATGTAGTTTTCGTCACCAGTGGCGCAGGGAAAGACCAGGGTGTCGATGATAATGTCCTCGGGCGCGATGCCGTATTTGTCGGTTAGAAGCTGTACGGAGCGCTGGGCCACGGCCAGCTTACGCTCTCTGGTGAAGGCTTGGGCTTGCAGTTTATCTTCGTCGATGGTGCCGACGATCAGCGCCGCGCCATAAGCTCGCGCCAACGGGCACACAAGCTCGAACTTTTCTTCGCCGTCTTCGAGATTGATGGAATTGATGATGCTCTTGCCCTGGCACCACACGAGCGCTCGCTCGATGGCCTTGGGGTCGGTGGTATCAACCATTACCGGAGCCTTGATCTTAGGCATCAGCTTTGCATAGAACGGGTCGATGTCGTTCAGCTCTTCGCGGTCTGAGGTCTGCAGGCAGACATCGATGATATGAGCGCCGTTCTTGACTTGCCAGCGCGCGATTTCGCTGGCTTCCTCCCACTTCTCCTCGGCGATCATTTTCTTAAACAGGCGTGACCCGATGACGTTGGTGCGCTCGCCAACGATCAAGGGACGATTGCTGTATTCAGCCTCGACCAGATCGACTCCCGAATAATAGGAGCGATGCGACGGCGGGTTGACGGCGTGGGGACGGCGGCCCTCCGCCATTTGAGCCATGGCGCGAATGTGAGCGGGTGTTGTCCCGCAGCAGCCGCCCACGATGTTCAGCCAGCCATGCTCGACGAACTTCGAGAGCTGGTGGGCCAGCGATTCGGGGGTTTCCAGATACTGATCATCCTCGTTGGGCAATCCGGCGTTGGGATAGCAGGAAATACGCGTCGAGGCCATCTGCGCCAGCGTGCGAATATGGTCCGTCATCAGGTCGGGGCCGGTGGCGCAGTTGAGTCCGATGGCGAGCAGGTCGGCGTGGGCTACCGAGGCATAGAAGGCGTCGACCGGCTGGCCTGCCAGCATGGCTCCCCAGCGCTCGATCGTGCCGGAGATCATGATGGGTATGCGGTGGCCAAGCTCGTGCTCCAATTGCTGGGTGGCCACCACGCCGGATTTAATGTTTCGGGTGTCAAATCCGGTTTCAAACAGCAGAAAATCCACGCCACCTTCGACTAGCGCCTTGGCCTGCTCGTAGTAGCTGTCCCGCAACTGCTGGAAACTCACATCGCCCCGCAGAGTAAGCGATTTGGTGGTGGGTCCGATGGAGCCGGCTACAAAACGGGGCTTCTGCGGGGTCGAAAATTCGTCGGCCGCTTGGCGTGCCAGTCGCGCCGACGCCACGTTCAGCTCGCGAGTTTGCCCGGCCAACCCGAACTCGGCTAACACGATAGGCGACCCTTGGAAGCTATTGGTTTCGATAATGTCGGCGCCCGCTTCGAGATATTTGCAGTGGATATCGCGAATCCAATCCGGGCGCGTCAGGCTGAGGTTTTCGTTACAGTTTTCGAGCGCCGCGCCCCCGAAATCGGCCGCAGTGGGGTTATGCGCCTGGAGCATGGTGCCCATGGCGCCGTCGATAATCAGGATGCGCTGGCTCAGCGCCTCCTCTAATTGCTGGCGTTTATTAGGATTCATCGGGCGAGACGGAACTAGTACCCTTATTGTACCCGGTCGGTTACACTATTCATAAAGTGGCCACAGATCTGATTGAGATCGACCCGGAACGTCCTAGTATGCGGGCGATCGAGCGCGCGGCTGCGGCCGTGCGGCGGGGCGAAGTGGTGGCCATTCCCACCGATGCTCTGTATACGCTGGTGGCGGACCCTCTGAACTTGCACGCCGTGGGCCGGGTGTTTGCGGCGAAGGGACGGGAAAGCATCCGTTCCCTGCCCTTGCTGGTCAGCGACCTGGTGATGGCCGAGGAGTTGGCGTCGGAAGTATCCGCACGATTCTATCTTTTGGCGCGGCGGTTCTGGCCGGGACCGTTAACTATTATTGCTCCAGCTTCTTCGCGCGTGCCACTTAAAGTGACCGGAAACACCGGGCGTTTGGCGCTGCGGCAATCGCAGTCAAAGGTGGCGAATGCTTTGCTCGAACGGTTGGCGCAGCCGCTGATCGCGACCAGCGCGAATCTTTCCGGACAGCCCACGTGCACGAGCGGCATCGAAGTTTTCGGCGTGATGGATGGGGCCGTCGATTTGGTGCTCGACGCCGGAACCGTCGCCGGCGCAGGTGCCACCACCATCGATGTCACGGAAGTTTACTGGAAAGTAATCAAGGAAGGCGCGATTGCGGAGAAGGAAATCGCGGAAGTTCTGAAGGGGACTTAGCGGGATGTCACGCCACATCCCCCTCGACAACCAGCGGCAACACTACCGGTGCGATTGAGATCTTGCGCGGTGCCGATTCGCGAACGGCGCACATGGCGGCAATTCCAATGATTAAGGCCGCGGTCCAATACCATGCGGGGGCCAGGGGATTTCCGGTCGCCTTCATAAGCCATGTAATGACGTATTGGGTGGTGCCGCCGAAGGTTGAAATGGATACGGCGTATATAACTGCAACACTGCCGGAACGGATCGCCGCCGGAAGCGATTCGGTAATCCAAATGACCGTCGGTCCCGCGCTCAGCGACAACAAACTAGACAAAACCGCGGTCGCCGCCAGCAACGTGATCATGGTTCTATAGTGAGAAATCACGTAAAAAGCCGGCAGGATGCACCCCAGGAGCAGAACGCTCGGTATGAGCATCGTCGGTTTACGGCCGAAGCGGTCTGACAGCATGCCGCTTGGTAGATCCAGTAGAACGCCGCACAGGCCGACCACGATAGTTGCCGCGAAACCCACACTCCCCGGCATGTGCAGCGTCGCGATCGCGTAGGTGGTCATGTAGGCAAGAATGTAGTTGCCGATGGTTCCGCTCGCGAGCAGCAACAAGCCGATCGCTGCAAGAGGCAAGTAGGGGCGCAAGGAAATATGTTGGCGCTTGACGGCGACAGTCAAGTGAAACGTCTCGGGGAGACTCCGCCGCATGGTCAATCCGAAGGGCACAATCACCGCGCCGGCCAGAAATGCGATGCGCCATCCGAAATCCTGCAATTGCTGGGCAGTGAGCGTGTTCGCGAGTCCAAAACCGACCAGCCCGGAGATGAGGATGGATAAATTCTGGCTCCAGAATTGGAATGCCGTATAGAATCCTCGCCGTTCCGGCGGCGCCACCTCCAGTAGGAACGCGGTTGTCGGCCCCACCTCGCCTCCCAGCGCGAAACCCTGCAGCATCCGAAAGAAGACCGCGAGCAAAGGCGCTGCAACGCCAATCATCGCGCGAGAGGGCGTCAGCGCAAGGCCTGAGATAGCTACGCCCATAAGCCAGAAGGAGAGAATCATCGCCGGTTTGCGCCCCAACCGGTCGCCCATCCTGCCGATGACCAGAGCGCCGATCGGCCGCATCACGAAACCAGCGCCGAAGGTCGCGAGAGATGCCAGCAAGCTGGCCGATGGATCGCTCGAAGGAAAGAAGGTTCTGCCGATATAGACCGCGAAAAAGGAGTAGGTCAGGAAATCGTAGAACTCGAGTGCGTTGCCGACCACGACGGCGGCAATCTGACGCGCCGGAACCGATTTACGTGTCTCAGGCGGATCTTTCATTATTCGATTAAAGCATAGAAACTGAATTCTTCCGAAATTTCGTGTGGTTACATGCTGTCGTCGAGGCGCTTCAATCTTGATAGCAGCCTCAACTGAGATTCTCACGCGAGGCCGCAATTCGTATTTCGATTCGACGTTTATAATCCAACCGCGGCATGCTCTGGAATTTTGATATAGAATTCAAGATCTATCGCGGTGAAAAGGAGAACAAGATGAAGTTCATGGTTGCCTGGAAGATTCCGCCCGGTTGTTACAAAGCCGCAGTCGAAAGATTCCTGAATACAGGCGCGCCAAACCCCACTGGGGTGAAGACCATTGGACGGTGGCACGCTCCTGGGTCCTCTTCCGGATGGCACGTCGTTGAAGGAGATGCGGCGGGGGTGGCGGAGCTTGAGGCAGTGTGGGGGGACCTGCTGGAATTGCAAATAACGCCTGTCATCGAGGATAGCGAGGCCGCAACCAGCCTGGCCAAGGTGTACAGAAAGTAACTCGTTCGGCCATCCGTCATTCGCTGTGTGGGGATCTTTGATCCTGGTATTCTAACGGAAACATGGCACAGCAGGAAACCGAACAGCTCACCCGCATTCTGATCGGCGCGGCTCTCAGCCGCGCGGTCACCTCCATCGCCGAGCTCGGGGTTGCCGATCTCATTCAAGCGGGCCAGCCGCAGCCGGTCGAACATCTTGCCAGCGCCACCAAGACGCATGAACCGTCGCTCTATAGAATTCTCCGCTTCATGGCCGGTCACGGACTTTTTCAGGAAACCGAGAATCGCCAATTCGACCACACGCCGCTTTCTGCCGCTTTGCGCAGTGACGCGCCAGGCTCCTACCGCGCGGCCGCGCAGATGTTTTTCCACATATCTGCCGCTTGGGACGGGCTGCATCACTCGATTCAAACCGGCGAGCCCGGCTTCAACAAAGTTTTCGGTGCGCCGATTTTCGAATATATTCCGACCCACCCTGAATTGGGTCCGGTGTTTGACGCCGGCATGACCTCAATGAATTTTTACGAAACGTCTGCCATGCTGGAGGCCTACGATTTCACCGGCATACGGGTGCTGGCCGATATCGGTGGAGGAAATGGCTCACTGATATCGGCTGTGCTGTCGCGCTATCCCAATATGACGGGGATGTTGTTTGACCTCGGTCATGTCGTGGGGCGGGCGAAAGAAAATGTGAAGACCGCAGGCCTTGCCGGCCGCTGCCGCGTCATCGAAGGCAGTTTTTTCGAAACCATCCCGGCCGGGGCCGACGCCTATCTCTTCCGACACATCATCCACGATTGGACCGACGAACAGTCCATCCAGATCCTCGGCCACTGCCGCAAAGTGATTCCTGCCCATGGCAAGCTACTGATCGTGGACTGCGTGGTTCCCACCGGCAACGCACCGTCGTTGTCCAAAGACATGGACATCACCATGCTCACGTTCCCCGGCGGCCAGGAACGCACCGAAGCCCAGTTCCGTTCGCTCCTGAAGGCGTCGGGCTTCGAACTCACGTCTATCACGCCGACAACATCGATGGTCAGTGTGGTGGAAGCAAAGCCAGCCCAAGGGTAGCCGTGGACGGCCGTCCCACGTTTCTAAGCGGCATCCGCAACCCTCTCTGGTATCATTCAATCAGGAGCGTTCCTGCTAGGTTGGTTTTGGCCACCAAAAATTGATCCAATGCTCAATGTCATGGAACCTGTCTCGTTAACGCGCCGGTGAGCAAGCTCCGGCAGGGGACCCCACAGGGCGCTGCCATGGAGACGCCTAATGGCGCGCGGAGGGTTCCCCCCTTTAGTTCGGGGTCAAATGACGGTGGTTGAAACGGCCGCGTGGTGCGCTCCCTCTAGTTTTCACACCGCGCGCAAGCGCTTAGAAAGCTGTCCCGACAGATTTGACGAATCTATTGTTCATAGGCGACGTATTTGCCTCGCCCGGCCGCGGCATGGTTGCACGGCACCTGAAAGACATTATTGCGGCGGAGAACATTCACCTTTCTATCGCCAATGTCGAGAATGCTGCCGGCGGGTTCGGCGTCACTCCCCAGTTGGCGGACGAAATGTTCGACTTGGGGTTGGATGTGCTGACTACGGGCAATCACGTTTGGGATAAGCGAGAGATTTACGATTACTTCACCAACCATCCGCGGCTGCTGCGGCCCGCGAACTATCCGGAGGGGCTGGCGGGCGCGGGCGTGGTGGTGGTGCAGGCGCACAACGGAGTGGACTGCGCGGTAATCAATCTGCAGGGACGGGTGTATATGCCCCACACGGATTGCCCATTCCGGAAGGCGGATAAACTTTTAACGGAATTGCCGGTGCACGTCAAAGTGCGGTTTGTCGATTTTCACGCCGAGGTTTCGAGTGAGAAAGTCGCCATGGGCTGGTACCTCGATGGCCGGGTTTCCGCCATGGTGGGAACGCACACGCACGTTCCGACTGCGGATACGCGCATTCTGCCTGAAGGCACGGCCTACCAGACCGACGCCGGCATGACAGGGCCCTATAACGGCGTGATCGGGGTGGATAAGCGGATTATCCTCGAGCGGTTCCTCACCCAGATGCCGGTGCGTATGGAAGCGGCGCGGCATGGGGCGGAGTTGCATGGCGTGGTGGTCGAAGTGGACGATACCACCGGGCGGGCCGCGGCCGTACGCCGTATTGCATTGACCTGATCAGGTAACCTAAGTTTGGTGGCACTGACCTTTGACGAAGCACGGACGTGCGTCCTGCGCGAAGTTGGCGTCTCGATGGGAACGGAGACGATTTCGCTCGCCGAGGCCGCGGGACGCGTGCTGGCGGAGGAAATAAAGGCGGACCGCGACTATCCACCATTTCCCCGTTCCGCGCGGGATGGATTTGCGGTGCGCGCGGCGGACTTGCCGGGGGAACTGCTCGTCAACGGCGAGGTGCGGGCTGGAGAAATGTTCCCGGGCTCTGTCGCGGCGGGCCAAGCAGTCGAGATCATGACCGGGGCGCCGGTGCCGGATGGCGCCGACGCCGTCGTGATGGTGGAACACACGGTCCGCAATGGCGACCGGGTGCGAATCAACCGCTCGGCGCAACCGGGCGACAATTTCAATGCGCGCGGTCTCGAGGCGCGCGGCGGCGACGCGGTACTCTTTGTGGGAGTCCACATCGGTTACGCGGAAGTCGCGATGCTGGCGACAGTAGGACATACCCGGGTTTTGGTTTACCGCCGGCCGCGGGTCGCGATTGTTGCCACCGGGGACGAAATCGTAGAACCGAGCGAGCAACCTGGGAGGCACCAAATTCGCAATTCCAACGCGGCCTCGCTCGCAGTCCAGGTAAGCCGGGCGGGCGGGACGCCAGTGATCTTGCCCACCGCACGGGACGAGTACGAATCCACCAGAGCTTGCATTGAAGACGGTTTGAGGACCGATATGTTATTGCTCTCGGGCGGCGTCTCGGCGGGCAAGTATGACTTGGTCGAAAAGGCCCTCGCTGCGTTGGGAGCTGAGTTCTTCTTCGACCGCGTAAAGATTCAGCCCGGACAGCCATTGGTTTTCGGCAAAGCACGCGATAAGTACTTCTTTGGACTGCCGGGCAACCCTGGGTCCACCATGATTACCTTCGAAACCATTGCGCGCGCCGCCATCGAAAAGATCCAGGGATTGCGCGAACCCGCGTTAAACCTTCTGCATGCCAGGCTCGCCCGCCCATTCCACCAAAAAGCTGGACTCACGCGCTTCCTGCCGGCACGGCTTAGCTCGGATGGCGCAACTATTGAGCCGCAAGTTTCCCACGGTTCCGGGGACGTAGGCGCCATGGCGCGCTGTAACGCCTATCTGGTCACGGATCCGGATCGGACCGAATGGGCGTCCGGCGACGAAATTCGAGTGCTGCTTAAATGACGAAATCACAATGAAAAAACTATCTCATTACGACAAGAAAGGCCGCGCGAGCATGGTGGACGTTTCGGCCAAACCGGAGACCAAGCGAACCGCGAGTGCGCACGCTTTCGTCCGCATAAAGAAGAGCGTGCTGAAGAAGTTGCCCGCCAATCCAAAAGGGAATCCTTTAGAAGTGGCGCGATTTGCGGGTATCACGGCGGCCAAGAAGACGTCGGAATTAGTGCCGATGTGTCATCCATTAATGCTTTCACACGTTGATGTTATGTGCAATATTGAAAGTAAAGGTGTACGGATAACCTCAACCGCCAGTATCCTCGGACCAACCGGAGTTGAGATGGAAGCGCTCACTGCGGCTGCGGTCGCCGCATTGACGGTTTATGATATGACCAAAGCGCTGGATAAAGGCATTGAAATCCAGGACCTCTATCTCCTTTCTAAAACGGGGGGTAAGTCGGGAGACTTCAAGCGGGCCGGCAGGAAGTTGCACAAGCAATGATTAGGGTGGCGATCGTGACGATAAGCGACTCTGTGGCGGCCGGGACGCGGGAGGATCGTTCTGGTGCGGTCTTGAAGGAAAAGGTGGCTGATTTTGGCTGGGCAGTTGCTGACACAAGGGTGGTCAGTGACGATCGGGAACGTATAACGGCGTTGCTAACCCAGTTCACCGGACTGGATGTGATTGTGACCACTGGGGGAACCGGCATAGCCTTAAGAGACGTCACACCAGAGGCGACGGCCGCGGTGAGTGACCGCAAAATCGACGGTTTTGGAGAGCTGATGAGACTGAAAGGCTCGGAGAAGACCCGGTTCGCGTACCTATCGCGTGGTGGAGCTTTCACGCGCGGCGAAGTGCTGATCCTAAATCTTCCGGGTTCCCCCCGCGGTGCGGTAGAGTCATTGGAGGCGGTTGCGGAATTGATCCCGCACGTGGTCGACTTGCTACATGGAAGGACGGAGCATGGTGCGTGACCGAAAAGCTTTGACGGCATTTTTCCTGGGGGCGCTGCTGGCGTCGCGGCTGTGGGCCCAGGATGATAAGGCGACCTTTACACAGGACATCCGAATCGTCATGACCCCTGTGACGGTGACCGACCGCGGCGGTGTTGTCATCAATGGCTTGTCACCCACAGACTTCCGTTTGCTCGACAACGGAAAGCCGCAGAAGATCACCGAGGACATCGCCGTTCATCCGATCTCGATGGTAATCGTGGTGCAAGCTAATGCGGAAGTGGAGAAGATGCTGCCGGCGATCCAAAAAGTAGCATCGGCTATTCAGTCACAGATTTTGGGTGACGACGGCGAAGCGGCAGTGTTGGAATTCGATCATCGTATTCAGAATTTGAGCGATTTCACATCCGATCCGGACAAACTTTCGATGGCTCTGAAAAAATTGCGGCCGGGCAGCTCGACCAGCCGGTTAAACGACGCTACGATCGAAGGGATCAACCTGCTGCGCAAGCGTCCCAACAGCCGCCGCAAAGTGGTACTGCTGATCAGTGAATCGCGGGATAACGGCAGCGAACTGAAATCGCGCGAAGTTTTAAGTGCGGCCGAATTCGCGAATATCGTCATTTACTCGATCGATATTTCGCATTTGGTCGCGTCGGTAACGGCGCCTCCGCCATTCAACCGAACCGTGTTGGATAACCGGCCTCCGGGAGCTGTCCACATGCCGGCAGGGGCTGTCGAGACGCCGACAACTCAATCGCAACAGGCTGTGGGCAACTGGATGCCTTTAGTGAAGGATATTTTTCTAGCGGCCAAAGGGCTTATTGTCGCGAACCCGCTAGAAGTCTATACCAAGTACACCGGCGGCCGAGAATATAGTTTCAAGACCCAAAAGGATTTGGAGCGCGCCGTTTCCGAGTTGGGCGAGGAATTACACAGCCAGTACCTGCTGACCTATATCCCCAGCAACCAGGATGAAGCCGGATATCACAACATTGTGGTGCAGGTAGTCAAACCGAATCTGAACATCCGCGCCCGCGATGGGTATTACTGGGCGGGGAGTAAAGTCGAGAGCGCGCCGAAGCCTTAACCGGAGCCTGGCTGAACCGGCTGGATAACGGCTTTCATCGACCCTTTCGACGTGGCCATGCGTGGATCGGCGCCATAGCCGTGAATTTGATCGCGCGCGAATTCGGCTTGCGGCAGCTCGCAGGTGATTACGATGGTCCGGCCCCGGGTATCCACCTCGACCGCATGTTGATAGGCGGTTTCGAGCGGCAGGAAAAACAGCGCCCCCAGCATTTCAACCACATAGTCATAGGTATGTTCGTCGTCATCGAGCAGAACGACGTGGTAGAGCGGAAGGAGACGTTCGCTTTCCGAGGTCCCGGTTTGAGGGGTGATGGTAGGGGATGCCAACGTTCAAATGGTAGAATGAAATGGAAAGGGGGCGCAACGGATTCGACGGGATTGCATCCGTCGTGGGAAGTCGTGCCGGGTTCCGAGCTCCCGTAAAACGATCGGAAAACAACAACTGCCAATAATCAGCAGTTCGCATACGCAGCTTAATTAATTAGGCTGCCGCTCTGGGGTCGTGGGCCTGCACCGGTCCTAAGAGCGTCATCTTGCAGGATAGGCCTAAGGCTTCCGTCTGGAGCTGAAAGCCGAGATCAATCAGGCTAAGCCATCCCCCTCTTGCCGGTTCCGCATGGGGTGGACGAAAAATACCGAACCGGAAACGCACGTAGTCTTTTTGCGATTGACTTTCTCGGACGCGGGTTCAACTCCCGCCGCCTCCACCAATTTTGTCTTATTTATTTTCGATCTCCGCGCTCAGCGTCCATCGTTTCGCAGATGCCGGTTAGGGCGGCTTACCGAGCCGCGCGAAGAAGGTGCCGGGAAACTCGCCCCGGTCTTGTAAACGAACCCTATGCGATGACCCATCCACTTCAGCTCATCAACGCCGGTCAGCACTCGTTCATTTTGGCCGTTCCAAGCCACCCGTGGCAAGAACCACGTCACCTTTTGTAGGTGTGTTCTTGGTTTTCGACCAGATTGAAAGAATGTGGATTATGGGGTTCACGCGACCAACCGCACCTTGTTGAGATAGTCTCCAAGCTCAGTCATGTGGGAACGCAGGGCTACGCTATCCTTTTCGCGCGCGAACTGTTCCAACGCCGCGCCAAGCCGGCTGATTTCCGCAAAGCCATATCCTTCGCCGGTCCTTTTCAGTTGATGGGATAACACCGCCACGCGCGAAAAGTCGGATGCGGCCAGGAGATTGAACATTTCCGGAACATCCTTTGTGCAATTCGCTAGATAGCCCGGGACGATGTCCTCAAGCCTGGCGGTGCCTCGATTGGTATCGGTTCACAAGGAGACTCTTTATTAAAAATTTGTCCCGGCTGCCGGTACATTTCTATGGCATGGAGGAGTTCCAGTTTTGAGGTGGGCTTGGACAGGTGAGCATCGCAGCCAGCATTGAGGCTTCTTTTCACGTCCTCCAAGCTGCCGTTCGCTGTCATCGCAAGAATAGGAGTGCGCGACACTCGCCGCTCCTGCTCCATCGCGCGGATAGCGCGGGTGGCGGTCAGACCGTCCATTCCTGGCATTTGCACATCCATTAAGATCAAATCGAATCTGGAACGTGCAAACCGATCCAACGCCGCTTGGCCATCCTCCGCAAAAGTTAGCTGATACGGCCGGTTCCTCAAATACGCCTGAATCAGCAATTGGTTGTCGGGCGAATCGTCGGCAATAAGGATTCTCGCCGGGTGCACCGCCCGCTGTTCACGGTGCCCCGCTGGGGCGGTGGTGGGCTGGCATTCCTGCGCCTCTCCTGTTCTCAAAGCCTCACGTACCATGCGCAGCAACCGCGCACGCGATACTGGTTTCATAGCATATCGCGCCAACCCCGACTTCGCTGGGCGGGCATCCGACCCGAGCACCAATACCGGGACGCTTCCCGCGATCCGGCTGATTTCAGCAGGTACATCGAAGCCGTCTATGCTGGGAACTTCGTTTTCCATCACGACCAGCGAATGAGGATGTTCACCGGCCATCGATTCGCGAAGATGGGACAGCGCCTCGCTCGTCGACTGAAACGCGTCACAGCTTAGCCCCCAGGCCTCGAACGTTTCCGATAGGATTAGCCTGCTTGTGGTGGTGGCGTCGATCAGGAGCACCCGTTTGCCGCCCACGTCGGCGTAGGCATCAGGGGCCTCGCGGGATTTGGTTTGCGTCACTTCGAACTTGGCGATGAAGCGGAAAGTACTCCCGATGCCGTCGCGGCTGGATGCCGTCAGGCTTCCCCCCATGGCCTCTACCAGCCGGCGGCTGATTCCAAGGCCCAGGCCCGTTCCTCCATACCTGCGGGCGGTAGCGGCTTCCGCTTGCGTAAAATCCTCAAAGATCTTGTCGAGCTTATCCGCCGGAATTCCAATGCCCGTGTCTGAAACAGAAAACTCGATTTCGCCGGATTTACCGGCCGCCTGGTTCCTGGCGGTAAGGATGATTTCGCCCGAAGCGGTAAACTTTAGGGCGTTCCCGAGCAAATTGGTCAGCACCTGTGTGAGGCGCGTAGGATCGCCGATCAGGGAGGTCGCGACGCCCGGCAACAAATGGGACATCAGGACCAGACCTTTGGCGCGCGCCTTCACAGCGGCCAATTCGATCACCTGATCCACCGTCTCTTCCAAGTCGAACTCCACCCGCTCCAATTCGAGGTGACCTGCCTCGATCTTCGACAGGTCGAGAATATCGTTGATCAGCTTCAGCAATCCGGAACCCGCTCGCCGGAACACCTCCACATACTGCCTTTGATCGGCATCCAGAGGCGATTCCCACAACATGTCGGCCATTCCAAGAATGGCGTGCATCGGGGTCCGTATCTCATGACTGATGGTAGCCAAGAAAGCACTCTTGGCAAGATTCATAGACTGCGCCAATTCACTCGCGTCCCGCAATGCCTTCAGGATGTGTCCACGTTCGACGGCGTACCGGATCGACCGTTCGAGGGCCGCGGACGTCAGCCCGCCCTTGACCAGGTAATCCGCCGCGCCCGCTTTCGTCGCGGTAACGTCTACGCTGCGATCTCCTTCGCCGGTTAACAGGATGACTTGAGGATGGTTAGGGCGGGCGGTTATTTCCTGCAACAGATCCAGCCCCGTCCGGCCCCCCAGACGGTAGTCCACCAAGCAGACATCGCACAACTCCGACTGGATCGATTCGAGACCCTGCTCGTATGTCGATGCCCAGCTCAAACGGAAGCGATCCGAGCCAGTAACCTGGAGCAGACCGCCGACGATGACGTATTCGTCTTCGTCGTCATCCACCAGCAGCACGCGAACTGCCGTCGCTTCTTCCATGCTAGGGCTCTTTATTTCCGTGGGGAAGCTGGACAACTTGGAACCAATACTCAGTGGCCACCCTTAAGGACTCCAGGAGCCCATCGAAAGTCACCGGTTTCGTGATGAATGAATTCGCGCCCAGGTCATAACCGCGTTCGATGTCCTCTTCTTCCTTCGAAGTAGTCAGAATAACCACTGGAATGGAACGCAGTTTGGGATCGGACTTTATTTCCCGCATCGCCTCACGACCGTCCTTTCTAGGCATGTTTAGATCTAGTAACACCAGACCGGGCCGGGGTGAGATCGCCGGAGGCGCGTATTTTCCCCTGTGATGCAAGTAATCCATCAATTCTTCGCCGTCGTTGACCGTGATCAACTTGTTTGCCAGTTTGGAACCCAGCAAAGCGTCGGCCGCCAACAGGCGATCGTCTTCGTCGTCGTCGGCCATCAGGATAACCATCGGGCGGCTGTTCGTTTTCACAAAAGCTTTCCGCGAATGGAGATCGCGCGTGGATTCGCGTTGACCGCAGCATTCAGCATCTCGATGCTTCTATCGGCTTTGCCGTCAAGAATTTGAACTGTGTTTTCGACAATGTGTCGAACCGGAAGGGTGACAAGAAACGAGGTTCCTTGCCCAAGGGTACTTGTGGCGCTAATTTCTCCCCCATGTCGTTGGGCGATCTTGCGGCAGATAGCTAGGCCCATTCCCGTCCCTTCGTATTCGGCCCGGCTGTGCAACCTTTGGAACATTGTGAAGATCCGGTCCAGGTATTTCTCGTCAAAACCGATGCCGTTGTCTGCGACGACCAGTTGCAAGATGCCACCCTTCGTGTGCTCGGAACCGGCCTGATTAGCGGACACCCGAACTTCCGGCCGCTTTCCCTTTTGGTGAAACTTCAGTGCGTTTCCAATGAGATTCTGCAAGAGTTGGCGAATCTGGACGGCATCCGCCTCAATCGTCGGCAGATTACCTACCTCCACCTGAGCGTTGGTTTCAGCAATTCGCACTTCAAGATCAGACAGCACGTCTCGCGTTACCTGCGCCAGATCCACCGGCAGGAAGGGACTCGCCTGGCTAGTGACCCGGGCGAATTTCAACAGATCTTGAATTAAGGACTGCATCCGCCTGGTGGCATTCAACATTCGATCCAGATTGTCGCTGGCTTCCACGTTCAACGCCCCGTCGCACATAGTTTTCAGCCGGTCTCCGAAGGCCTGAACTTTCCGCAAGGGTTCCTGTAGGTCGTGAGAAGCCACAGACGCGAAGTCCTGTAACTCGCGATTGCTACGCTCCAGCATGGAGGAGGAGTCCTTCAGTTTCACATTCACCGCGGCCAGTTGCTGGAGGCTTTGGTCGAGGTCTGCGGTACGATCGCGAACGCGTTCCTCGAGCTCGTCATTCATAGTTCTAATTTTGTTCTCAGCTGCCTTGTAATCCTCAATGTCAGTGCACGTGCCGAACCATCGCTCCACAGCTCCTTGCGAGTTTCGAATGGGACTCCCTTGTCCCAAATGCCACCGATAAACACCGTCGCTAGCCCTTTTGAAACGATATTCGACCGCGAAGGGCTCGCCAGACTTTAAGGCGCCGGTCCAAGCCTTCATGGTGTTTGGCAAGTCATCCGGATGCATCACCAGACGCCAACCCCAATCCTTAGTCTGCTCGAAGGTCATTCCCGTGTAGTTGTACCAGCGGACATTGTAGTAATCCAGGCTGCCATCGGGCTTGGATGTGAAGACTATTTGAGGCATGGCATCGGCGAGGGACCGAAAACTGGCCTGGCTCTCGCGCAGTTTGCGTTCCGCCTCAAGGCGTTCCTTCTGAAGGAATAGCTCCTCTTCCATGACCTTGCGTTCCAGGGCAACGCGAAGAGCTTCCTTTTCTGCTTCCCTGCGCTCGGTAATGTCGGTATTCGTGCCAAACCAGCGCAGGATACTCCCGTTCGGATCCCGGATCGGAACGGCCCGTGAGAGGAACCAGCGGTAGGCGCCATCGCGGCTGCGCAGGGGAAACGTGTCTTCCCAGATCTCTCCCGTGCGGAAACAATGTGAGATTTTGTCCACCACCCGCTGCCGGTGGTCCGGGTGATGCACCTTTTCCCACCCCCAGCCGGCCATCTCTTCCAACGTGGTGCCGGTATAGTCGAACCATCGCTCGTTGTACCAGAAGATCCAGCCCTTTTCATCGGCCATCCACGCCAACTGGGAAATATTATTCGCCAAAGTGCGGAAACGCTCTTCACCTTCCCGTAGCTCGTTCTCGGCAAACCTGCGTGCATGGATCTCGCGCTTTACGCTCCAAACATAAGCAGCAGCCATAAACAAGGCCACGACGACTCCGAGGATCATCACCAACTTGGCCTGTCTCAAGCGCCGTTTCGCATCCGAATTGCGCAGCACGAGCAATCGCAGTTCCTCGCCCCGGGTTTCGCCGACCACCCTTGCTAGATCTTCCTGAACCCGCCGCCCTTCTCCCTTGCGAATCGCATCCGCGGCCGCCTCCAAACCCTGGGCGCGGCGCAGGCCAACCACTCGATCCCCGAAATGGATCTGCTGACCTGCAAGCGTTTCGATTGCTCGAAGCCGAGGCTGTTGCCGGGGATTATCGATTGTCAAATTACGGATGGTTGCTTCAGTGAGTTCGATCTCTAATATGCTGGCGTCGTGGGACTTGAGAAAGGATTCCTGTCCGGTTAGCGCAAACCCGTGGTAGCCCGACCGGATACTCTCTAGTTCGCGCTGCAAATCTCCGAGGTGTTCAAGCACCTCGTGCGTGTGCGACACCCATCGTTCGCTTTGATTGGACACGACCATCGCTTGATAGCCGCCCACACCTGCGATTAATAAAATCAGGGCCACAGACCCATACGCGAGTGGAATCCAACGATTCAAGGCTAACGCGACTTCCCTTCATTTCACACTGGCGGCGACCCGCTTTTCAACTGAACTTGCATGGGGCCGCGGAAAATCAACGGCCGTCTGAGAACGATCCGGGCCGATTCGGTGATGCGCCGATCATCCTCGCAATCCGTATCGTCCAATTTAGCCGAGTAAGATACAGTCAACTACGATTGAAAGGCCACGTCATAGTCGATGGTTACGCCGCGGGAGAAATGACGGGTGGATCGGAGGAGGCTTCCGAGACTCGGGCTTCTGGCAATCTGCCATTGTTGCGTTTTCTGAATCAGCAGCGAGGAATTATTGACGATGCGAGGGCTTCATCCGCTGCGCCACCAGCTCCCGAACTTCTTTCAGCAGCGAGTCCGTCCTCGCACCCTTACCCACCACCTGCTCGACGTAACCGCTCAAATGGCGGCGTTCGTCCGAAGTCAGGTCCTTCGCGGTGAGGACGACGACCGGAACTGCACAAGCAGCGGGTATACGGCGGAATTCATCGAGGAACGTCAAGCCGTCCATCTCGGGCATCATGAGATCGAGGAGCACCAGGCCCGGCATCGCGGCAGCGATTCGCTCCAGCGCGACCCGGCCGTTCTCGGCAGTTTCCACCTGCCAGCCGTCCTTTTCGAGAGTAGTTTTGATGATATCGCGCGTGTCCGGGTCGTCTTCGACGATCAACACACTATGTCCAGTGCGCAGGCGGCTGTATTTGCGAATCACGGCGATCAGGCGCTCGCGGTTGATAGGTTTGGTCATGTAATCGGCAGCGCCTAACGCGTAACCCATAGTCTTGTTGTCGACCATCGTCAGCATGATCACGGGAATACCGCCGAGCTGCGGGTCCGCTTTGAGCGACGAAAGAACGCTCCAGCCGTCCATGCTGGGCATGGCCACGTCGAGCGTGATGACGTCGGGCTTCACTTCGCGGGCTCGGCGCAGTCCCTCTTCCCCGCCCCCGGCAACCATTACTTGATAGCCTTCTTTGTGCAAAAACGCCGCCATTAGATCCTGGATGATCGGGTCGTCATCGATCACTAGCACAGTGCCCGCGCGGCCTCCCGCGGCGTTCGATTCGCGCACGGGCACATCGGCAACCGCAGTCGCCAGATTGTCGAGCGAAGCCGGAGCCGGCTGCTGATCGGCAACTGTGGCCGGCAGGCGAACCGTGAATGTCGCTCCCCGGCCCGGTTCGCTCGCGACACCGATGTCGCCACCCATCATTTCGCAGAACTTCTTGGTGATGGTGAGCCCCAGTCCCGTGCCGCCGTATTTGCGGGTAGTGGAGGCGTCCGCCTGGGTAAAGGAATCGAACACTTTGGCGGCTTGCTCGGGGTTGAGTCCGATACCCGAATCCTCGACCTTGAATTCGAGCCATTCCGCGCCATCGTCCGCAGGCGTGCGCGAAACCAGCAGGCGAATCACGCCGGATTGCGTGAACTTGGAGGCGTTGCCGAGCAGGTTGAAGAGCACCTGCCGTACCTTGGTGAGATCGGCGTGCATGAGCCCGATCGCGGCGGGCGCCTCTACATCCAGCCGATTCAGATTCTTGTCGATGAGCGGCTGCATGGTGGTGGAAATATCTTGCAGCATTTCCTGGATGTCGAAGGTTTCGAGGTACAGGTCCATCCGGCCGGCCTCGATCTTCGAGAGGTCTAAAATATCGTTGATCAAAGCGAGCAGTTGCTTGCCGGCGGTATTGATCTTTCCGAGGTCGCGAACGAACACCTCCAATCCGCGATCCTCGGCGTCTTCGGCCAGCATCTCGCTGTAACCGATGATGGCGTTCATGGGCGTCCGCAACTCATGACTCATGTTGGCGAGGAACTGGCTCTTGGCATTATTGGCGGATTCCGCGGTCTCCATTAGCGTTTGCAATTCCCGTTGACGCTCGCCCAGCTCGGCATTGGCGCGGGTGAGCTCGACGCGAGCCGAATCGAGACTCCCGGCCATGTGATTAAAAGTGATCGCCAGATCGCCCAGTTCGTCGCTCGGAAGAGCGGGGATGCGATATTCCAGATTGCCTGCACCCACTGCATCGGCGCCGGCCTTCAGAGCCACTAGGCCCCGCGTGAAGTGCCGCGATACCACCAGCGCCAGAATCCCGGCGATGAGACCGGAGATACCGAATATAAGGACCGTGATGCGGTCGGTAACGCGCGCCACTTCGTAGAACTGGGCGCTGGCGGTTTCGACCCGGTCCTTTTCGTCCTGCTGCAACTGGGGCAGCAACTCCTGTATGACTTTCTGGCTTAAAGGCTCGGCGCGGACCGCCACTTCGGTGATGGCCCGCGACTGGTTTCGTCCAAAGTTTTCATAGAAAATGCGCCAGGACGCGCTCAATTGCGTGAACGAGTTCTGGAACGCTTCCATCTTGGTCTTGCCACGGCGATCGGAAAGCGAGATCATGCGCTGGATCTGGCCGCCGAGAGCGTCGAGGCGGCTCTCGAAGTGTGCGATCTCTTCCGCCGACACGCCGCTGGTTCCGCTGTCCGCGGTAATCTGGCTGAGCAGGGTGACCTGCTTTTGATCGTCGTTGAGTTCCTGATGAATGGAGCTGATCAGGAGCTGCCGGGAGATGGCCCGGCGCAGCTCCTCAAAGCTCGCGCTGCGTTTCCAGTCTCCCCAGAAATAGATGGCGAGATTGCCTCCGAGCAAAATCAGGATGGCGAAGTAGGAGACCGTGAGTCGTCGCCGGATGGTCATCAGAAAGTAAACGACACCTGAGTCCGGAACCCGTTTATCGCCGGCAGTTCCCGTTGAAGAATGCGGAAATACTCGATTTTATACGCGGCGAATTCGCTGAAATCGTAGCGAATTCCGGCAATGGGTCCGTGGCGCAGGCCCACGTCGGCAAAAAACGGCGCGTCGCGCGGCACGTTTATGTATTCATAGCGCAGGTACGGCCGCACCTTACCGAAGGGTTTGGAGATCTGGGAATAGAAGGCGGGAATCGTGAAGTCCCGACGCAGGGAATCCACCGTGTGGCGCAGAACCACCACCTCATTCAGAAACTCGAAGCGGGGACCCTCGTAGATCGCGTGTGCGGAAAAGATGTTCTGCACGATATTGAGCCCGCTGTCGGGGTAGAGACGGTCATGATAGATCGAAACGCCGGCCTCAAAGCCCGGCATTGCCTTGGGACGCGACAACACCCCGACATTTACCGACTTACCGTTGTTTTCATCCTGCTTGTTCTGTACGGTTACCAGTAACGGAGACCGAGAGGTACGCCCGTTGCCGATTTCCGCGATATAGTGCAGGCCCAGCGCGCCCGAGGGTATACGCCCGGTGGCGGACAGCCCCACGTTGTGAATCGGCAAAATGCCGCCGCCGTCCTCGAACTCAAAGAGCAGCGGACGGCCCATAGTGGTTTGCATCCAGGCGGAATGATGGAAAGCCGTACTGTAGTAGCCGATGCCGGTATGATAGCGGCCGACGCTCAAATTGAAATAGTCGTTGGGAGTATAGCGGAACAACAGGCGCTCCAAATCCACTCCCACTGCGTTAGTGCCGTCGGCCTCAATCACCACTTCTCCCAGGACGCTGAATTGATCCGAGATACGGTTGGTGATAAATAGGGTAAATTGACCGAGCGAAAACGTACTCGGCAGATCGTGATCGCTGACGCGGTAATCGATATCGGAAAAGCCGCGAAACTGCATGCTCGGGGTGCCCGCATCGTGCGCTGTATCAGCCGAAGGTTCATGCATCGCCCGATCCATTGCCGGCGGCGCAACCGCCGGAGATGCAACCACTAAGGGGGCGGGTTCTGTGGCGATCGTGTCCGGCGGGCGTCGCAACCGTTTG
>JANXXL010000143.1 GCA_025350625.1 Bryobacterales bacterium | reverse complement strand
CTGCCACGCCGAGAAAACTAGAGCCTTCGTCATCGCCTGCTGGTTCCGATAGGCTCCCGCCGGCTGCCAGTACGGAAGGGACGGCGGCACCCACAATAGTTGCCACTGCCCCGCACCTACTGTCTCATCCATCAGAGCTCTCATTCGGCCGTTCGCCGGCTCCAGTTCGCGGTAGCGCTCAAAGTTGCCACGCCGCAGCAGTTGATCCTGCCCACGAACTAATCCGAAGTTCTTTGGGCTCCGCGAAGAAAGTCGAGGGAAATCAGTAGCTTAGAGGGGTTCGGCGATTGATCTACTGCCTACAAATGGGGGATTACGGTCGAAGCGTGACGCCGAGTAAATCCAACGCGCGCTGCTGAATCACAGTTGGCTGAGTGAGCATATCGAAGACGGCGAGGCTTTTGTCGGCTGGTTGAATCCTGTTTTTGACGATCGTTGCCAGATCTCCGAGGAGCGTTTGAAAGCTGTGAACCTTCATTCCATCGGGGGTCTCTTTGGTACGGGCCTTGAGCTTGGCGGAGGTGGAGCGCTGAGCTGGAGCGACGATGGAAGCACGGGCGGTCTGTGCTTGCGCCTTGTCATCGTCGTCGAAAAGCATGGGAGCCAAGAGTTGGCGCATGTGCCATTCCACGTAGTAGGCCAACACGCAAAGCAAAATGTGGGCGCGAACGCGGTCCGGTAAGCGGTGATGGATAGGCCGCACCTGCAGATCGACAGTCTTCAGGCTGCGGAAGGCCCGCTCCACGCCGGATAAGCTCTTGTAACTTGCTACTACCTGCTGACTGGATAACACTTCCTTTTTGACATTGGTGCGGATGACATAGATCCCATCCAGGTTCTGTTCCCGCTCGATGTTGGCCTTTTTGCGTTCGTAGTGAAAACTGTCCTCTTCGATTCGCAACTGAAAGTGCTTGGCCATTTTGTAGCGGTTGAGAATTTTGCCTGCGCACAATCCAATGTTGTGTTTGCCGCGCAAGGGCCGCTTGAGGCGCTTGGTAGCAGCGGCAATCTTCTCCAGTTGTTTTTCGGTCGCCATAAGTAACTCGGGTCTTTTACGCGCACGCTCTTCGGCCAGCAGAGGATTGAAGCAAGCCACCAGGCGTTCGCCAGGGAAGTCCGGATGAACGATCTCGACCAGATCGGTTTGGTCGAAGAAAGACATCTGCAACTGGCCGCCGGCAGCGAGTTTCTGGATCTGGGTGGCGCGTAAGGCGGAGATCCATCGGATGCCGTGAGAGGCCGGCAAGTCTTCCCGAATACGAGCGCTGGTGATCATGCCTCTGTCGCCAATCAGCACCATATCGGAGAGGCCGAATCGTTGACGCAGCTTATCGACCTGGGTGGCGACGGTTTTGGGATCGGACGTATTGCCGGCAAACACTTCGACGGCGACCGGACATCCGGCAGAGTTGGTGAGGAGGCCAAAGACGATTTGCAAGGTGCCTGATTTGTCGTCCCGCGAGTGACCTAGTTTGGCCAAAGGACAGTGTCGCCCTTCGAAGTAAGTGGAGGTCAAATCATAGAGCACCAGGCCGCCCTGGGAGAGATGGCGTTTGGCGAGGGCTTGCTCAATGCGAGACTGCTGCGGGAGGAGCCAATCCATAGCTTGGTAGAGATCGACTTCATCAGCGGAATCCAAGTGAAGGATCTCACCGAGACTGTGGTGGAGGGTATCGGAGTGAAGCCCGCGAGCGGTAGCGAGTTTGGAAGCGGGCTCGATGATGCGGGCAACGATCATGGCGATGACGAGGTCGCGCTGGCGGCTGGGAGCCGCGTCGAGGATGGCATCCATCTGCAAGTTGCGCAAGCAACCGAGTACGGCGGCGACATGGCCGTGAGGCAGGGAGCGGGAGATGTGGAAGGAATCCGGCAAAGGCGTCGAGGAGGCAGTCAGAGAGCCGGCCAAGGCCAAGCGGAGGGCCTCAACCTGAGGAGGGGCTAGATGAGTGATGTTGGCGATGGTCCGAGTCTTGACTTTGCCGTCTAGGCGATAGGATTCGCGGAGGAGGATGGCGGGAGGGGAGTTGCGGTTGGGTACGGTGGCTACGTACATGCTTACATTATAAGGCAATTAGCTGCTAATACCAAGCACTATTGTGAAGATTTACATGCCTACATTATTCGGCGAAAAACGTCCTACACCCATCAAAACAAAGAGATTTACCGATTTATCGGTCAGAACTTCGGGCTAAATCACACGCGCAAATCATATCCGAGCTTTTGCATACCCTCAATGACTGCCGTGCGAAACGCGCCGACCTCTTCGGAGGACAGCGTCTTCTCCGGCGAGCCCATGGTAAGGCGGAAGGAAACGCTCTTGCGATCTTCCGGGAATGGCGGGCCTGCATACTGCCGCACATACTCGATACGCTCCAGAAGTCCGGCGGGCGCCTGCGATGCCAATTTCGCTTCCAGATCTCCCACCAACTCACGCGCGCCGGCAAT
>JANXXL010000133.1 GCA_025350625.1 Bryobacterales bacterium | reverse complement strand
GGCAGGGCAAGGAAAACGCGCGGCAATACCTCAAGGAAAATCCCTCGATGGCGAGGGATCTCGAAGCGAAACTCCGCGAGAAGTTCGTGCCGGGCCTGATCATCGGCGCGGTCGCGGCGGAAGAGGTCGAGGCCTGATTGCTATTAGCATCAAGGAGATTTTCGTGGCTGCATACGTTTATCTCATCGAAGAAGAGCCCTATCCCGGAGACACCTCCGGACCATGGACCAAAATTGGCTACTCCCAAAACCCGCCAGAGTGGCGAATGGATGCAAATCTAAAGCGAGGGAATCCTCGCAACATCCGCGTCGCAGTCGCTTTTGAGTATGAGACAGGCGATGCCGCACGTGCGGCGGAGAAGGGAGCGCACGAACACTTTGGAGACTTCAAGCACCAGAAGGAGTGGTTCCATGTTGCTTGGCCGGTCGTGGCTGCTTGGATGGATGGATCCGGTGCAAAGAGACGCGTGACAGGCACGGATAATGAAACCTAACAAGTGGGAAGTCTCCTTTTTACTCACTCAAGCTGACGTGCCTTCGGTACGTGGCTTAAGTCGAGCGTTATGCGACATCTGGACTTGTTCAGATGCCGCATAACTTAGTGTTAGATCAACAAGATCGTTCCCCGGGAGACTTGGCATGGCGACACGACTTCCTATTGATATTGAAAATTCCATCGATCAGGGCGCGAAGCGATTTGGTAAAGCACTTGAGATTTTGGAATTCCCGAATGGCGGCAAGGAAGCCCCGCCGTCCGAAATCAACGCCCTCATCAATGTCAGTTACTTTCTTCAGAACCTTCCTCAGCCTTTCGCTATTTATGCCGAGGGGTCGTGTGCGAGTGGGCGCGTTGACGCGATGGGTTTCAACGGACGGGTAGCCTTCGTGCTGGAGGCGAAGACATTCGGCACTATCAATTCACAGGCGGAGAGTGCGTTTCGCGATCTTGAGCGCATGCGGAAGTTCTTTCCGGAAATGACGCAAAAACTTTCAGGAGCCCTTCGGCCTCGTGATTGGTGGCGGGAGGCTGAGGAACGCTGGGGCATCATTCTGATTTCCAGCTTTCGGGGCAAAGAAGTTGCGGATGCGTGGCAGGCAGAGCAGGAAGACACGTTCATCGAAGAGATGAGCAGATACACCGAAGAAACTTGTCGTCCAGCCTGGGATGCGGATCGCAAACCCGCCGGGCTGCTCAAACTCTACAAACAATTTTCTGCTCAAAATCGCGGGGCCGCATTGGTTACGTCGGGAGAGCGTTGGCAGGACTGCGGTCAAGGTTGGTTTCTGTGGGGAGCCATTCCCCTTTGAAGGCATGACAGATCATTCAAGCCCGCGCTGTTCCGAATCACTGCTTTCGTTCAATGCGAAGAGTTGCGAGTCGAGGTCGTGATCGCCGCAACGCATGGATACTTCAAGGCGATGAAACGATATCGCGCCCAACACAGACTTGATGACCAGCCGGCAGCAAAGCCGCCGATCGATCCGTACCAGAAAGCACTGGGACTGCTGGTGCGACGGGAGCATTCCCGTCGCGAACTCGTACGCAAGCTCACCGATCGTGGCGCCGAGCCTGCGCAATCCGAAGTGGCCCTCGACTGCCTGGTTGCACTCGGCTACCAGGACGACGACCGCTTCGCTCGCGCACTCGCGCGTACCCGCGCTGCCGCTGGCTACGGCCCGCAGCGCATCCGTGCCGAGCTCGGCACCCATGCGTTGACGGCCGAGCAGATTGCAGCGGCGCTGGATGCCTGCGAGGCCGACTGGCCAGCCGCCGCACGCAGCCTGGCCGCACGGCGTTATCCGGGCGGCAAGCTCGCCGATCCCAAACAGCGCCGCAAGGCGATCGAGTTCCTGCTGCGCCGCGGATTCGACCATGCCAGCACATTTGCGGCGGTCGGTGGGTGGCGGATGTCTTCAGGCGACGACTGATCGCAAGTCGCTCTGTCGCGCAGGATTGAAGTCCGGCGCGCGCACCGGGATGCGCTGACCGGCCCGGCGCGGCCTGTTACTCTTGCACCTGCGCTGCGGCGCACCCGGTTGCCCAATTCCGTTTCGTCCGCATGTGGCAGGTGCGGCGTTGCGTTGCCCGCGCCGCCTGCCGCCGCCGATCCCTTTCCCATGCGATGTCCAGTCAAGCCATGACCACCAGTAATTCCGGTTTCTCCAGCGCGATGTCCACCAGCGCGATCCGAAGCAGCTTCCTGGACTTCTTCCGCGCGAACGGCCACGAGGTCGTGCCTTCGAGTCCGCTGGTGCCGGGAAACGATCCGACCCTGCTGTTCACGAATGCGGGCATGGTGCAGTTCAAGGATGTCTTCCTCGGTGCAGAGAAACGCAGCTACCGCCGTGCCGCGTCCTCGCAGCGCTGCGTG
>JANXXL010000122.1 GCA_025350625.1 Bryobacterales bacterium | reverse complement strand
TCCGCGGTGCCAATGCCCCCTCAACGACCGGCTGTTGCGACGACGTTTGTTCCTTACATCT
This sequence comes from Bryobacterales bacterium, assembly GCA_025350625.1. Lineage (GTDB taxonomy): Bacteria > Acidobacteriota > Terriglobia > Bryobacterales > Bryobacteraceae > Palsa-187. The sequence continues at coordinate 14,799 of JANXXL010000122.1, read as the reverse complement.
ACTCTCGGACCGAGATTCGTCTTCTCTTGTCCACAGTTCGATCCTCTCAGGAGAAGAGCGCCTGCAAAATCGACGCACGGACTCTTCGGGCACTCTTGCTGTTCCTCTACGGGACGGGAGCCTTGGTCGGTGAGGCTCGCGGACTCCTGCGTGAGGACGTGGACTTCAAACGGAGAACAATTATCATCCGCAGCAACCGGTTCAATCGTTCGCGGGAGATTCCGATTGGCCCAGACCTGTACCAGGTGCTGCGGAGATATCATTTCACGAATCACCGAAAGGGCAAGATGAGTGCTCCGCATTTCTTCCTCACCAAAAAAGGGGATGCTCTCAAAGAACGGGCCGTGTGTCAGACATTTCAACGGCTTCGTCGAATCGCCGGTGTTGCTCGCGAGGATGGCGCACGCTATCAGCCTAGGCTGCATGATCTGAGACATACATTTGCAGTTCATCGACTGACCGCATGGATCAAGCGCGGCGCGGACCTGAACCGGATGATTCCCGCCCTTTCGGCCTATATCGGACAAGTTGGGCTCGGTTCAACGGATCGCTATCTGTCTCTGACTCCAGAGCGTTTTCGTACTCAGCTCGACAAGTTGTGCCCGCGGCGAGCGAAGAAGCGATGGCGCCATAATCCGGCTCTCATGAAGTTCTTGGCAGAACTGTGAGTGTCTATCGGCCTCGGCGGCAACAACTTCCGCTAGTTCGGGAATCGCCGAATCGCCCGAAGGGAATCGTCTTCCAACCACTTCGGCACTTCGGGATTGTTGCCATCCCCACGAGCCAGTTCGATGATCGCGACAGTCGCTAGGGTTCCAGTCAACGATGCCGCTTGTTTCGATGAATATCCTCCCCAGATATGGCACGGATATGCCTAGCACTTTAAGGTTGGGCAACAGGAGCGCTGGCTATTCCCACGGCAGCCTGTTTCGCTTGATGCACTTCGATCGCAGCAGTAATTCGATCAAGAAGCCCCGCAAACCCAGTGAAATCAACCTTCGAGGCGTTTTCACGGATGTATACCGAGAGGATGTGTTTTCCGAAATAAGCCACTGTGTCCTCATTGCTATTAGCGTTAAAAGTCTTTCCACCAAGCTTCAGATTCTTAATCTCGTCTGCGAAGCAATCCTCTATGGCTGACTTTGTGGCTCCGGCCTTTATCGGCGTGGGTACCACGTACAAATTTCCCGCAACATGAACGTAGGCGTCGGACCGCGGTGCCTTTATCTTGGCGAGTTTCCGTATCGTATTGTAGATTTCATCGGCTCCGGAATCATTGTCCACAATGAGGACCACTGCGGCCTGCATGCCTGGAGCTTTGAACTTCTGAATCTCACTGAGGTATTGCTCGATGAATGCCTTCAGGTACGAAGCCCCGCCCTCCAGCTGCAAAACCCGGCCCGTACTCGTTTTTACCGTCTTCAATATGCGAATGTTCAGCGTAATTTTCTTATTTGCAGCCACAGTTGCAAGCTTCGGATAATAAGCGGCCAGACTCCTGATCGCATGAAGGAGGTAAATATTGTCGGTCTTTCCCTCGCAGACGATAACCGGCAACGAGGCGGCATAGAAATCCTTAAACATCAGGAATCGCCGGTACAGCTTTTCCTTGGATCGCAGCGCGATCTTGGCCTCACGAGGGTCCGCCTTAGACTGAGTTTTAAAATTGTGATAGTCCACTGCGTCGATGTGACCGAATACTCCATGCAGTTGAGCCAGCGTACCTTCCACGGCCGTCGGCGCTACAACCCCATTGGCATCAGGAATAGTTCTGACATGGTGAAAAGTGCCCGTCTTGAACAGTTCGTGTGCCAACGAACGGGCCCTTCGGCGATATTCGGTTCGTATGTTGACTTTCTTGTTTACGACCAGACCTGTAACGGCCTGCCGCGATCCCCTGTACTGCATCCGCGTCTTCTTTGGATGGATGCTGAAACCGGTATGCGCCACGATGTTCTGCAAACCGCCGCCGACCTCCCATGTGTGAGCCTGCCCCGCCACCCTTCTGGCTATGCTCTCTGGAAAGTCGGGCTTACTGGTCGAAAACGTGATGTCGTCTGCGTATCGCGAATATGTGCAGCCATTGCTCGCAGCAAGCTTGCATAGGTGAATATCCAGCACATGGCCAATGAGATTTGAAATGACCGGCGAGCACGGACTGCCTTGCGGCAAAGCGTTTTCATGACACGCTATTTGCGCCAGTATCGTCGCCACTTTCGGATGCAACATGAAGTTGGCGTCCTTGATGAAAAACCCGCGCACGCGGCCAAAATTAATTGTGCCAAAGAAGTCGTTAAGGTCAATATTGAATACGTAGCGTCTTTTTCGATGCTTTACCGCATTAGTGATGATTGAGCAGTCCCGCTTGAAACCGTGTGCCAACTGGTCCTTCCACTTTTTACCTTCGTTGATCTCCTCAACACAATTTTGCAGGAGATCCGACAGGTTATGCTGCAAAAGTCTTAGCTCGGGAGAAGGAGCATTTATCGCTCGAACGCCACCGTCACGCTTGGCCATCTTGAAAGAGGTGTATCTGGTCGACAGAGGCTTCTTGTAAAGTATGTAGGAGAGAGCTTTCGGCTGGAATTGCAGGAGCGTCGCGACCTGATGGAGCGACACTGTCGCTCTGAGCGCCTGAAGTTGCGACATATCACTTGCTTAGACAAATGCCTACAGTCACTCTTACGCGATAGCTATAGTGCGATGGCAAATCGAGTAGCGTCGAGCGATGTGCCAGCAAAGCAACTGACATTGTTGTCACGTGCCACGATACGCGGCAAAAGATCTGACTGTAGGCGGAATGAGTCTAGCATAGGTAAAGCCGCTCGGTTGCCGGTATTCCCTTGGGGTCTCTAGTAGCATTCCGGTATGGGTGACCGACTGATCCCGCCTGATACCCTCCATCGAGTCGCTCCGTTTTTCCCGCTTTCATGCCGCAGATTCCAGATCAAGCCGCGCAGGTCTCTGGGACCTGCGCGGCGGCTTTCTGGTTGAGGTAATCGGCTGCTCGCTGGGCATGAGCGGCTGCCGCAAAGATGGCGCGGTTGTCATTCTTGAGAACTTCCAGCCAAGTCGCGAGATAGGCAGCGTTTTCTTCCCGCGGCTCCTGGTGCAATTCGAGGTCGGCACACAGGAAAGCAGATCCCAACTCGGCTACGAGTTCTTCGCGGCTGTAACCTTCATCGCCCCAGCTCTTACGCCCGAAGTCACGGTTGAGCCGCTGCGCGTGTTTCGTCCAGTGGGTCAATTCATGAGCGAGGGTGGAGTAGTAACTCTCGGCGTCGCGGAAGGCTTCGAATAGCGGCATCTGTACGTAATCCAGTTCCTGCGCGTAGTAGGCACGATTTCCGCCGTGCCTGATCGTTGCTCCGAGGCTGCCGAAAAACTTCTCTGCATGATCTATGCGTGCTACTGAATCGAGCGTCGGAACGGCCTTGGCGTAGTAGATTTCAGGCAAGCCTTCGATCTGCTCGACGTTGAAAACCGTGTAGCCCTTCATGTAAGGGATTTCATGCTCGACATCCTCGCCGGTCTTGTCATCGCGCTCTGTGCGGGTGATGGCGTTGGCGTACACCACAAGCGACCCTTTCTCGCCCTTGCGGACGTGCGCGTTTAGTTCGCTGGCCTGGCGAAAGGTCATCCAAATAGGGGCGGCAAAATTCTGGCCTAGTGCGGACATCCAGAGGGAAAGCACATTGATTCCGGAATAAGGCTGGCCATTGAATCGTAGAGGACGGGTAATTCGGCCGGCAGCGTGCTCAGCATTCCACGGACGAACCCAGGGGCGGACGCCTTTTTCCAGATACTCCACGATTTGTGCGGTTATGCGGCTGTAAACGTCTTTTCTTTCGGTAGTGTTTTGCATTGTCTTGTTCTCCTTCAAAAACAATTTTTTTCTTCGCGAAACCCGCGACGGTTTGAAGGCGTTCAGCGGCGCGGACATGTCAAGGGCGCGGACCCATCGCGTTCATCGCAGACCCTTGACAGGGAGCACCGCTGGAATAACGCCGGTCTCGTCAGGCGCGGGTTGAGTGGAGAAAAAAATGAAAGGAAGACGACTTCGGCTAAGAACACCGAATGGAGTGGACGTTCAGCTATGAACCGTGATCTCGTCGGTGGGAAAATTCGGGATTCTTGTCAACGGGCGTTCGGGCTTGCTTTCATTAAGAAAAACTAGTACATTTTTTCTTAATTAACAAAGCAGGACTATCCATGCAAACCAAGCATAGTCAGATAGTTGCGAGGATTGAACAACTCGGCCCAGGAAAGGCGTTCTCAGCCAAGGATTTCTTGGACATCGCAAGCCGAACCATGATCGATGTCACCCTCGCAAGTCTCGCCCAGGGCGGAAAAATCCGGCGTATTAAGCGCGGTCTCTATGACATGCCCAGGATTAACGCGGCGCTCGGGGGGGAATTGAGCCCGGACATCGACGAGGCGGCACAGGCGATAGCTCGAAGGCAACGTTGGAAGATCGTCCCGGAAGGCGCATGGGCTGCGAACCTTTTGGGCCTCTCGACTCAAGTGCCATCTAAGATCACATACCTGACCGATGGCCCGAATAATGAAGTGCTGATCGGACGCCGGAGCATCCACTTCAAACACGCTCGTCCTAAGGCCATGGCCGGACTTGAAGGCAAATTCGCGCTTGTCGTTCAGGCGCTTCGTTATCTCGGCAAAGAAGGGGTTAGCACCCGCGAAATCCAGACGCTACGGACCGCCTTGTCCCCGGCAGAGAAACGCCGACTTGTGAAAGACGCACGTTTCGGCGTGGATTGGATTTATGAAGTGGCGAAAAGGATTGCGGAGAAAACCGCGTGAATACAGTTGCCCGGATGCCAGCGCGCCAGCGCGCGGACTTGTTCGCCGAAACCGCTGCGCGGAAGGTCTTGCCGGAAGCCATTATTGAAAAAGACTTCTGGGTCTGCTGGATGCTAAAACAGCTTTTCTCAATCGACGCTCTTACCGGACGACTCCTGTTCAAGGGCGGCACATCGCTCTCGAAGATATTTCACGCGATTAACCGGTTCTCCGAGGACATAGACCTCGCCGTGGACTACGAGGCATTAGGTTTCAAAGGAGAACGTGACCCACGGCGGGAGGGTATCTCAAAGACGAAACGGGCAGGGATCCTTGACGAGATGATGGTGGAATGCCGGCGGTATATCGGGAGTGAATTTCTTGATGTGCTCAAAGCACGTTGCGGAGAAATTCTCGGAGAGACGGACGGATGGATTCTCAACGTTGATGAGCAGGACCCGAACGTGGTTCAGTTTCGCTATCCAACTGCAATCACGAAGAATCTTGATTATGTTTCTCCCCAGGTTGTCCTTGAGTTGGGTACGCACGCGGAATTTGTTCCGCATGATCGCTTTACGATCCGTTCATTCGCTGCCGAAGAATTTCCGAATGTTGTTGTCGATGGAGACGTTGCGGTCGTAGCGCTGCTCGCGAAGCGAACCTTTTGGGAGAAAGCAACAATTCTACATGCGGAATACTACCGCCCGCCGGAGAAACCAATCCCCGACCGCTATTCGCGTCATTACTATGACGTTGCCATGCTGGCCCAAGGGCCAATCCGAAAAGAAGCTCTGGCTGATAGGGATCTGCTGGCGCAAGTTGTGAGACATAAGGAGACGTTCTATCCTTCCGCGTGGGCTCGCTACGACCTCGCGCGTCCGGGAAGCTTTCGGCTTGTGCCGGCTAAGAGCCGGGTTGCGGCATTGGAACGGGACTACCGGAATATGGCTGTCCTGATATTCGGGGATGCGCCCAAATTCGACTGGATCATGGAAACGCTGAAAGCGCTTGAACAGGAAATTAACCGATGAACCAACAATCTCTTTCTTCGTTTATATGGTCAGTCGCCGATCTTTTGCGTGGCGATTACAAGCAATCCGAATATGGCAAGGTGATCTTGCCATTCACCGTGTTGCGGCGTCTGGACTGCGTGCTGGAACCAACGAAGGCTGCGGTATTGGCCGAACAGGTTGCCAGAAAAAAGCAAGGACTGAATGCAGAGCCGTTCCTGCTCCGTAAGGCCAAACAGAGTTTTTACAACACGTCGCCTCTGGATATGAAGAAGCTGATGGGCGATCAGGATCACATTCGTGAAAACCTTTTCGCCTACATCCAGGCGTTCTCTCCAGCGGTGCGCGACATCTTCGAACGCTTTGAGTTTTACGCTCAGATTGACCGTCTTGCGAAGGCTGGACTGCTTTATATGGTTACGGAGCGCTTTGCCCAAGTCGATCTGCACCCCGACAAGGTCAGCAACAGCCAAATGGGGCTGGTCTTTGAAGAGTTGATCCGCAAGTTTGCGGAAATCTCGAATGAGACGGCCGGGGAGCATTTCACGCCGCGTGAAGTGATCCGCCTAATGGTCAATCTGCTTTTTATTGAAGATGACGATGTGTTGGCGAAGCCCGGCGTAGTGCGCACTATTTATGACCCGACGGCCGGCACGGGCGGGATGCTCTCTGTAGCTGGCGAATATCTAACGGAGCACAACCCGCAGGCGCGGTTGACCATGTTTGGTCAGGAGCTCAATCCAGAGTCCTACGCGATCTGCAAGGCCGATATGCTAATCAAGGGACAGGATGTGGGCAAGATAGTGTTCGGAAATACCTTCTCCGAAGATGGGCACCCGCACAAGAAGTTCGACTACATGCTTTCTAATCCGCCCTTCGGCGTCGAGTGGAAGAAGGTCGAGAAAGAAGTCCGGAAGGAACACGAGAATCAGGGCTTCAATGGACGTTTCGGCCCCGGCTTGCCGCGGGTGTCGGATGGTTCTCTACTCTTCCTTCTGCATCTTCTCAGCAAGATGCGTCCAGCCGCGGAAGGGGGAAGCCGCTTCGGTATTGTCCTAAACGGCTCACCGCTGTTCACCGGCGGCGCAGGGTCGGGCGAAAGCGAAATTCGGCGCTACGTCCTGGAAAACGATCTTGTGGAAGCGATTATCGGTCTTCCCACAGACATGTTTTACAACACCGGAATCTCGACATACGTCTGGATATTGAGCAACCGCAAACCCAAGTATCGTGAGGGTAAGTTGCAGCTCATTGATGCCAGCGGTATGTGGCAGAGAATGCGAAAAAGCCTTGGCAGCAAGCGCAAGGAATTGTCAGATGAACATATCGCTGAGGTCACGCGGCTCTTCGGGAAGTTCATTGAGGCCAATGACGGCGAGAAACCGGTTTCCCGGATCTTCAAGAATGCCGACTTCGGATATCGCACAATCACGGTTGAGCGTCCGTTGCGTGACGATAAGGGCAAAATCGTCTTGCGTGATAAGGGCAAGCTGAAAGGCAAGCCGGAGCCGGATGCGTACCTTCGCGATACGGAAAACGTTGCCCTATCCGAAGAAGTAGAGACCTATTTCAAAAGGGAGGTGCATCCGCACGCCCCAGATGCCTGGATAGACTACGAGAAAACGAAGATCGGCTACGAGATTCCATTCAATCGACATTTTTACGTCTTCGAGCAATCTCGCGAGCTAGCGGAGATTGATGCTGAGTTGAAGGAATGCACTGACCGAATTAAGGCGATGATTGAAGGGCTGGCCGCATGAGCCTCCCGCGGTACAACAATTACAAGGACAGCGGAGTGAAATGGCTCGGTAAGGTGCCCTGCGGCTGGGGCGTGAGGCGTATTCGCCATCTGTTTGAGATTCGCAAACGCATCTGCGGTGCTGTTGGGCATGAAGTCTTATCGATAACCCAGCAAGGTATCAAGGCCAAAGACATTGAAAATGGCGATGGCCAGCTTTCGGCTGATTACTCGAAATACCAATTTGTCGAAGTCGGCGATTTCGCTATGAACCATATGGATCTGCTGACAGGATATGTGGACATATCTCCCATTTTTGGTGTTACCAGCCCAGACTATAGGGTCTTCGCTCTTAGGGAAGGTCTGATTAAGTCTATCGCTTCCTGTACAAACACTGGCCCATCAGTAGTTTTGTGTGCCGCGAAGACACTTAATCAGACCTTCCTTAGGGATAAGGAGGCGTGCTTCGATAAATATTATCTGTATCTTTTTCAAGCTGGGTATAGAAACAGAATTTTCTATGCCTTCGGTCAAGGCTCTTCTCAGCTCGGACGCTGGCGGTTTCCGACTGATGAGTTCAACAGCTTTGAATTTCCTTTTCCTTTCTTTGAGGAACAGAAAGAGATCGCCACATTCCTTGAGTATGAGACAGCGAAGATTGACGCACTCATTACCGAACAGGAAAGGTTGATAGGGCTGCTGAAAGAAAAGCGTCAGGCCGTAATCTCCCATGCTGTAACGAAAGGGCTCAATCCAGACGTGCCGATGATGGGTTCTGGAATAGAATGGTTGGGCAAAGTGCCGGCCCACTGGCAGATTAGGCGGCTTAGGTTTCTTTGCGACATTAACACCGGCGGTAAAGATACAGAAAATGCGGTTGAGAACGGCAGCTATCCGTTCTTTGTGCGACCACAAACGATTGAGCGCATTGACTCTGTAGCCTTTGATTGCGAAGCAATCTTAACTGCCGGCGACGGTGCGGGTGTTGGCAAGGTCTTCCATTACTACAACGGCCCGTTCGATTTTCATCAGCGGGTATACATGCTGAACAACTTCAGAGAAGTGTCCGGCGCGTTTCTGTTTCATTTCCTCCGGGAAAACTTCTACAAGGTAGCCCTTGAAGGCGGAGCCAAGTCGACAGTTGACTCTTTACGTAGACCAGTCTTCATGAATTTCACCGTTTGTATTCCACCTCAAACCGAGCAAACACGGATTGTGAAGACGGTGGAAAATGAATCGAGCAAATTCGACGCTCTGACTGGCGAAGCCGAAACAGCCATCCACCTGCTTCAGGAGCGTCGGATGGCACTCATTTCGGCTGCTGTCACCGGAAAGATCGACGTACGCGGCCTCGTGGCGGCCCAACCGGAAGAGGAAGCCGCTGAATGAGCGATCTACACAAAGAAATCAATCTCGAAGATGAAATCTGTGAGTACCTTGGTGCCAAAGGCTGGCTCTGCGCGGCAGGCGACGCGGCAAGCTATGATCGCGGGCGGGCGGTGTTTCCTGCTGATGTGATCGCTTGGTTGCAGGCGACACAGCCGCAGGCCTGGGAAGCTCTGAATAAGAACCACGGGCCGCAAGCGGCCGATGTGGTGGTGGGTCGGTTACGAGACGCACTGAACCAAAGGGGTACGCTCGATGTGCTGCGACACGGTGTCGAGGTTCTCGGCTTACGCCAGCCGTTAGCACTGGCGCAATTCAAGCCTGCGTTGGCGATGAACCCTGAAATCCTGGCGAAGTACGAGGCCAATCGGCTGCGCGTCGTGCGGCAGGTGCGCTATTCATTGCATAACGAAAATTCGATTGATCTGGTGTTGTTCTTGAACGGCCTCCCTGTGGCGACGTGCGAGCTGAAAAGCGACTTTACGCAGTCCGTGGATGACGCTGTCGATCAATACCGCTTCGACCGTAATCCGCGTCCGAAAGGGCAGGGCGCTGCTGAACCACTCCTGAGTTTTCCAAATGGGGCGCTGGTGCATTTCGCCGTCAGCAACATGGCGGTGATGATGACGACGCAGTTGAACGGCGGAGTGACGAAATTCCTTCCCTTCAATCGCGGCGACAAAGGGGCGGCCGGCAACCCCGCGAACGAGAAGGGTGGTCACCGCACTGCGTACCTCTGGGAAGAAGTCTGGGCAAGGGATAGCTGGCTTGAGATCCTCGGTCGCTACATCGTGGCGCAAAAGGATAAGAAGAAACAGATCACTAAAATCATCTTCCCGCGCTTTCACCAACTTGATGCGACGCGCAAGCTGCAGGCGGCCGTGCTGGCCGAAGGAGCAGGGGGCAAGTACTTGATCCAGCATTCGGCGGGCTCGGGCAAGACGAATTCAATTGCCTGGTCGGCGCATTTCCTGGCGGATTTGCATAACCCGCAACATGAAAAGCTGTTCGATACCGTGCTGGTTATCTCGGATCGCAAGGTGCTGGATTCTCAGCTACAGGATGCCGTCTTCGACTTTGGGCGCACGACCGGAGTCGTGGTCACGATCAAGGGCGAGAGCGCCAGCAAGAGCGGGGAGCTGGCGGAGGCTCTGGCCGGTGGCAAGAAGATCGTGGTCTGCACGATCCAGACTTTTCCCTTTGCGTTGAAGGCGGTTCAGGAATTGGCCGCGACGCAGGGCAAGCGCTTCGCGGTCATCGCCGACGAAGCGTATTCGTCACAAACCGGCGAGGCGGCGGCAAAACTGAAGGCCGTATTGTCGCCTGAAGAATTGCAGGATTTGGCCGATGGCGGCGAGGTCAGTACCGAGGATTTATTGGCGGCGCAAATGTCTTTGCGAGCTGCGGAAAAGGGCATCACGTACGTGGCATTCACGGCGACGCCGAAGGCAAAGACAATCGAGCTTTTTGGACGGCGGCCCGATCCTTCCCTGCCAGCGAGCGCCAGCAACTTGCCCGCGCCGTTTCATGTCTATTCAATGCGTCAGGCAATCGAAGAAGGCTTCATCCTCGATGTTCTGAGGAACTATACGCCTTACAAATTGGCCTTCAAACTGGCGCATAACGGCAGAGAATTGGACGACAAGGAAGTGGAGCGCAGCGAAGCATTGAAGGGGATCATGCGCTGGGTCCGGCTGCACCCTTACAACATCTCTCAGAAGGTTCAGGTAGTTGTGGAACATTTCCGGGAGAATGTGTCACCGCTACTGAACGGCAAAGCCAAGGCTATGGTTGTGGTCGCCAGTCGGCTGGAGGCCGTGCGCTGGCAGTTTGCCATTGATAAATACATAAAGGATCAGGGCTATAAGATTGCGACGCTGGTGGCGTTTTCCGGTGAAATAAGTGACGCGCAATCTGGCCCAGATTCCTTCTCAGAAACCAGCAGAGTTCTTAACCCGAACCTTCGGGGACGGGACATGCGCGAAGCGTTCAACACGGATGAGTACCAAATTTTGCTCGTCGCGAACAAGTTTCAGCCGGGATTTGACCAACCGTTGCTCTGCGGGATGTATGTAGATAAACGGCTGGCGGGGATTACTGCCGTACAAACGCTCTCGCGGCTCAATCGGGCGCACGATGGAAAAGACACGACATACGTGGTTGATTTCGTAAATGATCCCGAAGAAATCCTGACGGCTTTCAAAACCTACTACGACACGGCAGAGCTAGAAAACGTTACCGATCCACATCTCGTCTTCGATCTACGAATGAAGTTGGATGCTCTGGGTTTCTACGATGAATTTGAGGTTAACCGTGTCGTCGAAGTGGAGTTCAACCCCAAGGCTAAACAAAGCGATCTGGCTGCGGCTCTAGAGCCCGTCATATCGCGACTGCTGCAGCGCTACAAGTCTGCCCAAGAGCGTTTGAAGACTGCCGTGGCAAGGAATGATGCAAAGACTGCCGAGGACGCTAAGAACGAGCTGAATGCGCTCGTCCTCTTCAAGCACGACATGTCGGTATTCCAACGCATGTACGCTTTTCTCTCGCAGATTTTCGATTATGGCAACACGGCAATCGAAAAGCGTTTCATCTTCTATAAGCGCTTGTTGCCGTTGCTGGAGTTCGGGCGCGAGCGTGAAGGGATTGATCTCTCCAGAGTGATTCTGACGCACCACAATCTGAAGGATCAAGGCAAACGGAATGTACCGCTGGGTGAGGGCGAGGGCCCGAAACTGAACCCACTTACGGAATCCGGTGGCGGTTCCGTGCAGGAGAAGGAAAAAGCGCGGCTCGCGGAGATCATTACAAAGGTCAATGACCTGTTTGAAGGGGATCTGACAGAGGATGATCGGCTGGTCTATGTCAACAACGTCATCAAGGGGAAGTTGCTGGAGTCCGTAATCTTGGTGCAGCAGGCTGCGAACAACACGAAAGAGCAATTTGCCAACTCGCCCGACCTATCGAACGAGCTGCTGAATGCGATCATGGATGCCTTGGCGGCACACAACACTATGAGCAAACAGGCGCTTGAATCCGAACGAGTACGCAGTGGACTGAGGGAAATTCTGCTCGGGCCGGCGCAACTATATGAGGCGCTTCGGTCACGGGCCGAGGCCGGTACGGCGACCGGCCGCGAAGAACCATAAGTTCGTCATGCGAGTGCATTGTGAGCGCTCACTTTATGATCCATTGTCCAGCGTAATCTCCTCTGAGAAATAGGGGTCGTCGCACATGAGCATTATCAACCTACTGAACCAGATTAAGAACGAAGAGATTGTTCTGCCTGCGATCCAGCGGGATTTCGTGTGGCCAGAGGAAAAAGCGCTTCGGCTTCTGGATTCCATCATGCGGGGCTATCCCATCGGGATTGCGCTCCTGTGGGAGACATATCTCGACCTTCAATACCGGAAATTTGATGAAGCCTTTCATCCCGGCCAAATTCATGACTTCAAGGAAAACAAGCGCAAGAAGAAACTGAAGCTGGTTTTAGACGGACAACAACGCCTTCAATCCCTGTACATAGCGCTATATGGTTCGTATGAAGGCAAGGCGCTGTATTTCGATGTGCTGAGTGGTCGGGACTCGGACGATCTGGCTGAAGAGAAATACGAGTTTGAGTTTCTGGACAAAGCGGGCTTCGAGAATTGCCAAGCTGAACTCAAGTCAAAATCGGATGAGGCAGAGGAATCGCAAAACGGTGCCGCGAAGTATCTCGTTAAAGTGAGTGATCTTTTTGCGGCGGGCGTGAAGGAGCGGAAGGCACTAGAAAAGCGGATCAAGGAGCACATTGCTCTTGATGACGACGACGAAGCACGTGTCAGCGAAAATATGGGCCGCTTCGACGAGGTCCTTACGAAGAATCCGAATATTCTCAAGGTTTCCGTGATCGACGAGGATTTGCCAGGAGACAACCCCGACCGGAAGTCAGAGGCGGATGTTCTTGAGATCTTTGTGCGCGTCAATCGCGAAGGCACTCCGCTGAGCCGCTCAGACCTGATTTTCAGCATGTTGAAATTGAACTGGCGCGAGTCGGCGGAAAGCCTGCCGGACTTTGTTCGTCAAATTAAAGAGGGGAACGCCTTCGACCTCGACACAGATTTTGTTATCCGGTGCTTGTTTGCCGTATCTGGCCTCGGAACGAAGTTCGATCTCGATGCGCTCCGCAAGAAAGACAATGTTGATCGCTTGAGGACCAATTTTCAAGGTTGCTGCGACGCTATTCGGTCAGTTGTCGATTGCATATCGCGGGAATGCTGGTGTTCCAGTAGCAGCTTGCTTGGCGGGCAGGCGACCCTGGTTCCGTTCGTCTATTACCTGTTTCACGCCCCGAAGCACGAGGTGCCAACCGGGCAGATTGAAGCGTTTCGAAAGAGTTTGTACGTGTTTGCCTTCGCTCGGCCGTTTTCGCGGTACGCCGACAGTCGGTTGTGGAAATTCATCCGTCGGGAATTGCAGCCTCTAGCCGAAGAGAAAGACTATCGGTTCCCCTTTGATCGCGCGGTATGGTGGGTGAAGTATTGGGAAGGCATGACCGGTTTCGATGAGCGTCTGCTGGCAACGAACGATGACCTGACACTGCATGTTCTGCAAAACCTAAGCACGAACAAGGCTCACTATAACCGCAACGCGGGCCAGGTTGACCACATTTTTCCCAGGTCCGTACTGCGCCAGAAGGGCTTCGAGGAATCGGAGATAAACCATTTCGGCAATTTCTGGATTCTGGCGAAGGGCAAGAACCAGAACAAGAGCGACAAGCATCCCGCCGAGTTTTTCGCTGACGTTAGTGACAACGAAATGAAACGGGCGATTATCGACCGTGAGATGCTGGATTATCGGCGATTTCGGACGTTCTTAAAGGATCGCACCGAAAAGATCGTGGATGCCGTCCGGAAGCGTCTGGAATTCTCGGATGAAGACTTTGCGGAGCCGGCGCAAAACTGAATCTGAGATGGCTGTCGGACCCGGCGCACGGTCCCGATGGATTTGGTTAAGCAGGGATGCCGTATTGACTTCGCTGATGCATCTTTACCGCTTCGGCTACCAGCAGCTTGTCGATGAGTGTGGTCACTGACCAGACCGATCTTTTGTACCAAGTGGAATGTTAGTGTAACGCCTCTTTAGACCTTTGTCCGTAGTCGTCGTCGGGGGTGTGGAGATGTGGGAAACGGGTTTTGTTTTCCACATCTCCATGCCCCGGTTTTGGAATGATCGCTTGCGGCGCCGGTGGCCTGTAGCCCAGCGCCGAGTGCGGCCGCTCCGTGTTGTATTCCACACGCCATCTTTCCGTAAGAATCTGTGCCTCCTTTAACGAGTAAAAGATCTCGCCGTTCAAAAACTCATCGCGCAGCTTGCCGTTGAAGCTCTCGCAGTACCCGTTCTCCCACGGGCTCCCGGGCTCGATGTACAACGTCCTTGTGCCCACTTTCCCCAGCCACTTCCGCAACTCCTCGGCAATAAACTCCGGCCCATTGTCCGAACGTATGTGCTCGGGTATCCCGCGCACCAACATCACATCCGCCAACGTTTCGATCACCTGCAAACTCCCCAAGCGCCGCTCCACCCTCAACGCCAAGCACTCCCGCGTGTACTCGTCGATCACCACCAGGACGCGTAGCGCTCGTCCATCGTGCGTCATCGCCTTGACGAAATCGTAGCTCCACACATGATTCGCCCGCTCCGGTCGCAACCGCACACACGAACCATCCCCGAGCCACAACCGCCCTCGTGGCCGCTGCTTCTGCGGCACCTTCAGCCCTTCGCGTCGCCAGATCCGCTGCACTCGATCCTTGCCCACCGCCCACCCCGCATTCTGCAACAACACCGTGATGCGCCGGTAGCCGTACCGCCCATACTTCACGCCCAGGG
>JANXXL010000113.1 GCA_025350625.1 Bryobacterales bacterium | reverse complement strand
TCAAGTGCTCTTGCTCCACTTGCCGTCGTTCAAGGTCGTTCTTCACGCCAGCCAGAAACCGCTCCGCTTCGGGATAGACGCTGCCGCTCGCCTCGATCAACCGCACGTACGGATGCAGTCCAGTGCTCGCGTCGAGGTACTTCGCCTTCCGGTTCGTGAACCCGGCCAATCGCCCAAAGTGCCGCCAGTCGGCTGCGCCGGGATCACCACCGAATTTCTCCGCCAACGTCCGCGCGGCTGTCGTACTCACTTCCTTGCTGAGGCGTTCGGGGTGCTTCAGCCAAGCCTGGAAATTGCCGTGCGACGTTTCCACGATGACGGCGGGATCGAAACCTGCCTGCTTCATCGCGGAAATAGCTTCCGCCGTCAGGTCATCGACCATGCTGAGGTCATGCTCGCCCTTGGGCCGGATGTAAATGTTCCGCCCATCGCGATTCTGGTGGCGCAACCACGGGACGGATTTGATGAACGTCCCGGCGTCCCAGACACGGGGGATCATGACTGATCGGCGCGCCCCGGCATCAGGGTCGTAAAGCCCCACTTCAAGCAGTTCGGAGCCCATCGCAACGATTTGCTGTTGGACTGCTGCTGCGGTCTTGCCCGCCGACGGGTTCGATTGTCGCCATCTCTCACCCAAAGCGTTCATGCGACAGAAGTCCTTACTGAAAAGGGAACGGCAGGGACGGTCCGGGACGTGAAAAGCAGAGGATTGGCTGCAAGTTGCTCGCTGGTGCGAGTCGATCTCGCTCAAAATAGGATTGTGCCGATCGACACTCTCAAGTTCGTGATTGATCTACCCCGCCAAGGGAATTTGCTCGCCAACGATGTCCTACCAGACATAGACAAATTGGCGGCGGCGGTACAGCCTGTGGCAGGCGAGGAATATTTCGCCCCTACTGCCGCCTCGGCTGTCGCCTGGCTCGTCAGGCTGGCTCATCAAAACGCCGCTCTCGAATCCGAAGAGCGGTATGTGTTGCCGCGTCTTTCTCCCAGGCCCCGCCTGCTTTGTTTCCGTGGGCAGGCTGCGAAATACTCGATGTTTGCCCCCAGTCTTTCGCGCTTCGATCTTCCTCGCAAGAGGCACCATCAAAGGGCAGTGGCCTGGATGCATATCGCACTTCAGTTGTGGGCAAACACGACTTTTCGGTTCAGCAGAGCGAGCGATGATGGATGGTGGAAAGGTAGACCATACGTGTTGGATCGGGCGGAAGAAGTGGACCCAGTCGCCCAGCACTACGGCTTGGGAACGAACCTGATCGATTGGACCTGGGACCCTGTTGTAGCCGCCTGTTTTGCTACCCATCGGCTCGATGTGAGTTCCGAAGCCCTAGTTGAACGAACGGGGCGAGTGTATATCAGGGCTATTCACCCGGAGTCCAAATCGCAGGCCATGTTACCGCCCAGCTTCGCAACAAGGATTTGGCATCAACGCGGAGCCTTCCAATGGCAACCTGATCCCGACAGCGTGGGCGCAATTGCCGAGCAACTGGGGCCGCTTGGAAAACTAGTTCCCGCGCGCCAAGCAGTCAGTAGCTATCCGAGCGTGTCTTTTCGTTGCTCCCACGAAGATATAAATCACGCTTCCGACCGAATTGCGCAACTGGTTTTGAAGAACGATCCCCTTCAGCTACTTGCCGATTGGTCCCTTAGTGTTGCGGGGATTGTGGCTGATGCTCCTGCAAAAAGCCTTGCACTTTCACCAACTCTTGATGCCCTAGCCGACCACTTGCCGCACGAGGTGATTGGGCAGTACCAGGAGATTCTCCAGTCTTCCGGCAAGACCGAGGAGGACCCGCAGCTAATGATCGACTACGTGGACTCCGTCGCCCTAAGGCAAACATCTTCCGGGAGACAATACGACGCGTCGGGACTTTACTTGCTCGCAAAAGCGATGACAGATCGCCATTGTCTTTGTCAGTCGGCGACAGACGAGAGGAACTCCGTTCTTTCAACGCTTCAGCAGTTCATGTCGAAACCAGAATATTTCTGGTCACTCGCGAACAACGGGCATCTTGGCGAACCGCCCCTCTGGTCCGGTGCTGTCCGTGGAGAGTTGTGAAAGCGGCTTGGGTCGATCAGGCCCTCCTTGTCCGCAAAGCCAAACACTTGAATCGATTCGAGTGTCTAAAATGGTGGTGATTCGAAAGGAAGGCTATGGTCATCGAAATAACGGGAATCGTGGGACGCACAAGGACCGAACCCGAGCGCGCCGTTGTTGCCTTGGGTGAAACGGTACGGTGGGTCATCCGCGCTGGTGCCACCGGCGTGAAGTCGGTTGAGTGGCAGGTATATTTCAGCCACGGCAGCCCGTTCAAGGAACGTTCCTGGAAGCTGACGACCGAGGGTGGCTCTGAGAACGACGCCGCGCACGCTGGGGTAATCGATGCCGGCGAAGCACAACAGCCGGGCGAGTACAAGTACGGTGTGCGTGCCGTCGACGCCTCCACGAACCAAGAGATCAGTGACGACGATCCGTTTCTCATCGTGCAATCCCGATAGGTTCGGTGAGTCCTCATGAACATTGAAGTGATAAGCATCGGGGCGGACTTGTACAGCGACATTTCCGCCGCGATCCGCTTGCTCAATGGCATCCAGAGTGAGTTCCGCTTTATAACGATTCCAGAGACAAACCGCCTCGAAGGTCTGACGTTTCAGAGAGACCGTTATGCGACAAAGGACATTTGGGCATTCATGCAGGCCTACCGCACAAAAGCCGGGGGTCAGCATCCCCTCATTCTGGGCTTCTTAGACCGGCCTCTTTCGTCAGACACCCTCGCAAACCTCTTCGGATCGCTAAACGCTCAGGACGGCTTCGCCGTAGCGACTCTCTTCGGTCATGTCCAGTTCGTGAGCGACCCCAAGCGCTACATCGCCTACTATCTGGTTCGCTACGCGCTCAGTTTCGTGAAGCCTGATCTGCGCTCGCACAACGATCCGGCGCGAAAAGACTGCTACTTTCACAAGAAGTTGTATAAGCCCGACATCAAAGCCTCCATGTACTCTGGGAAGATTTGCGATGCTTGCATGGCTGAACTAGACACGTCTACTTCTCCGCAACAACGTCAAGCTCTAAAGGCGATGCGCGAGGTCGTTAGTGGGCAGTATCCATATGCCCTAATTATGAAGGGTGGCGGCATTAAAGGCCTGGCGTTTGCAGGTGCGCTTCTGGAGCTAGAAAAACACTTCTCTTTCGATGTTTTCGCTGGTGCATCGGCCGGCGCGATCGCGTCCGTACTATTGGCAGCCGGGTACAAGCCGGTCGAACTACGGGAGGTGCTCCGTGGAACCAACTTCGGGACATTTCTCGACGCATCGCGCCTCCGGTCCATTTGGAACCTCCTCACTACGTACGGGCTCTACAGCGGTGACGCCTTCGAGCGTTGGATAAGAGGCCTACTCGCTCAAAAGATCACAGCGATGGGCCGTATTGAGATGCAGCATCTGAATGAAGCCATACTCTACGCTTGCAGTCCTGGTGACGGGGCTGTCGTGTTTGCGTCACGAGGGCTGAACAAGAATGTAGACGCGGCATTCGCCACCAGATGCAGCATGTCCATTCCGTTCTTCTTTCGCCCGATGATGATCGAACAAAAGCGGGTCTATGACGGGGGTATGAGGAACAACTTCCCCGTTGCCAAGTTCTTGGCCGACAACCCTGGGAGACCATTTCTCGCCCTCTATCTCGGTGCCCCACTGGGATTCCGGACGACAAGGACGATCTTCACTGAACTGCTGGACATCTGGATCGGCGGTGATGAATTGGCCGTTGTCGATGCGCATGCCGATAGCGTCGTCGTAATCGATCCTCGCCCAATTTCCACTTTGGACTTCACGCTAACCGCGAACGAAACTGAATTTCTCTTGAAGGCGGGTCAAGCCGCCGCGTTGCGTTTGATCCAGCGACGCAAACTTGACGGCGGACCGAGCGAGTCGGATGTTCGCCAAGCCGAGAGCGAGGCGGAGGCCCTTAGATCGACGGTCGTAGCCGCAAGACGATCTACGACCATACGGCGAAGGGTTGTCGCGATTCTGCTACTACTGCTGGGTGTAGCGATAATGGTCGGAATTCGATTCGTTACGCACCATCGATAAGGGACGGGGTACCGAGGCAGAAATTGCCTGTGCCGCCTTCCATTGCGACGCTGCCAATCCTGGTGCGGTCGGCCAGAACCGTGATCGTTTACAAATCGACTATGCGCTCAGGCTTACCGGACTTCGCGGCGCACCTTGGCTTCTTCGCCAAGTCGACACGATTGCCGCAAATCGAGGTACTCCCCGTAACACGGTGCACAGTGCGTCACATGCTTCCAGTGCTCATCCTCCTCGATATCCTCAAACCGCGCTGATCGAGTCGCGAGGACATCAAGAATCTCGGC
>JANXXL010000085.1 GCA_025350625.1 Bryobacterales bacterium | reverse complement strand
CCTGCGGCAAAGAGGGCCAAAGCGTCCCCGTCGGAGTCGGCATTCCCACTGTTAAAATCGACAAAATGACCGTAGGGGGACCGGCCGCATGACGACTCCGACGCAGGAGTTGACTCTCGAACAAATCGCGTCCGACGCCATCCAACAAGCCCTCGCTGGCGGAGCCACCGATGCCGAGTGCACCATCTCCGAAGGAGAGGAGTTCTCCGTCAGCGTCCGCATGCATGAAGTCGAAAACCTGAAGGAAGCGGGGTCTCGCGGCGCCGGTATTCGAGTCCTGACCGGTGAGAAAGGCGCGCAGCGGACGGGTTCGTCTTACACGTCGGATCTCTCGCCTGAAGGCATTGACAAAATGGTCAAGGCCGCGCTCGAACTTGCCAAGTTTACCAGTGTCGACCCCTTTGGCGGCCTTCCGGAGCCCGGAGAGCTGGGCAAGCTCGAAGCCGATCTGCGGCTTTACGACGAAGCCATTGCGAAGATGACTACCGAGTGGAAAATCGATCAGGCCCTGCGCGCCGAAAAGGCCGCATTCGAATTCGACCCGCGCATCGAGCTTTCCGAAGGTGCATCCTTCGATTCGCACACCGGCCGCAGGATCTTTGCGAATTCGCGGGGCTTTTTGGGCAGCTACCGGACGTCCAGTTGCAGTCTGAGTGTGGTCCCGGTTGCGAAGCAAGACGGTCTGATGGAACGCGACTACTGGCACACATCGTCGCGCAGCTCCTCGCAATTGGAGACGCCCGAGTCGGTGGGCCGCATCGCCGCCGAACGTGCCATCCGCCGACTGAATGCCCGTAAAGTCGCCACGCAGAAAGTGCCGGTGATTTTTGAGCCGCGCACCGCGGCCAATTTCCTGAGTGACATCTTCGGAGCCGTTAACGGAAGCGCCATCTATCGCCAAGCGTCTTTCCTGGCGGGTAAGCTTGGCGAAAAGATCGCCTCCGACGCGCTTACGGTTGTGGATGACGCCACCATGCCCGGCCTCTTTGGCAGCACGCCTTTCGACGACGAAGGGGTGGCCTCGCGGCGCACCATGGTAATCGAACGCGGCGTGCTCAAGAGCTATCTGCTGAACACCTACTCGGCGCGCAAGCTGAATCTCAAGACCACTGGCAACGCCTCCCGCGGCATCACCGGCAACGCGGGCATCGGTCCCGGAAACTTTTTCATCGAAGCCGGTGCGGTTCCACCCGCTGAAATTATCGCCAGCATTCCCGCCGGTCTCTATGTGACCGAATTAATCGGCGGCGGCGGGAACACCGTGACGGGCGATTACTCTTCCGGAGCGGCCGGTCTCTGGATTGAGAATGGCAAGCTGACGTATCCGGTTTCCGAGATTACCATCGCCGGAACCATGCAGCAGATGCTCGAGGGAATCGAGCAGGTGGGGTCGGACCTCGAATTCCGCGGCTCCATCGCGGCCCCCACCATTCTGATTCGGGAGATGACCATCAGTGGCCAGTGAACCCGCCACCGCACGCCGTGAAGTGTCCGCCGGGTCCAATCCGATCTTATATGTGATCGGCGTGGTGCTTCTGCTAGGCGTGGGCATCTGGGGTTACACGCAGTACATAGACCGCCACAACAGCAGCGACCTCCCGCTGACGCCCGAAGCCAAGGCGTATACCCGTAATCTGCAATTGAGTGATGTCGAAATGAAGGCCAGTGAAAATTACTTTCAGCAGACGGTGGTCGAGATCGCGGGTAAGATCGCCAATGTCGGAGACCGCCCGCTGGATACCGTGGAAATCTATTGCGTCTTCCGCGACGGGTACGGTCAATTGGTGTTGCGGCGGCGTCTGGCGATTGTCAGTCACGGCAGCGGATTGAAACCGGGAGAGACTAAATCCTTCCGGCTCCCCTTCGACGACCTTCCGCAGAGCTGGAATCAAGTCATGCCGCAATTGGTGATCGCTGGCGTAAAATTCTCCTGATGGCCCGCGTATTATTGGTGGATGATGAGCCAGCTGGTCTAGAGTTGCGCAAGCTGATCTTCGAGCGCGAAGGCCACCGGATATTCACCGCCACAGAACCCATCGGGGCCCTGGCGCTTTTCAGCGAAGTACAGCCCGACTGCGTAGTTATGGATTTGAGGCTGCCCGAAGCCGCGGACGGTGTGGCGCTAATCCGCGAGCTCCGCGGCGCCTCTCCGTCCGTACGGATCATCGTGCTCGCGGGTTGGCCTCCCGATCTGGAAGGCGCCCCGGAAGCACAAATGGTGAATGAGATCCTGGCAAAGCCGATTCGGACAGCTGCGCTGTTGGGCGCGCTTGCCGCCTCGGCCGGCTAACCGTTTACAACGTCTCCAAAATTTTGGCAAAAGAGGCCGAACGTAACTGTTCGAGCGTCAAGCCTGTCAACGCCGGGATGTCACTCTCCGGAATGGCTCCGCAGCTCATTGCCCGCAGAAAATAGTTAAGCAGACCCTGACCGGTAGCCGCATCGTCGAATACATCGCCGACCCTGGTCGCCTGCATTGCCATTCGGATGAAGTTGCGAAGGCGCTCCGATGCCGCCTCCAGCCCTTCGAGGAAAAATGAGTACACCGCCGCGTAGCGCACCGGGAACTGGGCGGGGTGCAGGTCCCATCCCTGATAGAAGCCGTTATAGAGGGCGTCCCTCACATGCCGATAGTGCAACTTCCAGGCGCGGTGCACTACCACACGATTCTCGGCCTTTTGGACCTCGTTGAGACTATCGCCGCGATAGGGCGGGATCGGCAAAACATTAGTCGGGCCATCGGAGAGCGCGATGCCTGTGCCCGCGAGCGTCATTAGCATGGTCGAGCGCGCAAAATGACAGGCCGGGTGCAACAAGTGCTGGTTATGCGAGGTGATGCCTAACGATGATGTGTAATCGTACGGGCCGAAGTGCGCCCCCACGCATCGGCCGTTGGTCAACTCCACCATTTCGGCCAGCTTGGTCAGAGAAAGCGAGGTCTCGACCATCAGTTCGACGCCGACATTGGGGTAAGGCTCTAAAGCTTCCATAAACGCCGATACCTGTTCTAATGATGAAATCTTCGGCAGCGTTACCACGAACTCATCCGGCAATTTGCCCGCGGCCTTAAGAAACCGGTTGAGTGTCCGTAGCGCGCGCGCCTTCGATTCATCGCCGAATGATTTCACGCGGAATCCGATGAACGGAGGCAGCGTGCCATCTTCCAATCCCTTGCTGAGCTGAGCCGCCGCCGCATCGACGGCCGCGTCTTCTTCAGCGTCCGAACGTGTGCCGAAGCCGTCTTCGAAATCGATGCGGTAATCTTCCACCGCCTCGCGCCGCAGCTTCTCCGCAACACGCTCGTATACAGTGGCGGCCAGATCGCTAGGAAGGCCTATTGCGTCGGCTAGCACTCCAGCGTCGGGAGCGTAATCGGCCAAGGTGCGCTCCGCCAGCTTCCCGAGCTTCCGAGGGGTATCGGATTTGAATAGATTCGCCCCGCCATATACTACATGCACCGGTTGTCTCATCCCGTCCATAATACGAAAAGCTAGGCCCTGAAGCCTTGTCATGGCCATTCTTTCGATTTTAAGTGGAACTATTCCGGCCTCAGTAGCAGGAAAGCTGAGTTTGAGGTAGACTAGGAGCAGAGGCCTTCCTTGCAGTAATGGCAACCCCCAAGTTCATGAGCGGTCGGTTTCTCGGCGAATATCTCGAACTGACCAAGCCGCGCATTACGTG
The DNA here is from genome assembly GCA_025350625.1 of Bryobacterales bacterium. Lineage (GTDB taxonomy): Bacteria > Acidobacteriota > Terriglobia > Bryobacterales > Bryobacteraceae > Palsa-187. Next base: position 4,792 of record JANXXL010000085.1, on the reverse strand, counting down.
CTTTATCCTCATGAGCGCCGCAATCGGCTTCCTTTGCGCCGAGCACCTGGTCGGAAGCTTCAGCTGGCTGGTCCTCTTCAACACGCTGCTGGGAACGGCGTTGCTGGCGAGCGGCACGGCGGCGCTGAATCAGTGGTACGAGCGTCTGGCCGATGCCAAGATGCCGCGCACGCGTAACCGTCCGATCCCCTCCGGCCGCATCACTCCCCAGCACGCTCTCGAATTCGGCGTGGTGCTGTCGATCGTTGGATTCCTCGAACTCTGGTGGGGCGCCAATCTGCTCACGGCCTTGCTCGGAGCCTTCACCGAACTCAGCTATTTGTTTTTGTATACCCCGTTGAAGCAGAGGTCGCCGCACTCGACTACCATTGGCGCGATTCCAGGCGCCATGCCGCCTTTGATCGGCTATGCCGCCGCTAGCGGGCTGCTTAACTGGGAGGCAGGCGTTCTTTACGCCATTCTATTTCTCTGGCAATTCCCCCATTTTTACGCCATAGCCTGGATGTATCGCGACGATTACGCCAAAGCCGGCATTCTGATGTTGCCGGTGGTCGAGCCATCCAACGAATCCACTGCCCGCCGCATCGTCTGGTTCAGCCTGGTGCTGATTCCCATCAGCCTGCTGCCGAAGTATTTCGATATGGTGGGTTATTACTACGTCTGCGGAGCCGTGGTCGTCGGCTTGTACTTCCTCTACGCCGGATTGCGCGCCTCCTTTGACCGCACGGTGCCTCGCGCGCGTCAGGTGCTGCTTGCGAGCGTGGTTTATCTCCCGGTGCTTTATGGCCTCCTGGTGTTCGACGGCAATCGCTATTAGCGCTGCGGCCGGAGCGTTGTTTTTGGCCGCATGCGCCTCCAAACCCCCGTTGCCTTCTTACGGAATGGTTCCGGATTTCACTCTCACCGATCAAAATGGCGCTCGGTTCAATAGCGCTGCGCTCGAGAAGAAGGTCTGGATTGCCGACTTCGTCTTCACCAATTGTCCGGGACCGTGCCCGCGGATGAGCTCGCAGATGCATCAGGTCGAAACGGCGCTTGCGGGCGATGACATGGTGCGCTTCGTCTCCTTCACAGTGGATCCCGCGCGCGACACTCCTCCCGTGCTTGCGGCTTACGCCCAGCACTTTGAAGCCACGCCCGGCAAGTGGTTCTTCCTGACGGGAGCCGAAGCCGACCTGAACCGCCTGAGCCGCGGAGTTTTCATGCTCGGCGACGTCGACGGCAGCCTGCAACACTCGACGCGCTTCGCTTTGATCGACGGTTTTTCGCGCATCCGCGGTTATTACCAGACTTCGGAGGCCGAAGCCATTCCAACCCTGATCGCCGACGCCCGGCGTCTTCTCAAGGAGCAGCGGCCCTGATCGCGCTCCACGATCTTCCGGCGCTGAATGCGACCCTAAACGGGACTGCGGCCGTGCTGCTCGTCACTGCCTTCATCCTGATAAAACAAGGCCGTGTGCAAGCGCACAAGCGCGTGATGCTCACCGCTTTCACGGTATCGAGCCTGTTCCTGATCTCCTATCTGGTCTATCACGCGCAAGTAGGATCGCTGCACTATCCCCACAGCGGCCTTATCCGCACGGTTTACCTGACCATCCTGACCACGCACACGATCCTGGCCGCCACTGTTCCGGTGCTTGCGATCATCACCCTGCGGCGCGGCCTCAAGGGCGCGTTTGTCCGCCACAAAGCCATCGCCCGCTGGACTCTGCCCATCTGGCTTTATGTAAGCGTAACCGGCGTCGTGGTTTACCTGATGCTCTACCAGTTCTGATGCCTTTCGGGGCTATAATCGAGTAGGACGGTATGGTTGTGCGCTATACATTCGTTGCCGCGCTCGCTTTCGGTTCTCTTGCGTTCGGTCAGCATAACTTAAACCCCATCGGGACAAACGGGAATGTCCTGCGCCCCGGCATCCCTCTGAGTGGACCTCCTAATGCCCCCCGGCCCGGCGCATTCAGGCCCGGTGGCGGCGGACGCCCCGGCGGCCATCGTTCTTTTGGCAATGGAGGCGCAGTCTTTGTCCCCTATCCGATTTATGGGGGCGGCTACGATGGATTCTACGGGAGCGGGTATTCAGGAGTATTCAACCCCGCGCCTGGCACTTATGATCCGATCTTTGGCGGCTACAATCCTGGGGTGGCCAATTATGGTGTGGGAGCGCCACAACAGTCGTCTCCCACCGTTGTTATCAATCAGAATTTTCAGACCGACAGCGTCCGCCCGCAGTTCCGCGATTACTCGAACGTGCCTTTACCTGAGCCGGGAGTGGCCGGTACTCCGCCCGCCGCCGCTTTGACGCAGGCGCCCGCGCTCGCCGACGATCAGCCCACTATTTTTCTGATCGCCATGCAGGATCATGCAATCATCCCGGTGATCGCTTACTGGGTGCAGGGCGAGACGTTGCACTATATCAGCCTGAAGGGCGAACCGCATCAAGTGAGTGCCGAGCAGGTCGACCGCGATTTTTCGAAGCAACTCAATCGCGAACGCAATGTACCCTTCGCGTTGCCCGCAACGCACCGACAGCTCAACTAAACCGTCCGTCGTCGTTCATCCCCATATTCACAGGGAAAGGGTGAAAGACTTTACGACAGCCCCGCCACACTCTATTCTGCGCTAAGCTTAACTGATCTAAAAGGTCGTCGCGAATGCAGCCTAAGAAGAAAATCGTAAGCGAATATGCCAGGATGTGGCCTCGAGAGGTCTTTGACATCATGGAGGATAAGCAACTACTTCTGAAGAAGTTTCCTGAGTTGAACAGCCCTGGTGGTGTTTACGTTCTGTATCGGGACGACCAACCTCACTATGTCGGTAAGACAAAGCGCCCGCTATTTAGCAGGCTCCACGATCACGCAAACAAATCCACTGATCGGTATTTTCATTTCTGGAACTATTTCTCGGTATTCGTAGTGCCCGATCCTAGCCACCTTGGAGAAATCGAAGGCATTCTAATTGCGTCCATGACGACTGCAAATAGCGCCGCGCCAAAAATCAAGCAGATTCGGCTTCCGCCAGACCTTGGGAGAATTTTGCGAGAGGCAAGGCGCAAGAGACTCTTTCAGTGGACTAAGAACACTAGCACCGCCTCCGGGCGCCCTGCCAAAAACTCAACGTCGCGGCTGCGCAAGCGAAATTAGATGTTGATTGCCCGCAACGGCGAGGACACTTATTGAAATGTCCTCGTAAATTTAGATGCGGCAGATGAGCAGTTCCCGCTCGTAAATCATTTCAGATGGCAGGTGATCGTGGAGCTCGATGAACAACTCTTCGTGGCCCATTACTTCCTGCTTCCAGGCGGCGGCTTCAAACTTTTGCAGCTCGTCGAATTTCTGCTCGGAGAAATTGAGTCCGTCCCAATGAATGTCCTGGTAGCGGGGCATCCAGCCAATGGGGGTTTCGCGGCCTAGGGCGCGACCGTGAGCGCGGTCTGCGATCCATTTCAGCACGCGCATGTTTTCGCTATAGCCAGGCCACAGAAACTTGCCATCGGCATCCTTGCGGAACCAGTTGACGTGGAAAATGCGCGGCGTCTCGCTTAAGCTGCGCGCCATCTTGATCCAGTGGCGGAAATAATCGCCCATATGATAGCCGCAGAAAGGCAGCATAGCCATCGGATCGCGGCGGACCTTGCCGACGGTGCCGGTAGTGGCGGCGGTGGTTTCCGATCCCATGGTGGCGCCGGTGTAGACGCCCGCGCTCCAGTTGAAGGACTGGTAAACCAACGGCATCGTGGTCGCACGGCGGCCGCCGAAGATGAACGCGCTGATGGGCACGCCCTCGGGGGCTTCCCAGGCCGGATCGATGGTCGGGCACTGCGAAGCGGGCGCGGTAAAACGGGAATTAGGGTGCGCGGCCTTGGCGCCGGTTTGCTTGGCGATCTCGGGGGTCCACTGATTGCCCTGCCAGTCGAGGCATTCGGCGGGCGGTTCGTCGGTCATGCCCTCCCACCACACTCCGCCTTCGGGGGTCAGCGCCACGTTGGTGAAGATGGTATTGCGCGAGAGCGTATCCATCGCGTTGGGATTGGTGTGGCGCGAGGTGCCGGGGGCCACGCCGAAAAAGCCGGCTTCAGGATTGATCGCGCGCAGGAGGCCGTTGGCGTCGGGCTTGATCCAGGCAATGTCATCGCCCACGGTCCAGACCTTCCAGCCATCGAAGCCCGCCGGCGGAATCAGCATGGAGAAATTAGTCTTGCCGCATGCGCTGGGGAAGGCCGCCGCGACGTAGGTCTTTTCGCCCCGCGGATTCTCGACGCCCAGAATGAGCATGTGCTCCGCCATCCAGCCCTCGTCGCGAGCGATGTTGGAGGCGATGCGCAGCGCAAAGCACTTCTTGCCGAGCAGCGCGTTGCCGCCGTAGCCCGACCCGTAAGACCAGATCTCGCGCGTCTCCGGGAAATGAACGATGTACTTTTCCCTATTGCAGGGCCACGCAACATCGCTATGGCCGGGAAAAAGCGGCGCGCCCACGCTATGGACGCAAGGAACCACGCGCTTCTCGCCCTTGTCGATTTCCTCGAACACGCGCTTGCCGATGCGGGCCATGATGCGCATGTTGACGACTACGTACGGCGAATCCGTCAACTCGACGCCGATTTGGGACATGGGGCCGCCGATGGGGCCCATACTGAACGGAAGTACGTACATGGTGCGGCCCTGCATGCAGCCGCTGAACAGTTCCTTGAGCTTCTTGCGCATCTCGAACGGGTTGACCCAATTGTTGGTCGGCCCTGCGCCGTCCTTCGAGAGCGAGCAGATAAAAGTGCGATCCTCGACGCGCGCCACATCGC
>JANXXL010000081.1 GCA_025350625.1 Bryobacterales bacterium | reverse complement strand
GCGTCTTCTTCGTGTACCGTTCAAACCCGCTCTGCGCCGCCAGTGTCCGCTGTTTCATCCTCGCCACCCCTCCGATGCTCTCCCCTCAATCTATCCTGAACATCAGTGGAAAATGGAGAACTTAATCAGAGTCTCCCTAGGCGGAGTGCCGCGTAAACTTCGCGACAATGCGGGCGCGTATTCCGTTTCGCCGGATGGCTCCGCAATCTCTTTTGGAATAAATATGGGCAGACGTGGTCCCCGTGAAATTTGGTTGATGGACCCCGACGGGGAGCACGCGCGGAAACTCTATGAAGCCGACGAAGACGGTGCAGTCTTCGGGCTCACCTGGTCGCCGGACAGGCAGCGCGTCATTTATGTCCGGACTGACAAGTCCGGCGATACCGTAGTTAGCCGCGACCTGAAAGGAGGACCTGCCACCACCCTGTTCCCATCTTCCGAATTCCCGTCTTCCGAAATGGAGAAACTGCACGACTCCTTGTGGTTGCCAGATGGACGAATGATCTATTCAAGGGATGAACCCGGAGCCATTCATCCCACTTGCAACTTCTGGGTAATGCGATTTGACTTTCGCACCGGTGAAATTATCGAAAAACCGAAGCGACTCACGAACTGGTCGGGCTTCTGTATGGCAGGTTTGACTGTGACCGCGGATGGCAAGCGGCTCGCATTTTTGGAATGGGAAGGCCATGGGACGTCGTACATAGCTGATTTGGTTGCGGGCGGAACACAAATTCTCAGGCCGAGGCACTTTCCTTGGAGTGAGAGTTCGGATGCTGCGTTAGATTGGACGCCCGACAGCAAGGCAATGATTCTCATGGCGGATCGCCCTGGTCAATCCGGGATTTACAAGCAACCCTTGGAGGAGGACACGGATGAACTGCTCGTCACGGGGGGAGGCGGTCGAGGCGCTCGCGTGACTCCCGATGGCAGGTGGGTTCTCTATTTCGCCAATACCGCAGCGCCGATGGGAACAGCGCCGGAACCGGTCATGCGGGCCCCCATCACTGGTGGACTGTCGCAACAGCTGTTCATTTCCAAGCGCCGCAGCTTCATTTTCTGTGCGAGGTTTTCCTCGAACGTCTGTGCCATTGCGGAGCCAACCGACGATCACAGGCAGGTGACGGTCACGACCCTCGACCCTTTGCATGGACGCGGTCCGGAACTTACTCGCTTTGACCTTGGTTCGAACGAGGACAGTTGGTGGTGTGACCTTTCCCCTGATGGCACGCGCGTTGCTGCGACTTTGAGTCCAGCAGGGCCCATTTACATTCTCTCCCTGCGCGGCAAAGCGACGCAGCAGATCCACGTAAAGGGATGGAGCAACCTGCTGTCGTTGACTTGGGCGGCGGACGGCAAGAGCCTATTCGTTTTTTCCGGCAAGCGGAAGGAAAGGGCGCTGCTCCATGTGGATTTGCAGGGCAATGCGCATTTCTTATGGGAGAATCCAGGAGCTTATGGCGAAACAGCCGCAGTAGCATCTCCTGACGGTCGCCACCTGGCGATGTGGGCCTGGACCCTGAACAGCAACATGTGGACGATGGAAAACTTTTAGCAGCGCTCCCGATCGCATGGGCGGTGGACGGAGAGGCGTTGTTCGTTCCTGTTGTTGATCCCGAAGGAGCGAAGTTGCTGAATGTGAGCCTGCGCGGTGACGTTTACACCGTTCGAGTCAATCGCGGTGGAAACTACAACGCCGGTGTGCCATCTCCCGAGGGCCGCCACCTTGCCATAGAAAGCACTGCGGATAACAGAAAGATCGGGAGATGGAGAATTTCTGAGTTTGTCTTCCAGCCGTTCTTCAGAATCGTAACTCAGCCCTGATTTGAATCATTCTGGCGGCGGTGGCGGCATTGAGCCCGTTCCCCAGAATGCTCGATGGAGATTGTTCTGACCAAAAAATCAAGCCAAATACCGAATCGGAACTCGAGTTATCGGGCGTACCGAAGTTCGTATGGTTCAGCACATTGAAGAACTGGAGGCCGAGTGCAAATGTGCCATTTTCCAAGCCAGGTATCTTGGTGCTCTTCATCACGGCAAAATCGGTATTGAAATAGGATGGCCCGCGGAAACGGTTGCGCCCTTGAGCAAAAGAAACGACAGGTCCGCCGCAGGGATCGGTTGCCGAAGGAAGATGACCCGCGTTGAAGTCTGTCTCGCACGTAGCCTGGACAAACAGTGCATTCGGATTAGGCACACTGGTGCCATCATTCTGGACAAAGAATTGCGGCGGCAGACACGGACGTATGTTTCGCTCAAAGGCGGCCTCTCGTCCACACGCCGAGTTGTTCGGAAGTGGTCCAACGGGAACCGAATAGAATAGCCCGAAATAATCGTTCTGCCGGAGATTCCATGAGCGTCCAATGTCGAACACGGTGTATGGAAACCCGGTGCGGGCAAAAAATGTTCCCGAAACCTGCCAGCCTTTAAGCAGCACGCTTGGACCGTGTCCACGAAAGATCGATTTCAGCGGAAGTTCCCAGACATAATTCGCATTCATCGAGTGACGGACGTCATACTCGGCGGGACCGTAAGCACCACGAAGGTTCGAGGGATCTTGCGGGGCCAGCGAACTACCTGCGGTGAAACTTTGGAGGCCGCTGTTCGAAACTTCATCCAACGCATGCCCATAAGTGTAGTTGACGTGAACCAGTCCGCCCCCCCAACCGCTGAACTGATAGCGAAATGTGGCTACCATGCCGTTGTAGTTGGAAACTGCCCGCGTGGACCATTGGGTAACTCCGGAGAATCGAGGATCACTGCAAGGAGGAACCGGTGGGCTATTGCATTGCCCGGCCGGGAGCGATCCGAAGCCATAAGCATTTACGTTGGGATCACCGACCAGTTCGTGGATACCGTGGTGCCCAACGTATCCAAGGCTCACGGATGTCTTGGCGCCTAGGCCCTGTTCCCATTCGAGACTCCATCGCTGGTATTGCGGCCGGTGCATCCTTCGCTCGGTGGAACTCAGCGAAGGGGGAAAGAAATTTGGGATAGCTTTCTGCAGGTCTGCTAGAATCGCGCCGTTCTTATAACCGTCCACGAAGGCGTTATTGGAATCTTTCGCGTCCTGGAACAGATTGCCGCCCTGTTGGGTCTCGCCCGGTGTGAGATTGTTGTCGAAGATTGTGAAGCTGTTGTAACTCGGAGGATTGATCCAGAACGCCTCGGCCAACGCCTCCTGAAATGGATCATAGAGAACGCCCGCCCCTCCCCGCAGTACGCTGTTGTGCGAGACGCCGAATGGTTGCCAGGCGACCCCGAGTCGCGGAGACCAACTAATTGGATCGAGGTCCGACAATGCATGCTTTTGACCTTTGAGTAGGACCTTGTTGTAAGGTTGGGCAGGATCGTGGCTGATTTCCTCGAAAGGAGCTGTCAGTCGGGAGAAACAGTAGGTCTCACACGAGAAGTTCGCACGATGCTCGACTCGTATTGCGAGGGTTAGTACAAGGTTCTTGCGGGCACGCCACTCGTCCTGGACGTACGCCTGAATCCCGCTATAAATATAGGAAGGATTGGGCCTCTGGTTGAAATCCTTTTGCAACGTCGTGGAATCAACATCCGAAGAGGATGAATCAAAACCTCCTTCGTAAAAGGCCTGCATGGTCTGCGGCAGCAGCTGTCCATTGGCGTGGACCGTGCCGCCCTCAAGCCCATGTTCCCTGTCCAGCTTCGCGCCAAAGCTGAACTTGTGGCTACCCTTAATGGAAGTCAGGTCTGCCGAGACCAGAAATGTGCGGGTTTCAGCAAAGCCGTTTCCGAAATCATTGAATCCGCCTAAGCCGGTGAACGTCCCCGGTACCCAGAAACCCAAGAACGTCGGAAAGGCAGACAGAGCTTCAGCCAGATGGCTGGCTCGGTACGACCAATAGTGATCCGATCCGCCGACGAGAAACTGGCCCGCAGTAGCAGGACTGAACACATGGGTCTCCAGCAGTTGGCCTTGCCATCTCCAATTGTCGAGTTCGGAGTCAAAGACCGGGCTGATGGGGTCGTCGTTCAGGGCGCCGACTCCTCCTTCTTCCTGGACTCGCAAGAAGGCGCGATCATTCTGGCTAATGTTCCAATCCACGCGCCCGGAAGTGAGTGTGTCCTGGCTGGGGCGGCTGCGCGTATTGATAATCGTTCGTGCACAAGAAACGCCAGGTCCAAGCCCCTTAAAGTCGGCACACCCGAGATCATTATCGCCGAGAAAACCGCCAGGCCTCGCCAAGGCTGCATTGGGAGTGTTGTCGTAGAGCTTGAAAATATTCTGATAGAAGAGGTCGGATGCAGAACCGGGTCCAAATTTATTCTGAATGTGCTTGAGGGTTGCTCCTTCAAATTCGGTTGTTGGGATTTGGGTGTTTAGTACCTGAGGGATAATCAGCCTAAGTCCTTCAGTATCGAAAAAGAAGAACAGCCTGTCCTTGCGAATTGGGCCGCCCAGCGAGCCTGCCCACTGGTTGGCAATCGAGAAGGGCCGCGGGTGGCCATCTGCCTTAATGAACCAGTCGTTGGCATTCAACACTCTGCCGTTCCAATAATATTGCGCGTTCCCGTGGAAGGCATTGCTGCCGGACTTTGTCACATAATTGATGTTTCCGCCGGCAGCGCCACCAAATTGGCCGGAGTAAGTTGAAGTGACAACGGTTACTTCTTCTGTCTGGTTCGTGCCGAGAGTGAGCCCCAGCGGCCCTCCCCGAACATTGTTCAGAAAGTTATTGGTGATGTCCATGCCATCCACGGTGAAGCCGTAAGAAAAGCCTGGCATACCGAGGATCGAAAACTTCGAGCCCCACCCACCATCGGTATTCATGATCGCACCCGGCGTGGTCTGCGCGATGTAGGTCAGGTCGTTGCCAGGATTCGGAACTTCGGACACCTGCTTCTGATTCATGGTCACGGAGACATCAGCAGATTCCGCCTGAATGAGCGGCGCTTCATCAACGACTGCAATTTCGGTGCTGGTTTTCGCGACTTGAAGGGTGATGTTGACTGTCGCGGGAGGCCCGACCTGGATGGTAACAGAGCGACGTTCCGTCTGAAATCCCGCGTGCTCTATCGTGAGCGTATATCGCCCCGGTCGCAAGAATGAGAACTGGTATACACCTAGAGTGTCGGTCTTGGTCGAATCCGTTGTACCCTTAGCGAAATCAGTAATTTCCAGGACCGCGCTGGGGAGAACTGCGCCGATCTGATCGACCACCACACCAGACAAAGCTCCAGAGGTCGCTGTCTGACTACTGGCATGGCCTGCGAACAGGAAGACACCCAGGACTCCAGCGGTGCAGTATTTCTGCCCTAGGCGCATCAAACGACCTTGTGCTTCAATCCGGAATACCGAAACAGAGACATGATAGCATACGCCCAAACGCTGCGAAACGGCGCACATTTTGGCAGCAAAGCAGACATCAGACTTCATTGGCTAACTTGAACTGAATCACTTTACGATTACACCGGAAACTCCTGCGACTCGCGCCTGTTCACTTCACTGGTCCCCGGTCAGCGCCTCGACAGCCCTACTCGCACTGATATGCAGGGCGTAGGGGGTTGTTGTTGAATGCACAATGCAGCCCGGTACAACACTGCCGGCTCGTAGTGCAGTTAGCGCCTTTACGGAAACACATCCCCGCCACTCCGGTACCGGTCAGCGAGACACTCTGGGGACTATCTCGCGCATTATCCGTAATCGCAACCGTGCCTGGCACGGTTTGCGCTACATAAGTGAGGTCGTTACCGGGGTTTGGAACCTCAGACATTTGCTTCTGGTTCATCGTCGCAGAAACGTCGCCATTTTCTGCCTAGAGTAGCGGTGCCTCTTCCGCACGGTCACGGTGGTACGTACCTTCGCGATTTCGAGGGCGACGTTCACCGAAACCGGCGGCCCCAACAAAACGTTGTCCGCTCGATTCTCTTGGCGAAAGCCATCACACTGAATGATCAACGTATATCTGCCTGGTACCAGGAAAAAGAATCTGTACAGTCCCTCACGATCAGTTTTCGTTGATTGAGTTGTTCCCTTGGAGTCGTCTTAAATTTCAACGTCCGCTCCGAGCAGACTAGCATCAGTCACAACCCCTGTCAGCCCTCCAGAGTTCGTTGTTTGCGCGGACAGAACATTTGAGAATGAGATGGCAATAAGAAGGGCTGGAAGCAAAAGTGGCGGCCGAGATCTCGTCGAACCGAACCAATAAATTCAATCTCGCGAAATCCAACATTCGTAAAGTGGCATGGATACCCCTATTCACTGGGTTGTGCACACTCTGAGAAACGGTCACTTGCGCCGAGGAAAGGAGTGGCAGCAATTCGTGAGCAAAGTCATGGTACTACGTGTGGCCTTCGCGTTCCCGATTTACTGGCGGGTCAGCTCCGGCGAAGCTGTTGATTCGGCCCGCTAGGCCCGCATCTTTTTGCAGGAAGTACATGAGAGCAGAGGCCAAGGCCAGGAATGCCTTAGGACGGCAGCTTGATTGTGATGGCGGACTCGCGGACGAAACTGATTGAACCAGGTAAAAGGTCGTCCAACAACCCACCGCCATCGGCCCAGTCCAATGCGATGTTCAAGGTTTCACTCGGCGAAAACCTGGCGGCCACAGTTCCGGCGGTGTAAGTCGGGGCCGAAGTGTGTCTGGTGGGATAGGAATCGGAAGGAAAGGCTGCGACAAAGACGCTCTTCCCCTTCTTCGACACCAACTAATCATGAAAAATGGCAAGAGCAACACCGTTTTTCGTCAATTTTTCAGCAGCCTGCTAGGCCGGAAACACTCGAATTTGCAAATTACGTGATCGTGTTTACGACCTGCTCCAGTGGTTCGGCGGCGGACGTTCTGAGATCGTACCGGATGCGTTGGCAAATTGAGCTGGTGTTTAAGCCACTGAAGAGCCTTGCCCAACTAGGGCACCTGCCCAAGCATGACGAGCACAGCTCCCGCGCTTGGCTCTATGGAAAATTGTTTGTCACGCTCCTAGCTAGCACAAAAACTGATGCGCATCGGGCGCGATATTTCCCCCTCGGGCTACACACTCTCGGAGTGGGGGACCATGTAGTCCGTCGCGTGAATTCAGTTTCGCGCTTCACCAAATCCAGCAGGCAATCGAACCACACCTTTCCTTGCAGCAAACATTGTATTCGTGGAATCAGGTTGCACAAGCTCTTGCGGAAAGGCCGCGCAACCGACTACTTCAATTGGTGCAATGAGATATCTCGTGAATATTGCGCAAGACCAACCGGAGCGGGCTGCCTCTCAGAAGCAGACCTCTACGCAGATTCTTGCGACCGCCCCACTTCGAGTTGCGGGTCTTCGCCGGCGTCTAGGGTTACTTATTCGACGGTGCCTAGAAGATCAAGTAGCGTTTTGGATCTGCCGTGAACATGCTCTCAGTTGCGCCCGTCCACCCGGGGCGCCAGGCAAAAAAACTTGCTGACCACCCCGGGAGTAATGGTGAATCAACTAATCGGATTGTGCGCCCACGTGACGTTGAATGTGGTAACGGTGCATCAACCGTTCGCGAAACTCATGAACTCGGTTGGCAGGTGAGTCACTCCCTGGTCTCATTCTCACCTCGTCGTGAACGGGTGAGATGTGCCTTTGGCTTTCGGCGATTTTACTTTCGCAAGCGTCGTCGCAATCGCCGTCCGGGACAAGAAGGAAAATGCGATCGGCACCGTTGAGGCTTCCTTCAACCGCGATCTCACCTTGATCGTTGATGAATACTCCATCTCCCAAGTGAATGCCTGAACCTATGGGAACAAAGGAATTTAGGTCGATCATCGGCTCGCCGTTTTCCTGGAGAAAGGCAGCCAGGTTATTCCGATCGTTGGTGCCGCACACCTTGGCTGATTCGCCGACGATCTGGCCCTGCGAATTGATGGAGTCGGCCCGGCTGCACGGATCCGTTCCCACCGTCCCTAGATCGTTGATCACCCCGTTCTGCCAAAGGTAAGCGTGGTGAGTCTGACTGCCCGGAAGATCGGCACTCCCAACAACCTGCCCGGCATCATTGAGCCAAGTTGCCGAACCGCTATCACCGCCAAGAGTGCCGATGTCCGCGAGTACGCCTGCTTGCCAGGAAAAAGGATGACTCGCTACTTCTCCGACAAGGCTCGAATTGCCAATGACTCGTCCTTTGTTGTTTAACCCGCTCACCCCCACCATGGCGCCACCCAAACTCGGGACGTCGATCATCCGGCCACGTTCCCAGAAGAAGGCATGGATCGGGGGAATGCCGGTGACCGGATCGGGAACGGATGAGGTATAGGACATTCCATCAGCTTGGCCACGCTCGTTTACAAACAGAGCAAAAGAATCGGGCCCATCTCCTAATGTTCCTAAATCGCGAACCTTCCCGTTCTGCCACAGTACCGCCCGATATTGTGTAGGTGATGGAAGCCCGATCAGC
>JANXXL010000070.1 GCA_025350625.1 Bryobacterales bacterium | reverse complement strand
CGGGGTCGGCGGGGTCTGGCGTGCCGAAGGTGTTCGGCTCGCGCGCGATGCCGGGATAGAACTTGCTGTCGGCCGATTCCATGGTGAAGTTATAGACCGTTCCCTGCGGCACGCCTTCCTGCACGGCCATCTCCGGCGCGGAGTTGTGCGTGGGGCCGAGGATGAAGTTTCCGTCCTCCTTTGCCGAAGCGTTGGCGCCGTCAGGTAAGTCTTTGGCCTTGACATAACCAGGCGTGTTGGGATCGCGGGTTGGCGGCGCCGGGCGCGGTGGGCGCGCGGCCGGAGCTTGAGACCCGGCCGGGGCTTGGGCCATTGCCGGATTCGAGCCGGTGATGAGGCTGATCGAGAACGCGATGGTCAGAAGACGGAACATTCGGACTCCTTTATGTTTTGGTGCTTTTAATTTCCGCCGCAGCGTCACCCGCTAGTGAGTCAAGCTAACGTAACGCGGGCAAATCGTCACCTATGTTATCTCAACGGCCGGTCCGGTATTGCTGCTGTTCCCGATGTTAGAAAATCCTGCATATTGGCGTTCCTAACTTGCGGAATGCGTGCCTTGAGACTCTTTACTATTCGTTAGACGTTTAGCCCGATTGAATCGTCGAAGACTATGTGTCACCCCGGGAAGGTCGCCCCGGCCGCCAAATCGAAGGTACGGGAAATGAATTGGAGGTGAATCGATCCTGTAGAAAGGAATTGCCGTAACCTCGAACGGGGCACTCTGCCGCTTCTGATGCGCCGCCCTGTTGCTGAGTTTGGGCCGCGGGATCGGGATCGAATTCCGGCGCCTTCAGAAGCTGGATTCTCCTACATACTCCAGGTATTTGCGCGATGCCATGGTGAACTTTTCCACGCCGTGCCGCTTGCACGGGTCCAACACCGTCATCCGCATGAAGACCTTTCCCTGAATGCAACCGGCATCGGGTTAGGCCTGGCATAGTGCGATATGATACAGGGCGTGAAAACTGCAATATACCCATCAATCCTTGTTTGTTTCGCGGCGCTGTCCGTCTCCGCGGCGGAACCTTCGGCAAAGTTTTTTGAAAACGGCCAGGTGAACGTTTTCCGTGCGCTGGAAAAGCCGCATGTGAAAGGGAAGGCTCACGAACACAAGGTGAACCGCGTGATGATCTACCTGCAGGCAGGCAGCCAGCGGTTTGAGTATCAGGACGGCAGAAAACCGGGAAATTTCGATTGGAAAGCGGGAGACGTGAAATGGAGCGCCGCGGACGGCATGCATTCTCCCGAGGTCACCACCGACGTACCGTTCAACATCGTCGAAGTGGAGTTGAAGCAACCGGGGATGGGGAAAAAGGCCGAGACCGCGCAGGATGTATTGAAGGTCGATCCGAAGCACTACAAGCTGGAATTCGAGAACGATCAGGTCCGCGTGCTACGGGTGAAAGTGGGCCCGCATGAATCCATTCCAATGCATGAACATGTCCGCAACCGGGTGTCGGTGGCGCTTACCGATCAGAACGTGCGCAGCACGGATTCACAGGGCAAGGTGGAAACCGTGCTGCACAAAGCTGGCGAGGCTTCGTGGGGAACCTCAAAAACCCACAAGGAAGAGAATCTCAACGATAAGCCGCTCGAGATAATCATTGTCGAGATTAAAGGCTGATTCACGCCCGTCCGGCGAACCCCCGGTCTTCCGTCGACACTTTCACCTTTTCCCCTTCTTTGATAAAGAGGGGAACCCGGATCTCCAGGCCCGTCTCCAGTCTGGCTAGCTTGGTTGCGCCGCCGCTGGAGGTGTCGCCGCGGACCCCGGGTTCGGCGTAGGCAACGGCCAACTCAACGAACGTCGGCAACTGCAGGCCGATGGGGTTGCCATTGTACTTGTGCAGTTGGATCTCGGTGCCTTCCACCATGAGGTCCAACGCATTCCCAATGGTCTCGCCGGCGAGCGTCAGAGTTTCGTAGGTTTCCTGGTCCAGGAAGTGAGAACCATCGTTGTCGGTATACAAGTAGGAGGCCGCGATCAGTTGCAGATCCGGCTCCTTGAACTTGTCACCGGCCTTGAATGTCTTCTCAAAAACCGCGCTGGTGAGAAGGTTGCGAATCTTCAGGCGCACCAGGGTCTGGCCGCCGCGGGCGGTAGGCGTGCTCACCTCCGCTTCCAGGCAGCAGAAGGGAGTGTTTTCAAGCTCAAACAAAGTCCTGCGCTTTACGTTAATAGCATCGATCAATACGGCCATGAATTCCTCAATAACGGGCCGGCGGCAAGAATGCAAACCCGGCTCCAAGTTCCTCTCAAGTATAGGATACGGGCTCAGGGGGATTCGTTATGTTAATGCTCGCTTCCGCTGAAACACACCCATGGCATCCTCAGTCTAAATATCGTTCTGGCACTGCAAATTGTCCGCGACGGCCGCGGATCGATACCGTCAGACGCGCCTGCGGATGCCGATCGGTTGTCCAAATGGACTCATCCTCAGCGCCTGGTACCTGCGCGGTTCGCTGCCGGGCGATGCGTCCCGATGGAGGTCCAGCGGGGAGCCAGACCTGCCGGATAGCAATTCAAAAGAATCCCCGGCTTATCGGCCTCAAGCGTCCCACTTGGGGCGTTGAGCCGCGGATTGGAACCACCGTCAACGCGGGTGTCAAAGTCCGCGTGCGCCCGGCGGAGGAGTACCGCGGGAGAGGTAGTCGCGCCACTCTTGCGCTTGCCTGGGAAGGCAGGCGTGCGAGTGTGATGGCCAGGGCGAGCCGTAGTGGTGCATAGCTGCGCCCAGGCGGCGTACGAAGAAGCGATGCCGTGGCGTGAAACAGCAATCTTTCATCGCCGGAAGGTGGGGAATGTTTCGACCCGTAGAATGGCTCCATCGAATCCGCCCGGCACTACCCGGGGGGGATCGTTTGACGACATTGGCGCTAGAATAACAACGTTTGTTATTCAAAATGTTCCGGACTCGGTTGATCATCTACCGCTTCCTAACGGTCGCGGCTCAGTAGGATCAATCAGTTAACCGAGCCGCGACCGTTAGGGAGTGGTGCTACGATGTATGCAGTTTGGCTTATCTTAACGCCTATGTCGTTTGACGATTGGGCCCCCGCCGGAGTTCTCATCGGACGTTTCATAGCTGTCTACGTTTTATGGGGAGAGCCGGCCGGGCAGGTTCGGAGTTGCCTGAATGGGGATTTTGGAGGGGGTTGGGAGCGCACGATTCCTGTGTACGGGAATGGGTATTGCAGGAAGGGAGCCCGCTGAAGCGGATTGAATCCGCGGCCGGTGCAATTCAGAGGTTTGGCGACTCGACGGCCACTAGATTGGTAAATTCGGCTACGCAGTCAGGCGGGAGCTATCCCGGCAGGGCTCCGCCAACCGCACTGAGTAGGAGCCGTTTCATGGTGATGGTTCTCGCTGCCGGCTGGGGCGTGATTCCTTTGCTCCCTATGGAATGAATATCCGCTCCTCTCGCGAGCAGTAGTGTTGCCACTTCGGTCTTGTTGCAGTTGACCGAACGGCGCAGCGGCGTGTCGCCAAGGCTATCCCGGGACTCGATGTCGGAGCCGCAATCCAACAGAGCTTCGGCCACCTCTACGTTTCCGCGTCGAGCCGCCATGTGCAGCGCGGTGCAGTGTTTGGCGCCATCTTTGGCATCAACATCTGCTCCGGCCTGCACCAGTGCGCGCACTACATCTGGTCCTCCCGGAGCCGCGCACTCATTGGATAAAGAATAGAGCGGCGTGTGTTCGCCGCCGTCTGGGGCGTTTGGGTTGGCACCGAGACTCAAAAGCAGGCCTACCATGTTCACATTGCCCGCGGCAGCCGCTTCGTGCAAAAGCGTTCGCCCGGCATAGCGCTCATGGGTAAAGGCCGGATCGCTGGTTAGCCTGGCTCGCACGTACTCAAGCAAGGCCGGCTGCCCTCCTCGAACCATTAACGAGAACAGACCGGAATGCACAGACCGGCCACAGGCCTTCAGGGCTGGCGCTTCGACTACGGCGATGGCACAATTGGCATCCCCGCGGCGTATTGCGGCCACGGCCTTATCCAGTCCGATCTGTGCGTCCCAACGGCGTGAGATCTCCTGGCGCATACTTTCGCCGTGGACGCCGATTGGCCGGTGCCGATGAGGCGGCGCTTCACCTTGGTTCACACCGTCATTCACACCGTCGTTCACACCGTCGTTCACACCGTGGTTCACCACGTAGGCGGACGACCGCGCAAAAAAGTCCGCCAATTCACTGCGCGCCGGTTCTTCGATCTGACAATCGGCAAGAGCCGGCGCCATGTTGGCAAGCCAGGCGTCCCGCTCGCGCTGGCCGATCTTGAATCGCTGGTGAGATTCACGAATACTGAGCCACCAGCGGCGCTGGGAATCGGTGCTCGGTCCACCCAAAAATTGGGCGAGGAAGGCGGTGAACTCTTCAATCGCGCACCTCAGCGATTTGCCGGGAAATAGCGGGCTGAGTACCGGGTCCTGCTTTACTCGGGCGTAAAATGCGATGGCGAGTTGGCGACAGGCCGGGGCGCCGCCTATGGCCTCATAAAGATTGGAGACGTGCATCCCCGCTATTGCAGGGTTTGAAGGCTGCCCAGTCATGTGGGACATTTTCGCACAGCGCGGGCGCATCGAGTCAGTGCCGCAGTCATTCACGACCAGCGGCGAAGGACAAGGATGCGGTACCAGCCGAGCCTTCGAACCCGCTAGAGAGGCTTACGGTCAATTGCGGATCGCTGCGCCGTTTTTCAGGTTCTATCCGAGCCGGTCAATTGCCGGCGTGCGCCGCGGTGATCCAGGTGGGTGTCCTGGTAGCATTGCTAGTGCAGTGTCCAAAAAAATAGCTGGACAGATCGAATACTGCGGTTCCGCGCAAAATCTGCGTTTATCGGCGTCGATCGGGAGCTAATACTGGGCGGCGCATAATTATTGGCCGCGGATGGACGCCGATAAACGCGGATTTTTGAGATGAACCCCTACTGTGAGACACAACTTGGCCTGTCCAGCTATTTCTTGGACACTACACTAGTGTGCTGTCCCGGCTAATTCTTTACAAGATGCTACCGGGCGCAAGGTGGGGCAGATACCTTGTCTGCGCGTTCGCCCCCCGGCGGGCGCTCTTGCTCCCGTCGTCAACTCTTTCGGGGGACTGGAAACTAGACCCATGGACACACAGCCGCCCGGTTCGCAGCCTCGGGAGTTGCCGCGGAAGCTGGGATTACTGGACTCAACCAACATTGTCGTAGGAACCATGATCGGCGCCCCAATCTTTCCCGTACCAAACACAATCGCACGAAATATCCATTCATAGGGCTCACGCTGGCGATGTGTTTACCCGCCGGAATCGTGCCTATGTCCGGTGCGCTCCTCTATACCGAGTTGGGCGCGATGATGCCGGACTCCGGGGGGGCAGTACATGTATCCGCGGGCGGCTTGGGGCTCCTTATGGGAATTCCTATGCGGTTGGTCGTATTTTCGTGTCGCCCAGTCCCGTGCCACGGCCGCGGTTGCGGCGGGCTTCGCTACTTACTCTTCCCAATTTGTGCCAGTGTCTGCCGCAGCCTCCCGAGCGTTGGCGGCCGCCCTGATTCTTTTGCTCACGCTGGTGAACTATCGCGGCGTTAGATTTGGCGCGTGGGTGCGGAGCGTCTTCACTACCCTGAAGTTGCTCGGCCTGCTGGTGCTGATCGGCAGCGCCTTCCCTGGGAGTGGACCAGTACTTTCGCAGCGATTCGTTCAAGAGCAAGACTTATCGGCGTCCCAATTTGGTTCAGCCATAGTCGCTTGCATTTCTTCCTACAACGTGTGGCTGGCACTCGGCATGATGGGCCGGGAAATCAAAGACCCGCGATGAAACTTGCCGCCGGCGATCATTCTCGGCGCCGCCCTGGTTACGCTGATCTACGTTCCCGCGAATATCGCCTCATTCAGAACGCTGACGGTCTCCGAAATAGCCGGTACCGAACGAGTGGCGGAGTCCGCTGCCACCCGCAGGATTGGAACTACCGGTTCAACACTGGTAGCCCTGACCATCCTCTTCAGCACACTCGGAGCAACCAAACAAATACCATCATGTCAGTTTGACTCATCTACTTTACTCAGGCTCGTGATGGCCTTCTTTGTTAAGCCCTTTGGGGATTTCCATC
>JANXXL010000050.1 GCA_025350625.1 Bryobacterales bacterium | reverse complement strand
GGGGGTGAGAAGAGGAGGGTCATCGTTGCGCCACAGGTGTCGCACGGCTGTGCCTCACACTCTGCAATGGGACATTCTCGTTCCACCTTGGAGTCACATGATTCGCAACGCATATCGTAGCGGGCCATCTTTGTCTCTCTTACTATGAAGAAGGGGCGGGCGTTACCCCGCCCCCTTCAGGTTGATTAGGTGACAGATACACCGAGTGCGTAGAAGATAATCACGTCAAAGATTCCTGCCGTAAGAGGGCCAGTTGCGATAGTAAGAACTACCGTACCCGCTGCCGTCATTACGAACGGAGTAGCGGTTGCCGTGTTAATGATTACAGCATCGTTAGCAAAGCTCGCCTTACCGGTAACGGCAAGGATAGAAGCTACACCTGAACCTGCTGAGGTTCCGATTGATACGGTTGCTGCACCGGCGGCAGTTACTGCACCAGCGGGGTCACCGTGTACTGCGCCGCCAAGAACAACTGCTCCTGCTGGGAGTGTTACGTTTACAGCAGGGGTAACAGGAGTTGCGCCACCGTCTACTGCGAAGTTATAGCGTACAACGGCCACACGAAGCGCCATAGTTGCACCACCATTAGCAACAGCAGCAGCTTGTCCTGCAAGTTGTGCTCCCGTAATCGTATTCAAACCGATTGCTGCTGCGTTAGCAGCACCAGCCGCGAGTTTCGCGGAGGTGACCGCACCGTCTGCAATGTTTCGAGTTTTGATAGTCATTGAGGTTTCCTTCCTTGAATGGGGTTTCCCCACATCGGAGAGGGGCGGATAACCGCCCCCTGCGGTTACTTAGCCGACGACCGGTAGAGTGAAGACGTAGACGGTGACCTTGCCAGCACTCGTCGCAGCACCTGAGGTCTGGAGCGTGATTTCCTTCGGAGTCGTACCGGTGAGAACTGCACCAGTGATGACGGTGTGAACACCACCAACGGCTAGTGAGATGTCACCAGTGTACGTGCCAGCTACCGGGTTAGCGATAGCGGCGAGCAGGTCGGCGTCGTTGAGGAGACCGAAGCTCATGTTCGTGTTACCGCCAAGTGCGGTAGCAATACGTACGATGACGTGAACAACAACGTTGTTGGCGGGGACACGAACGCCCGTACCGAACGTACCAGCGGCGGCAATTGCGCCGTCCTTGGAAAAGTCATACTCGCCGACGAATACGGCCATCCTGTTGGTCGGGCCAACCTGATATGCGTTTTCCTCGTTACCCTGACCTCGGAAGGTCTGAGCCTTGGGGAAACCGGAACCTAGCGTGTCATCGCCTTCGTTGCCCGCACGGTTGCGGGGAGTCTTGTTAGTTACTACTGGAAGAGCCATTGGAGAGTTTTCCTTCCTTGAATGGGGCTGTAGACCCACATCGGATTACTAGCTATTGCTGAGGTTGGTGGCAGCTAGGCATTGCCTCGTCCAACCAGTTGAACCAATCCTTATTCCAATACCGCCGGGAGTTTTCCGTATGCGTTACCGGCTCCATGTGTGCGGGCCGTACGCACGGCTTGTTCTCACACAGATGGTCGAGTGTCATTCCTTCTGGAATCGGGCCAATCACTACTTCGTAGACAGCCCGGTGAGCAATGACGCTCTTTCCTTTGGGGCGGTGAATCCTTCCATACCCTGCTTGACTCTTCGGAGAGCCACCTCGCCACATCCAGCAAGGGGTTCCATCGGGGCCGAGATGGACTCCACCGTTTCCAGTTTTGTCCACCATCGACTCCCAGCGTTGTTCAAATGGGGTTGATGGTCGCCCCATGACTACTCCTATGCATTCGTTATACCGGTGAGCTTTGCGTTACGGCGAGGCTCATTGTTCGTGAGGGCACCTGCCCAAAGGATGTGCCAAATCTTACTGTCTTCGTTGGTCGGTCGCTTCGGGCCATCGACCTTGAAGTTTCGCGCCGGGTGAGTGACGAGCTTGAACGTCTTAGTGTTCAAGAAGAAGAACGTCTGCGCGGTGCAGTCTTCGTCCCACGTGACATCGCACATTCCACGGAAGCGGAGAGCCTCG
>JANXXL010000163.1 GCA_025350625.1 Bryobacterales bacterium | reverse complement strand
GGAGAAGATCCCGGACAAATTGGCGGTGGATATCGGCGCGTATTCACCGGAACTGGGCTACTCCTATAGCGAAATCGCCGGGATGAGCCGCAGCCAGCATCGCAGCCAGGCCATGGGTACGGCCGAACGTAAGGGAGCGGTCATCAACTACTTCGTGACCGATCGCGGCGACAAAGCTACCAAGGATATTTTCGACAACATAAACTTCGGATGGTCGCGCCTGGAGGGCGGAGCGGAAATCGCGCGCCTGCTGAGCCAGGCTATCGCCGCATTCTCGCCGGCACATCCCGAAGCATTGCTGCCGATTCTCGCCAAAGTGCGCCCGCTGATGGCAACGCTGGCAGCGGCCGGCAAGGATCCGCTGGTCGAGCACAAGCTGGTGGCACTCGACGAAACCATCGCTTTAGCTGGTGGTGTGACTGTCGATGCAGTCTCTGACAAGCCCGCCGTTATCCCCGGCGCAACTTTAAAAGTGACGCTCACCGCAATCGCACGAAATCCCGGTCAAGTCACGTTGCTGGGCGCAAAGTTTCTCGGCATGGGCGGACTGCCTGCGCCCACTGTTGCTCCCAAGGTCCTGATATTGAATAAGCCCATTGAGTACCCGATTAACGTAAAAGTCCCGGATGCCGAACCGTACTCTCAGCCCTATTGGTTGGCGCTCCCCAAAGATAGCGCCATGTACACGGTGCCGGATCAGATGGAAGTCGGAAATCCGGAAAACGCTGCGGTGCTCTCGGCCGAGTTTCACCTGCGGGTAGAGGGCATTCCAATCACATTGAAGCGGCCGGTCGAGCGGCGCTATGTCGATCGCGTTTACGGCGAAAGGACGCGGCCGTTAGCGATTGTTCCACCGGTGAGCCTCGACCTAGGCGAGATCGCACTGGTGTTCCCAAATAGCCAGCCACGGCGCATCGAGATTCCGGTCAGATCCAACGCCGGCAGAGTGGCGGGCGAGATTCGGCTGGATGTTCCGGCGGGTTGGACGGTCGACCCAGCCATGCAACGCTTTGATTTGCAGGCCTCCCAAGAGCAAACCATTGCCTCATTCAGGTTGGCGCCTCCCGCAGGCGAGTCCCAAGGGTCGGTCCGCGCGGTGGCGACGGTAGGGGAGCGGGTGATCGAGAGCAACACGCGCGTTATAGATTACCCGCATATCCACGCTCAAACGTTATTTCCTCCCTCCCAGGCACGAGTAGTGCGCAGCGACATCGTAACGTTGGCCCGCAGTGTCGGCTACATTACCGGCGCCGGCGATGAGGTGCCCGAAGCGCTGCGCCAGATGGGCTCGGAGGTGACGCTGCTTTCGCCCGAGGACCTGGCGCGCGGCGATTTGAGTAAGTACGACGCCATCGTAACCGGCGTGCGCGCTTTCAACACCCGCCCCGATCTGCGCTTGAACTACCAGCGGCTGTTCAAGTACGCGGAAGAGGGAGGCACGCTGGTGGTGCAGTACAACACGCCCGAGGGTAACGGGCTCGCCAGATCCACCGCGCAACCGCCCGAGGCCTCTACGCTCGCTCACGTGGGTCCGTATCCCATCAAGACCGGGCGCGATCGTGTCACCATTGAGGAAGCTCCGGTGACCTTCCCTAACCCGAATAGCGTGCTGCTGCACCGCCCCAACGAGATCACAGCGCGGGATTTCGAAGGTTGGGTGCAGGAACGCGGCCTGAACTTCGCCTCGGAATGGGACCCGCGGTATCAGAGCGTTCTCGAATCGCACGATCCCGGCGAGAAGCCGCTGCTGGGCGGCGAATTGTACACGCGTTATGGAAAAGGCGCTTATATTTTTTCCTCCTATGACTGGTTCCGCGAGCTGCCGGCCGGCGTTCCCGGTGCGTACCGGCTGTTCGCCAACATGCTAAGCGCGGCGAAAGTCCAGTGATGCCGGAAGGCCCGCCGGTCCTGGATAAGGTCATTCTGGACGAACCGCCGCCCTTCTTAGGAACGTGGAGGCGAGTGTATAGATTTGTTCTCATCTATCTCGCGGTAATTATCTTCCTGGCCTGGCTGTTCACTAAACATTACGCTCCCCCCGCCTGAGCGATGACCACACTCGACTGGATCGTCCTGTTCGGCTGGCTGGCGTTTCTGGTTTCCTACGGACTCTGGCGGGGCCGCGGCTCCAACAGCGTCAATCAGTTTCTGCTGGCCGGAAAGACCATGCCCTGGTACGCCATGGGCCTTTCGATCATGGCGACCCAGGCGAGCGCCATCACCTTCATCTCGACGACGGGTCAAGCGTACGTCGACGGCATGCGTTTCGTACAGTTCTACTTTGGACTGCCCATAGCGATGGTGATCCTGTCGGCGACCGCCGTGCCGATCTTCCACCGCGCGAAGGTCTACACCGCCTATGAATACCTAGAGCAGCGCTTCGATGCGAAAACGCGGACCTTAGTAACCATCATTTTTTTGGTCGGACGCGGTCTGGGCGCAGGAATCGCGCTGGCCGCGCCTTCGATCGTGATGTCCGTGGTCCTCGGTTGGCCCTTTTACTTGACCACCATCATTATGGGCGGTCTGGTGATTCTCTATACCGCCATGGGTGGGATTAAAGCGGTGACCTACGCAGACGTGCAACAGATGATGATGATTATGGGCGCGCTCATTGTCGCGCTGGTGATCGCCATCTGGAAACTGCCTCACGATGTGTCGTTCCTCGATGCCATTAAGATCGCGGGCGCAGCCGGGCGGCTGAACGCCGTCGATACCCACTTCGATCCCAACGGCCGTTACAACTTGTGGAGCGGTTTGATCGGCAGCACCTTCCTGATGCTGGCGTATTTCGGCACCGACCAGAGCCAGGTGCAGCGGTACCTCACTGGAAAATCCATCGGGCAAAGCCGTCTGGGTTTGCTGCTAAACGCTATGGCCAAAGTGCCAGTACAATTTTTCATTCTGTTCATCGGGGCGATGGTGTTCGTGTTTTTCGTATTCGAACGGCCTCCGCTGCTGTTTCAGCCCGTGGAACTGAAGCGTTTGGAGCAGACAGCCGAGTTCCCTGCCCTGGAAGCCCGTTATCGCGAAGCGCTTGATGAGCGCGAGGCGGCCGCCCGAAAAATGAAGGATGGCGGTCCGGGCGACGACTTCCGTGCCGCTCAGCGAAAAGTCAACGCGGTGCGCGACGAAGCCGGGAAGTTAAGTCATGATAGCGATACCAATTACATTTTTCTGTCTTTCGTGACGCGCTATCTGCCTAGAGGTCTGGTCGGGTTGATTTTGGGGGTTATCTTCACCGCCGCAATGTCGGCCAGCTCCGGCGAAATCAACTCGCTCGCCACCGTCAGCATGATCGACGTCTATCAACGTCACTTCCATCGCCAGGGCACGGATCGCCACTTCCTGCTGGCCTCGCGCGTAGCCACAGTCTTCTGGGGTCTCTACGCCGTCGCCTTCGCCAACTTCGCGCAGGGCTTCGGCGCATTGATTGAGGCCGTTAATCAAGTCGGCTCGCTGTTCTATGGCAGCATGCTAGGGGTCTTCGTAGTGGCGTTCTTCATGAAGCGCGCCGGAGGCACCGCAGCGTTCTGGGGCGTGCTGGCGGGCCAGGCCACCACTTTCGCCGTGGCGCGGTTCACGCCGATCGCTTACCTCTGGTACAACCTGATCGGATGTGTGGTGGTGCTGGCAGTAGCCTGGACGGTGAGCGCGGTTTCGAGGCGCGCTACACTATACACATGAGACGTACAAATCTTGTGTTAGATGGGGAGGCGCTCGAGGAGGCTAGACGGGCTTTGGGCACCAAGACCTACTCGGAGACTGTGAACCATGCCTTGTCCGAAGTAGTGCGTCGCCATAAGATGCACGGCATCGTACAGTTTTTTGGGAAAGGCCTATGGACGGGTGATCTCGCCGAAATGCGCGATGATCGTCCGCGACGAAGGTCTCGCCGTAAACCGGCGGCGAGATGATTCTGGTCGATACGTCGGTTTGGATCGATTTCCTCACTCGCCGCGCTCAGCCTCCCGCAGTGGAAGCTAAAATAACGGACTTGGTCACGTGCCCTCCGGTAGTGCAAGAGATTCTGCAGGGATTCACGGATCAAACCTCCTATACAAGTTTTGAGGATCGCCTTCTGGAATTTCCCTGTTTGAGTGAACCCGTTCCCTTGGAGTTGTACATGAAAGCCGCGGCGATTTATCGTGAAGGACGTCGAAAAGGTTACACCATTCGATCCGCTGTAGATTGCTTAGTCGCGGCCATCGCAATAGAGCATGGTGTTCCGGTCTGGCATCGCGATCGGGATTTCACAGCCATTGCGCGCTACACTTCGCTGCGGGCAGTGACCCGATACGTCAGCTAAGCACGGCGTTCAGGGAACCTTGGCGGTAGCCTTCGAGATCCAGCGTGACGTAGTGAAAGCCGAGGGCTTTGAAGATAGCAGTGAATTGGCGGGCCATCTCTATGGTCATGGCGTGGTCAAGTTCCTCGGGTGCAACTTCAATGCGCACGATGTCGCCGTGGAAGCGCAC
>JANXXL010000249.1 GCA_025350625.1 Bryobacterales bacterium | reverse complement strand
CAATTCCGCACCCTCCCAATCCTCGCGCTCACCGCGAAAGCCATGAAAGGAGACCGCGAGAAGTGCCTCCACGCCGGCGCGAGCGACTACATCGCCAAACCGGTGAATACCGACCAATTGCTGTCGCTGATGCGACTCTGGCTTTTCCGATGAACCCTGACACTCCCATCCTCCCGGCACTGGCCGGTGGCAACGATCACGAAGCTGCATTCAGGCAACGCGCTCCTGCTGTGCCTGTTGCTCCTTCGGCTCCAGCGTCCTCCTTTCACAACGTACCCATCAACATCCTGATCGTGGACGATGAGCCGAAAAACCTCACCGTGCTCGAAGTCGTGCTGGACGATCCCAGCTACCGGCTGGTCCGTGCCTCATCCGCAGAGAAGGCGTTGCTGGAGCTGGTCGTCGATGAATTCGCCCTGCTCATCCTCGACATCAAGATGCCCGGCATGACCGGCTTTGAGTTGGCCCAGATGATCAAGAAACGGGAGAAAACCGCCGGGGTGCCGATCATCTTCCTTACCGCTTACTACAACGAAGACCAGCACATGCTTGAAGGCTACGTCACCGGTGCGGTGGATTACCTTCTCAAACCGGTGAACGCGGCCGTCCTCCGCTCGAAAGTCGCTGTCTTCGCCGAACTGTACCGCAAGAACCGCGAGTGCGGGATGGTCAACCGCGCCCTGCTCACCGAAGTGACTGAGCGCCGCCGCGCAGAGGACCAACTGCGCGAACTCAATGAAACTCTCGAGCAACGCGTTAACGAGCGCACCGAAGCGCTGCGCCAGAGCCAGTCTCGCCTGCGCCACGCAGCGGATGCCGCACGGCTGACTTATGTCGAAATGGACTTCGCGCACGGTGGAGCGCGGACGGCTGAGAACTTCGCGGCGGTGATGGGATACGCCGCGCCGCCAGCGGAAATAGACGATGTTTCCGTAAGCTCTCGGCTTCTGATCGAGCATGTCGTGCCCCATGACCGGCAGCGCGTGGAGGCCGCTTTGCAGGAATTCTTTAGCGGCAAGCCCTTCGGCAGGATCGATTACCGTGTTCTTGGCGACGACCAGATCGAACGCTGGATCGAGAGCAAGTGGTCCATCGAGCTCAGCGCCGATAGCAAGCCGCTGAAAATGTTCGCCACCAACCTGGACATCACCGCGCGCAAGCGGGCGGAGGAAGCCCAGCGCCACAGCGAGGAGCAGGTGCGGTTGGCGCTCGAATCGGCCGAGCTCGGATCCTGGAACATCGACCTCGCGACTGGTGTACTTGTCTCGGACGAGCGGTTCCGGACCATCTTCGGCGCCACTATCGAGGATCTCACCTACGAACAGGCTTTTGCCATTATCCACCCCGATGACCGGCTTCGAATCCGGGAAGCGGTGGCGGCGGCGTCCCGGCCCGCTGATCCCGTTCCTTATGAAGTCGAATACCGGGTAGTGCTCCCAGACGGATCGCTCCGATGGGTGTTCGCAAAGGGACGCGCGAACCCCTCGGGCTTGGGGCCGGAACAAACGCTCCTGAGCTTATACGGAACGGTTGCCGACATCACGGATCGCAAGCGCGTAGAAACTCTGCTGGCCGCGCAAAAGAAAGTGCTCGAGCTCGCTGCCAGCGGCACCGCCCTGAAAGATATTCTCCAGTTTGTTGTCCGCTCTGTCCAGCAACACTCCGGCGAGCAAAGCCGGGCGAGCTTATTCCTCCTGGAACCGGACGGCTTGCACCTCCGCTTTGCCGTGGCGGAGGGCTTGTCCGAGGACTACACCCGCGCCATCGACCAGTTCGAAGTCGGCCTCCACTCGCCGTCATGCGGCACTGCCGCGTTCACCGGCCAACGCGTCATCTGCGGCGATGTCACGAAGGATCCGCTCTGGGAACCCTTCCTCAGCCTGGCGAAGGAGCACGGGATCCGTGCGGTCTGGTCCCAGCCGTTGCGGACGCTTGGCGGCAAGGTGTTGGGCACCTTGGCGATGTACCACCGCACTCCCCGCGAGCCGGAGCCCGGCGAGCTGGAAGCGGCAGAGATCCTCAGCCAGACGGCTGCGCTTGTGATCGAGCGGAATAGGGAGTCCGAGCAACGCGAGCATGCGGAAATAGCATTGCGCGAGAGCGAGGAGCGTTTCCGCGGCACCTTTGAAAACGCGGCCATCGGCATCGCTCACGTGGGGCTCGATGGCCGCTGGCTGCGCGTGAACCGGGCACTCTGCCAAATCACGGGTTATTCGTCCGAGGAACTCGCGACCACGACCTTCGCCGGCATTACCCATCCGGACGACGCTGACGCCAGCCTCGCGCAAGTGCGCCGCTTGCTGGCCGGTGAGCTCGCAACCTACACGGCGGAGAGGCGTTACATCCGCAAGGACGATTCGCAGGTGTGGGTGAATCTCTCCGTCTCGCTTCTGCGCGACACCGCCGGGCAGCCGCGGCACTTCATCGCCGCGGTCGAGGATATCTCCGCTAAAAAAGCTACGCTCGAGGAACTTGATCGGCAGCGGCGCTTCATTGAGCGGCTCACGGAGGTGATGCCGAGCGTGCTCTACGTCTACGACCCCGCCGAGCGGCGTAACATCTGGTTCAACCGCACGATCGCCACGGTGGTCGGTTACAGCCCAGACCAAGTGCAGGCTATGGGCTCCGTGGTCATGCCGGCCTTGATGCACCCCGAAGACCTGCCATCTTTTGAGCAGCACATGACGCGCGTGGCCGCGCTAGGCGACAACGAAATTGTCGGCTTCGAGTACCGGATCCGCGATGCGGCGGGGCAATGGCACTGGTTTCACAGCCGGAATGCCGTCTTCGCGCGCGATGCCGCCGGGGGCGCGCAACTGATTATCGGCACCACGATTGAGATCAGTGATCGCAAGCACGCGGAAGAGGATCTCCGCCGCGCAAACAAAGATCTTGAGCAGTTTGCCTTCTCCGCTTCTCATGACTTGCAGGAGCCACTCCGAAACATCGCCATCTTTAGTCAGCTCCTCAAAAAACAGTATGGCAACAGACTCGATGCTCAAGCGGACGAGTTCTTGAACTTCATCGTAGAGGGAGCGCAGCACATGGGCTCCCTGGTCTCAGACCTCTTGACGTACACGCAGGCGGCCAGCTTGGAACGTGAGCAGGTGACCCCTGTGGCAGCCGGAAACGTATTTGAGCAGGTGCTTAAAGGTCTCGACCGCGCTCTGCAAGAGCGTCATGGCACGGTCACTTCCGGCCCGCTGCCTTCTGTTCCGGTTAAAGAGATCCACCTCCATCAACTCTTGCAGAACCTTATTGGGAACGCGCTGAAGTACTGCAAGGACGACGAGCCGCCGCGAGTGCATGTTTCTGCTATGCGCCAAGAAAGTCACTGGCGCTTCTCAGTCCAAGACAACGGCATCGGTGTTGCCCCGGAGCACCAGGTTCAGGTCTTTGGCATTTTCAAACGCCTTCATGGTAACGGGGGCAAGTATTCGGGCACGGGTATCGGCCTGGCTATTTGTGAGAAGATTGTCGACCGCTATCGAGGGCGCATTTGGATGGAGTCAGAGCTTGGCCAAGGCTCAACATTTCACTTCACCCTTCCTGCCGCGGGGTCGGATTTTAACGAGTAGCGCTTCACCCATCATTCTCGCCGGGGACAACGCCGCGGATGCGTTCCCGGTGCATACTGCTCTCAAAGACGAGAGTTTCGATTGTCTGCTCCATTTGCTTTCAGGCGCCGAGGAAGTACTTCGCTGTTTTGAGGTAGTTGAAGGCGAAGCTACTCCTTCCCTCGTAATAATGATTCTCGACTTAAACATGCCCAAACCCAGCACTGGGCGTCGAAACCATGCGATCTTGTTCCTGCCCGCTCGCCCCCGGTCTGCGTGCGGGAGAAATCGCCGGCCTCGCGCCGGTTCCAGTCAGACCGATACGGGGCGCGCCTATATTTGTAGGATGACTCGCCGTGATGCACTTGCGGCTACGGTCTTCACGAAGGTAGAGCGCCAGATCAGTTTGGCCAAATTTTACGGCGAAAGCTGGCCTGCGGCGCTGCCCATTTATTCCGGGATGGGTTAGGCGGCCCGCCGAAAAAGCGGGGAGACTAGAACTGGCACATGGAACTAAAACAGGCGGAGGGCATGTCGGAATCGCGGCTGAACACTTATCGCAGCACAATCGCAGATCGTAATCGATCACTCCAAATTCAAGATGGTCTTTATTTAGAATGGTGGGCGCGCAGGGACTCGAACCCCGGGCCTCCTGCGTGTGAAGCAGGCGCTCTAACCAACTGAGCTACGCGCCCCTGAAAACGGGTGGAAACTCAATTCTAACCGATCCCGCCCCAATGCGCCACAATCGACCCAATTTCGCAAATCACAAGATTCGTACACCTCGATTTGCCCGCTTTTCAATCACTTACCGAAATTCCTCCGCCCGCCCGGTTCGACGCATTCTATCCTGTTAGCCGGAAAGGGAGGGTTTTGTGACGACTATTGCGACATCGGCCGCCAAGTGTGCCGCGAATCAGAAGAATAGCCACCGCACCACTGGTCCTGTCATTCCGGCGGGAAAGGCCAAAATGCGCAAAAACGCCATCCGACACGGCCCGGCGTCGAAGCACCTCGGCCTCACTTCCATACACGTAGTAATCGACGGCGAGGACTCGGAAGAATACAACTCCCTCCGCCAGGACTCAATCGACGATTGGCAGCCAGCCACCACTCAGGAATCTTCGGTCGTGACCGAAATCGCCGAAGCCGCCTGGCGGATGACGCGAAACCGGCGTATAGAAACTGAAACCTGCCAAAACTACTTTGAAGCTGCCGGACTCACAAACGACCCGGACCGCCAAAACGCCGACTCGTACCACGAGAACGCGAATTTCTTCGACAACCGCCGCCGCTATTCCACCACCATCGGTCGTACCTTTTTCTGTGGCATCACCGAACTCGGCAAGCGTCAGAAAGAAAGGAAGAAATCCGAGCGTGGCTCTGTTTCGCAAAACGCCGCAAACCTCGCCGATTCCTCAAGGAACCCGCTGTCGGCAGAATCGCTAACTCAACCGCCGCCCACTGAATCTGGCTCTGTTTCGCAAACAACCTACTTATGAAACTTCAAATCGGCTTCCCGCTTCAACGCGGCCAGCGTATTCCTCATCGACTCAGCCGGAAACTTTCTGATAAACGTTCCCACAACGTAATTCAGAAACGCCGGCACATCGCGCGAAAGCGACACGGCCTCGCATTCCACATACACGCCCCCATCGGCCTCCTGCAGCCGCCAGTAAGAATTCAAACGCCACAGAAATCCGCGGTCTTCCCCGGCCGGCCTGTCCACCTCATTGATCTTCGTCGCATACGACCGCAGAAACATCTTCCCAGGCTCGGGCGAGTAATAGTGGACGGTGTAGTAAGTGTCATAGACCACCGTCAAAATCTGCTTCTTGTAAATCTTCAGGTACAGTTCGAACTCATCGCCAATGCGATTGATCAGACGCGAATCCACCACATCAGGTTTATAGATGTCCTTGTAGTGGTTATAGTCCTGCTTGATCGCCGCCGCCTCCGCCAGCGTCAGGCCCGGCAGAAACACTCCCCCCAACCAGTGATGGATCTGTCCATGCGGCACCGCCGCGTCGCCACTCTTATGTTCCTGGACAACCATGTTGCTGCGCGAACTGTTTCCCAATACCAGGAAATGCCC
>JANXXL010000228.1 GCA_025350625.1 Bryobacterales bacterium | reverse complement strand
GGCGACCGCATACGCGCTCGACCCGGCGAGCACCGGCACCCCCAACATACCCGCGCCGATCAACCCCAGACTGAAAAGCCAGTAGGCTCCCGCGCCTGCCAGGGGACGCAACGCTTCAGCTGCATCCTGCGCGGTCGAGATGGTGGTCTTGCCATGCGCGTGGAGCGTCGCCGCAGTGGTCAGGATAATGAAATACATGATCAGATTCGAAAAGAACATGCCTGTGACTACATCGGTGCGGGATTTTCGCAGCTCTTTATCGGTGGCGCCTTTGCGGGCTTCGACCGTCAGGTGGCCGTGTTTGCGCTCTTCCTCCACTTCCTGCGAGGCTTGCCAGAAAAACAGGTAGGGAGAAATTGTGGTCCCGAATATTCCTACCAGAGTCGCCCAATAAGCCGATGACCACTCAATATGGGGGATGAAGGTAGAACGCAGGACCGCCGCCCAATCCGGTTTAGCCAGCAGCGCCGCCAGGACGTAGGCAAAAAGAACCAGGGTCAGCCACTTGAAAATTCGCGCGATCGTGTAATAGGACCACCAGACGAGGAAAGAGCCGATCAATAACGCATAAAAGGCCGTCCAGAAATAGCTGGGGATCCCGGTCACCATCTCGGAAACTTTCCCCATGCCGCCCAGGTCCGCGCCGATATTGACCGTGTTCGCGATCAGCAGCAGAGCGCACGCTCCCCACAAGACCCATTTCGGATAACGCCTGCGAATGACGCCGGCCAAGCCTTCGCCCGTCACCATGCCCAACCGCGCGCACATCATCTGAACGGCGGTCATCAGCGGAAACGAGAAAAGCGCGGTCCATAACGGGGCGTAACCGAAAGCCGCGCCAGTGACCGAGTACGTCGAGATTCCGGAGGGATCGTCGTCGGCTGCGCCAGTAATCAAACCTGGTCCCAGCCGGCCGAAAAACCTCTGAAATTGAGCCCTGCCTCGTCGCTTCCTGCCTTTTGATGGAGGGTTTCCAGTCATCGGGCGTGGAGGCTTAAGTTAGGCGGCGCCTCGCCGGCCGCTCAGCAAATTGATAACGACAATCACCAGTGCCATAACCAGCAGCAAGTGTATCAAGCTTCCGCCAACGCTCATGCTAAAACCCAGGAGCCAGAGAATCAAGAATACCGCGACAAGTGTCCAAAGCATAATATTTCTCCTGTGCCCGCGTTTCGAGCACGCTTCCCATAAAATTTGACAGCCGGCGAACAAATCAATGCAGCGCCTTTTTTACGCCGCGAGGAGCGACAGGCCGGACTCGGTCTCAGTCGTCTCCCGCTCGAGCGCCTCTTGGCAGCCCATACAGCGTGCAGCCCAAGGCACTGCGGTCAAGCGCTGGGGACTGATGTCCTCATCGCAGGCGACGCAGATTCCAAACTCTCGCGAAGCAAGGCGGTGCCGCGCGCTTCGCACTTCGCGCAACCAACCGGAGTTGCGTTCGAGCCCGCCGATTACCGAATCGCGAATGCTCGCGTGCTCGATCCGGTCGAGGTCGTCCGTCCCCGTGTCGATCGCAAGAGCCTCGCGGTTCCAGTTGCCATTGCCCCATTGCGTCTCGCGGTTTTTCAAGACCATTTGGAACATGTTGATTTCCGTCTTTGTCATCGTCTTAGGTTCCCGGCTTAATTGGAGGACGTTGCCTTTTGCGCCTTTACTTGCAACTCGTTTACCACTTGTTGCACATTCAAGACGCGGGACGCTATCTCTTCAGCCTGCGCGCGTTTAGATTGAGAATCGACGTCGCCCGTCAATGTCACGACGTGATTGTTGACCGCATATTTTACGTTTTCGTGAAGCTTGTTCATGATGAGAACTGCATCCAGGTTATTTTCGATACCCTTGTCCAAGGCTGAATTCACCTTTTTCGCATCGCTCTCGATGCCGGGGGGAAGCACGGCAATCTGGTTTGAAACCACCTGGGGTCCCGCCATGGCGCTAGCGATGGCCTCAGCCTGCGATTTATCCCGGTCCCCCGTCACGTGTCCTCCCAGCGTCACCACACCTTTGTCGCGATCCTGACTGACCGAGACGTCCTTCAGCCCCGCCTGATCGAGCGAGGTGCGGATGCTTCCGGAGACGTCGGCGGACTTGGTTGAGACAGTGGAACACCCCGCCAGTGTCGCGACCAGCATTAGAGCGAATACCGACCAGCACGTTTTAAGCGTTTTCATAGTTTCCCTTGAATATCGTCGTTTGCTCAAGGGCAGGGCAGTGGCCGAATGCCCCACAAAGGCATATTGCGGCAAAGGATCAATCCAACTACTTACATGCCTGACAGGTGTGTTCCGAGAGAAGGCAGGGCTGGTAACGCTATATGGTCATTTGACTAGGTATGGTCACCCCAACGAGGACGTCCGGCCATCCCGTTAAAGCGGGGAATCAGGCCTGGCGATCGACCGCCAAATGTGCGCGACTGCACTGTTGTCCGCGCCCAGTCCTTCTTTGGGCTGCTTGAAATGGCGTCCGATGATGTCGGTGAATTGCTCGATTTCGGGGTTGACGCCGGGTTCGAACGAATACAAATCGTTCACCGTCACCATGCGCGTTTCCATGTACCACTTGTGATTGCGGACCATCTGGTAGGCAGCTTCGATGTAGGGCGCGGGCTTATAGTCTTCGCCAAAGAGGACTCGATAGAGGTCCGGGTACTCATAGCCAACCGCCGGGTCCGCGTAGAAGCGGAGCGCCTGATGGTAGCGGATGGCGAACGCTACTTTTTCGGAAACATACGGTTCGTAGAGTTGCGCGCTCCACCAGCCATGGTCGACTTTGATCAGTTCCTGAGCGGTATCGTGGAGCAGGCAAGCCAGCACGACCTCTTCCGCCATCCCATTTTTCATCGCCAGATTCGCGCTCTGCAGAACGTGATTGGAAGTCACATTGAAGCGGAGCTTGAAAAAATCGGCAAGCGTCGGCTGGGCCGGCATCGGGGGAAGTTTCTTCACGTTCCCGGTGTGAGATAAAAACAGATTGCCCACGCCGCGGCGGTGACGGCGAGTTTCAATCTGCGCTTCGACCTCCGCCATCGTGGGGTACTTGCCGGACATGCCGTTGCCGGGAGCAGTTTCGTTCAGCCGCTCCATCATGAAATCTTCGAGCGCATCTGCTTTGGCCTCCGAATTCATGGAAGCAACCTGCGCGGCTCCGCCTAAATTAGCGACTAACGATTCCCGATCGATTTCCATACGTTCTGCCCTTGCTTATTTAACGCGGCGCTACGGCGATCTGGGTGAGGATCGCTTCGGCGTCAGCTTCGGTAAACTCCTTGGTCTTCACAGAGTGATTCATGGAGCAGAACTTGGGTCCGCACATAGAGCAGAAGGCTGCGTCCTTGAAGCCTTCCTCCGGCAGCGTCTCGTCGTGGTAGGCGCGCGCGGTCTCAGGGTCGAGAGAGAGTTCGAACTGTTTATTCCAATCGAAGGCGAAGCGGGCGCGCGAGAGCGCGTCATCGCGGTCGCGCGCACCGGGCCGATGGCGCGCGATGTCGGCGGCGTGGGCGGCGATCTTATAAGCGATCAGTCCCTGTTTCACGTCTTCCAGGTTGGGCAGGCCCAGGTGTTCCTTAGGAGTCACGTAGCACAGCATCGATGCGCCGTGCCAGCCGATCATGGCCGCGCCAATCGCCGACGTGATGTGGTCGTAACCGGGCGCAAAATCGGTCACCAGCGGCCCCAGCGTATAAAACGGCGCTTCAAAGCACCATTCCTTTTCCTTCTCCACCTGCATCTGAATCTGGTCCAAAGGAATGTGGCCGGGACCTTCTATCATCACCTGCACGTCGTGCTTCCAGGCGATCTGGGTCAGTTCGCCGAGAGTCTTCAGCTCCGCAAACTGCGCCTCATCGCTCGCGTCGGCAAGCGATCCCGGACGCAGCCCGTCGCCCAGCGAAAAACTCACGTCGTATTTCTGGAAAATCTTGCAGATATCTTCAAAGTATTCGTAAAGCAAATTCTGGCGATGGTTCTTGACCATCCACTCCGCCAGAATCGCGCCCCCGCGGCTGACGATTCCCGTGACGCGCCGAGTGGTGAGCGGGATGTATTGTACTAGTACTCCCGCGTGTATCGTCATGTAATCCACGCCTTGCTCGGCCTGCTCTTCAATTACTTCAAGCATGACGCGGATGTTCAGATCTTCCACGCGGCGGACGCGGGCGAGCGCTTCGTAAATCGGCACCGTGCCGATGGGCACCGGCGATTCCTGAATAATCGCCTTGCGGATGCGCGGAATATCGCCCCCGGTAGACAAATCCATCACCGTATCCGCGCCGTAGCGGACCGAATAACGCAGCTTCGCGAGTTCCGCTTCAATATCTGAAGTAGTGGAGGAATTCCCGATGTTCGCATTGATCTTGCAAACCGACTCAACGCCGATGCACATAGGCTCCAGATTGATGTGGTTGATATTGGCCGGAATGATCATACGGCCGCGGGCCACTTCGGCGCGCACGACTTCGGCATCCATGCGCTCCCGCCGGGCTACATACTCCATTTCTTCGGTGATACGGCCCTGCCGGGCATAATGGATCTGTGTTCGAATTTTGTCGCCGGCGCGGGACGCCACCCATGCTTGTCTCATACAGCCTTGATTATATGCGACCCCGGAATGGAATGCCCGTCCGAAATTCACGCGGCTGAAATCTGGTAATTTTCCCCTGCGTACTAAGGCCATCAAGATCGAATCCACCCGATCAAAAGTTTTGATTGGACCCCAGCGGTCTGGACGCCGTACGCTCAGGGTATGGTAGTAACTGAGATGGCCTCAGAAAGTTCCAACGCGTCTGTGCTGCACCGCGTTAGCGGGATTGTCAGTTCCCCGCTTTCCTTAGATGAAATGCTCGGTGAGATTGTTGGGCTGGCGGCGAGAGTGACCAGTTGCGACGCATGTCTGGTGTATCTGGCCGAGTCGGAAACCGGAGAGTTCGTGTTGCGGGCGTCGCTGCTGCCGCACGTCTCCGATCTGGGAAATCTGCGCGTAAAGATGGGTGAGGGCGTAACCGGTTGGGTGGCCGAACATCAGTCCCCGGTGGCGTTAAGTTCGAAAGCGGCGGCAGATCCGCGTTCGAAGATTTTCCCGACCCTCGTAGAGGATACTTACCAGGCATTTCTTTCAGTACCTTTGGTCAATAAAGGAAAAGCCATCGGCGTCATCAATATTCATCATCGCGACAAGCACGAACACGAGCCCGAGGAAATCGCGACCATTTCTTTCATCGGCGAGCAGATGGGCAGCGCCATCGCCAAGAGCCTGCTCGAAGAAGAGAATGCGCGGCTATCGGAAGAAACCGCGGAGATGAAGCGGCAACTGGAAACGCGCAAGTCCGTCGAACGCGCGAAAGGCATCCTGCAAAAAAGGCACTCGCTCTCAGAAGAAGAGGCTTATTTGCGCATGCGCAACGAAAGCCGCCGCCTGCGCCGCCCCATGAAGGATCTGGCGGACGCCATCATTCTTTCCGAAGAATTGAGCCGCAAGGAAAGCAGCCCCTCGGTTTAGAGGTCCCCGCGCCCGGGCCCGTCACCGCGATTCTAGCTTCGTCAGCGTGGATCCAACGCGCAAAGATGAAAAAAGCTTTGTGGCGATCTAGTTATTCGGCGATTTGTACCCCGCGATACATTCACCGTTAACCTAAAAAACCATCTTCTGGCCCTATCCCGCCCGCGATGCCGCGCCCAGCCAAAGGGGACATGGCAGGATCGGCCGCCATCAACCTGGAGGTAAAAGGTTAGTGAGATATGTCAAGACGGCTATATTCATCGGACTGGCATCCTTGTGCTTCGCTTTTCAAGAGCCGGACCCCCACGAAGGTCAACCGGCAACTTGCGATAACTATAAACACACGGTCCACAAATGCATGTGCTCCCGAGCCATGATGTGCGGACGCGATGGCATCAGCGGCGCAGAGCCTGACTCAAAATGCCTCACCACTTGCCGTCCCAAAGCATGTCTTTGCCAAGGGCCCTGCACCAGCCGCCACCGCTGACGTTATAGAATTTTCCGCCCGATCGAGCGCGCCAGTTGTCCCCGTGAAGGCCGTTTGTCCCAGGCAGAGAGAGCTAGCGGCCGCCTGCCATCTCGCGTTTCATAATCGCCGATGTGCTGGACGCCTGCGCTTGCATCGGTCCTCCGGTGGCGACCGCTTTGTCCGTATATTGCAAGCCGGACATCATCTTCGATTTGTCGGCCGTCACTTTACCCATTTGATAGTTGGCAACGCCGAGGTAGTAATAGACATAACTGAGCATGGTCGAATTTCCGGATACCAGCGGCATCGCCGCCTTCAGGTTACGGTCGGCATCGGCATAACGGTTCTGTCCCGCCTGGATAACGCCTGCGGAGGTATAGGCGCTGCCGAGCATTTCCGTCTTGGTTCTCTGCCAGTCGGCATCGCTCATGCCTTCCGGTTTCTTCTTCCTGCCGATGACTCCGATAAGGCGGTTTGCGGCTGTCAGGGCGGGTCCGGGCGAACTCCAGTTCCTGGCAACTGCGTCCAATGCATATTCATTTTCCGGACGCCCGGCGAGAATCTTGCTCGCTGCCGCATTAACCTTGGCCGCACCCTGTTTGCCCAATGCAGCAAGGTACTGCGGCGTGGCCGTATCGATTTGCTCGCTCTTGGGGTTTTGAGCGATCAGGGCCTCGGTTAATTCTATGGTGAGCGCGGCGTCGGAGGCCTGGGTGGCGGATACGGCGAGGGTATATTCGGCGTATGTCTGCGCTTCCTTCGCGAACTCCTGGCGGCCCTTCCATGAGTCCACCAGAGTGGCATCGGAAGGTTGCGTTTCTTTCGCCAGTTCTTGAGCTTCCTTGGCGGTCTGCGCCGACAAGGTCTTCACCTTGGCGTAGTCCTTCATCTCAAACGCTTCTTTAAGATTCTTGTAGGTCTCGTTGAGGTCCGCCGCCCAGACCAAGCCGCCCAACGCCAGCAAACCGATTACAGCAAATCGCATGGTTTCAAATGCCTCCCAAGAAGTTGATTATACAGGAAGCCCGGAATGACGCGGCCCGCGGCGCAATTTGTGCACCCGATCAGCGCCCGCGCTTCTGCGCCGAGGCGATATACGCATCCACTTGCCGCTCCAGAATTTCGAGCGGGACCGTGCCGGTGTCAAGCACAACATCATGATACTCACGCAAGGAGAACTTATCGCCCAGCGCTTGGCGCGCCTTCTCACGCAGCTCGACCAATTTCAACTGGCCGATCATATACGAGCAAGCTTGGCCCGGAAATACCACGTAGCGCTCCACCTCGCTGGCTTCAATCCCATAGTCGATGGATTGCTGCCGGGTCCAGTGCTTGGCATGGATCCCGGTATCGACCACCAGCCGCCGCGCGCGCCACAAGGAATCGTAAAGTTGCCCGAGTTGTCCTTCCGGGTCGCCATCGTACCAGCCCGATTCGGCGGTCAGTCTCTCCGCATAGAGCCCCCACCCCTCGACCAGAGCGGAAATGCCGCCAAATGCACCAATCTGGCGGAAGCGGGGCAGCTCTTTGTTCTCTACCTGTAATGCGATCTGGAAGTGGTGGCCCGGAACGCCCTCGTGATACACCAGGCTGCGAAGGGCAAACCGGGTCATCATTTCGGGTCGCAGCGGGATCTGAATCACACCGGGCCGCGAGCCGTCCGGCGCCGGACTATTGTAGTTCGCGGCGGCATTGGCCTCCCGAAAGCGCGGGAACGGTTGGACCACCACGGGACTCTTGGGAGTTTTATCAAACAGCGCGGCCGAGCGTTTTTCCGCGTCCCGTAAGATGCCATCGGCGTCAGCCATCATGGCCGTGCGGCCGTCTTCCGTTTTTGGATAAGCCAAATCCTGCTTGAGTTTTTCGGCGCGCTCGTTGACAGACCCTTCCGTGCGCCCCAGCCGGCGGAAGATAGCGTCCATTTCTTTTTCGATGCGATCCACCTCGCGCAGCCCGACTTCGTGGATCTGCTCCGGCGTGAGATTCGTGGTGGTATAGCGGCGCAGGAAGTAAGCGTAAGCGTCCGCGCCACCCTTGAGGCGCCACAATCCCGCGTCATCGGTCGAATGCGGCAGTTGGGTTTCGAGAGTGGCTATAGCTTTTTTCCACGCCGGATAAACTTGAGTGGCCACGATATTTTCGGCTTCTTTGCGCAAGGCATCCCGCCGAGACTCGGGAACCTTGGCGGCCTCCATCTTCTGCGCGAAAATAGCCACAAACGGACTCTGCGCGGGCGCGGGATCGATGAATCCCTGCATCTGCTTGATGGTGGCGTTCAGAATAAATTTCGGCGGAATAAAGTTTTTGGCCGCGAGACGGCGCGATTCCGCGATGGCTTCCTCCATCCGGGCGCTCGCCTGACCAAGCGCCGCGACATAATTCACCGCGTCTTTTTCGTTCGCGAGCGGATGACGCACCGTCAACGTCTCGATCAGGTTGACGTTGACGCCGTTCATTTGTTCGAGCGGAAAGGTGTAATCGAGGTACGGCTCCTCGCGGACCACGGTATCGAGCTGCCACTGCATTAGGTCCGCGGAAATGCGCTGCGTATCGCTAAGCTTGCTGCGGTCAAACTTGCTTAGCCCGGCGAGTCCTTGTTTAGCGAGCTGGATGCGGCTGCGACGGTAGGCGCTGGTCTGCGGCGTTAACTGGCGTTCGAGCCGGCCCTGTTCTTCGCCGGTGAAATAACGCCCCGAGGTGGCGAGATTGGGATTCGCTCGAACCCACTCGGCGGTGAAGTCGCGAAAAAAGTCGTCGATATTCGACTGCTGCGCGCCCAGCGAAACGGCGATCAGCACGAGTAGCGCGGCTCGCGTCCTCATGCTTCGGATGCTATCACAGTACATATATGTTATGGACCGAAATGGGCATCGCAACCCTGCGCGAACCGCAGCATCCGCTACTTATGCGCGCCGGGTATATGCGCGGCCGCGAGTACCTGCCTTTGGGGCGGCGGGCACTGGCAAAAATTGAAAATATCCTGCGGCAGCAGAACGACCGCGGCCGCGCCCTTGAACTTTGTGGCGTCGGATATATAAATGCCGAAGGCGATTTCGTCGCACTATCGGAATCCGGGGGAGAAATTCTAGTCCACGGGAACGGCTATGCGGCGCTGTCCGCGAAGTCCAGGAGTGTAGCTCAACCGCCCGCCGGTCCCGACCCTGACGGAGACTTGGAGCCGGAAGAATTTCACACCCCCGGCGTGAAAACCATCGCGCACATCGCTGCGTTTTCGGGATTGCCGGCGACCTCGCAGATTAAGAGTCTGGTCCTTATGAGGGACGGCCAACCGCTGCTGGTGCTGCTGCGGGGAGACCACCAGTTGAGTCCGCTGAAGCTCCCGGGCACGCGGCCAGCCGATGCAGAAGAGATTCGGCGGTGGTTCGGCGCCGATCCCGGCTCGCTCGGACCCGTGGGCATTCCCGGCGTGCCCATCATCGCCGACGAAGCTCTTCGCGGACGCCGCAACATGATTGCAGGCGCCAACCGGAACGACCACCACCTGCGCAGCGTGACTCCCGGCGAAGATTTCAAAGCTGAGTTCGCCGACGTGCGCCAAGTGTCCAAGGGAGATCTGTCGATCATCGATGGCCGGCCCCTGCAATTTTCGAAAGTAATGCTGCTCGATACCGCCGAGCGCGTATTGCATGCCGCCGTCGAGCAGAACCAGGATGCCGATGGCCTAGTGCTGCCGGCGGCGATTGCGCCTTTCTTAGC
Organism: Bryobacterales bacterium; assembly: GCA_025350625.1. Taxonomy (GTDB): domain Bacteria; phylum Acidobacteriota; class Terriglobia; order Bryobacterales; family Bryobacteraceae; genus Palsa-187. The sequence continues at coordinate 4,768 of JANXXL010000228.1, read as the reverse complement.
TATAGTGACCCCGGTCCATCCCGAGCGCTTCACCGCCGCTCGCGAAATTTACCAGAAACTAGCCGCCGAGGGCGTCGATGTATTGCTCGACGATCGAGACGCCCGGCCCGGTGTCAAATTCAAAGACGCCGATCTGATCGGCATCCCCTATCGCATCAATGTCGGCAAGAAGCTGGCGGAAGGGCTAGTAGAGTTAGTCGAGCGCCGCACCCGCAAATCCTCCGATGTGCGTGCGGACGAGATCAGTATTCCACGCTGACCAGGAACAACCCGCGCGCCGGCACCGAGGGCCCAGGGAAAATCGCACAAGCGGGATCGAAGCGTTTCTCAATATCAGAGCGCGTGAGATTTCCCTTCCCGGCTTCGAGCAACACGCCGACCATGTTACGCACCATGTGTTTGAGAAAACCGCTGCCTCGCACTCGATAGACCAGCCTATCGGCAACCCGGCTGGCCCGGGAATAAAAAATGCTGCGGACCTTAGAGCGGCCCAGCTCGTCCTTATCGTCAGACGCCGCGAAAGCCGAAAAATCGTGTTCGCCTTCGAACACCGGCGCCCATTCTACAATGCTCTCCTCATCGAGCGGGTAGGGATAGTGATACACGTAACGGTTCTCGAAGGGGGGACAAATCTCCGTCCGGTGAATTCTATACTCGTAGGTTTTCGCCTTGGCGCGATACCGCGGATGGAAATCGGGAGCGGCTTCGGCAACTGCAATCACGCGAATATCTCGCGGCAACAAACGGTTGATGGCTTTGCGCAAATTGTCGATCGGAATGGGGTTGGCCAGCGTAAACGCCGCCACTTGCGCCAGCGCGTGGACCCCCGCGTCGGTGCGGCCCGAACCCGCGATTTTAACCGGCGCGCCCTCGATTTCCGCCAGCACAGTTTCGAGAACACTCTGGATCGTAACCAAGCCAGTCTGTACTTGCCAGCCGTGAAACTCAGTGCCGTCGTAGCTGACGGTCATTCGAATCCGCCGCATAAGGTCCCTAGGCGGTCTTGCGCGATCCGGGCTTCTCTACCGGCATTCCCTGCTGGCACATGGGGCAGAAGTCAGGAGGATATGCAATCACGTCGAGAGTAGCCAGCGCCACGCGCGGCACTCCCAGATCGACACTCCCGCCGCTACGGTCAATGATCGATCCGGCTGCCAGGACATTGGCGCCCGCCGCCCTCGCCAGGTCGATCACTTCGCGGGTAGTGCCGCCGGTGGTCACCACATCTTCAATCACCAGCGCCGTCTCCCCGGGACGCAGGGAAAAGCCGCGCCGAAGCGTCATTTTGCCGGATGCATCGCGCTCGCTAAAGATAAATCGCGCTTCCTTGGCGCGGGCGACCTCGTGCCCGATGGGCAGTCCGCCGATGGCCGGCGAAACCACCACATCGCACGCCGGAAGCTGCAGCGCCAATTCGCGGCCAAACCTCTCGGCCACCCGCGGATGCTGGAGCACCAAGGCGCATTGTAAATACTCGCTCGAGTGGAGTCCGCTGGTGAGACTGAAATGGCCCTTGAGATACGCCCCGGTTTCGCGGAACACCTGCATGATGGCTTCTGACACGAATTCAAATATAGCAAGCTGAATTGCAATACCGTCGTGCGCGCCCTCCTAAGCCATGAGAAACTAGATACCTGGGACGTGCTCCGCGCAAAGCCTGGGCGGCCATGGGGCGCCAAATGGCGAATGCGGAAACAAATTACCGGTAACTATCGTCGTTTAAGGAAAGAGCCATGAAACAGTTGCAATCTTACGTAGCCGTATTGTGCGTCATCCTCGCGGCGGCGCCTCCCAGCTTCGGCCAGACTCCGGGACCCGATCCCCGGGGGCCGCAGCTCGATACCGAGCGGCCCCACTGGTATTCCGGCATCACGCAACCCTACCGGGCGCGCACCGTGCCGCCCGTGAATGTATCCAATTCGAGCCGCATCGACGGCCTCCTGCGCGCCGGTAACTTATATCTGTCGCTTTCCGACGCCATCGCGCTCGCCCTCGAGAATAATTTAGACGTCGAAGTAGAGCGCTATGAGTTCTCGATCGCCGAAGCGGATTTGTTGCGCGCCAGGGCGGGTGGGGCCATCCAGGGCATCCCCACCAACGTCCTAAGCGGCGTACCATCGGGCGCGGGCTTTTCGCTACTGGGCAGTTCAAGCACCGGTCTGGGAGCAAACGGCGCCGCCGGTCCGCTGGGAGCGGGCCTCAGCTATGATCCGGCGATCACCGGGACTCTGAACTTCGGTCACACTACCGCTCCCCAGGCCAACACCGTAACCAGTGGAACACCCGCGCTGGTCACCCTTAATAAGACTGCGAATATCGGTTACTCTCAAACTTTTCCGACCGGCGGAACGGTGGCTCTGGCCTATAACAATGTGGTTCAAGAGCAGAATTCCTTTCGTTCCACGGTGAATCCCTTCACCAACTCCAGCTTGGATTTGACCCTGACCCAGCCCTTGCTCCAGGGATTCGGGCTGGCGCTGAATAATCGCACCATTCGCATTGCCAAGAATAACGTGAGGGCCGCCGATTACGTATTCCGCCAGCAATTGATCAACTCCGTCGCAAACGTGGTGCAGTTGTATTGGAACCTGGTGGCCGCCATTTCGACGGTGGGTGTCCGGACCCAGGCGGTCAGCGTGGCCCAAAAGCTGTATGACGACAATCAGAAGCAGGTAGAAATCGGCACCCTGGCGCCGATTGAAGTGGTGCGCGCCGAAGCACAGTTGGCCACCGCGCAACAGGATCTGGTGGTTGCACAATCGTCCGTCCTGCAACTGGAAACCGTGCTTAAAAGTGCGCTAAGCCGGAATGGTTTAGCCAGCCCGTCTGTGCTGGAGGCTCATGTGGTGCCCACCGACCCGATTCGTGTCCCGGAAATTGAGGCGATCCAGCCAGTCCAGGATCTGGTGTCGAAGGCCCTCGATAACCGTCCCGACTTGGCCCAAAGCCGAATCCAGATCGATAACTCCGAGATTGCGTTAACCGGAACCCGCAACGCCATGCTCCCTACGCTCAACGGCATCGCCGATGTGCGCAGTAACGCTCTGGTGGGTTCGCAAAATACCGTCATAGGACCGGTAAGCAACCAGACCGGTTTGCTGCAAGTTCCGCCTATTGCAGATCCATTCTTCTTGGGCGGCTACGGCAGCGTCCTGGGCCAGTTGTTCGGACGCAACTTCCCGACGTATTCGATCGGCCTAAATCTGGTCATTCCCCTGAGAAACCGCGCCGCCCAGGCGAATCTCGCAACCGCCACCCTAAACCTGCGCCAGAATCAGTTGCTGGTGCAGCGGCAGATTAACCAGATCCGGGTGGACGTGCAGAATGCCCTCACTGCCGTAAACCAGGCTCGCGCCCAGTATCAGGCGGCCGTGAAAGGACGGGTGCTGCAGGAGCAAACGCTCGACGCCGATCAGAAGAAGCTGGCGCTGGGAGCCACCACCGTCTATCAGGTGATTCAGGACCAGCGCGATCTCACCACCGCCGCAGCCGCGGAAGTGACCGCCCAGGCGACCTATGCCGGTGCGCGGGTGCAGCTGGATGTAGCCACCGGCTCGACTCTGGCCGACAATAATGTAGAGTTTGAAGAGGCCAAAGCAGGACACATCTCCCGAGTGCCAAGCCCGCCGCCTGCAGTGCCTCCCGACCGGTAACCGTTTCCGGAATGACCAGCATCCGTCGCAAGCGTTGACGTTTTTTCAGTGGGTTAGAGGATTGGCGAAGCGATTGCAAACTGAAGAGCCGTATGAGAAAGATGCAGGCTCAAGGATTCCGGACTTCCACAACAATTTCCTCTTAGTTCCCCGCTAACTATCCTCAGAAGTTCTCCACTACCCCACCTCCTCCGGACCCTTGAGCCTCGAACTTCTCCTATCGGATGCCCCCCAATCGACCGATATCACCTGCATGGATCGGAACCCTAGGTACAGCCCCCCGTTAATGAGCGATTTTGGCTTTCAGATCAGCCTGCTGCGATTGATGTACCCCAAATCCGATTCTCATCCTCAAGTGTCCATCTACACCGCGGAGCTCGAGCGCCTGCAGGAGCCCTTGCGTATCGTCCCGGCGGCCAAAAGAGCCAGCTAAGGCCACCCGCACCGGCCTCCGGCAAAAACCGTTCGCAAGAGCCAGCCCTCAGACGATCCCCCGTGGTTTATAATCATGGCAGGATTTCTACATGCGAATAACGGTCTTGGTTTGCTCGGTGCCGCTGTTAATGGCGATTCAGGGCTTCGCGCAGCAGACCGGATCGCCACCCGCAACTTCTGGTTCGCCCCCCGCTCCGCCTGCCGCCCAGGAGCAACTACAGCCTGAGCCGGGTGCCGCTTCGATTAAGGTCGAGGTGAACGAAGTAATCGTCCCCGTGACTGTCACCGACGACAAAGGACGGTTCGTTTCCAATCTCGAGAAGAAAGACTTTCAAATCCTGGACGAAGGCAAGCCGCAAAACCTGCGCTTCTTTTCCCGCGAGCGCAGCCAGCCGGTAGTTGCCGGCTTCTTAATCGACCTCAGCAATTCCAGCCGCGCGCAATGGAAGAATTTTCAGACCGCGGCAACCGAGCTCGTCCTGACGCTCCTGCCCGGCAAAGACAAGTTCTCCGGCTACCTGATCGGCTATGGGAATAAGGCGGAATTGATGGTGAATACTTCCTCCGACCCCGAGCCCTTCGTATCAAAGCTCCGCAATCTGAAGCCGGGCGGCGGATCGGCGCTGTTCGAGATTGGAAACGAACCGTCCTTTGTCGTCGGTGACAGTCACGGGGACGAT
>JANXXL010000152.1 GCA_025350625.1 Bryobacterales bacterium | reverse complement strand
TGAATGTCAACCATACTATTGGACAACAAACCGCGTCCAACAAAGCCTTGGTTGACATTCACGAAAGGGCGGGCATGGATGTACTCAGCGGCGCGGCAGTTCAGCCGAACGCGATCTGTGGTCATACCACTTGGCATCGAGACGTGGCGCTTTCATACGGATCGGTCGAGATTGTATTCGAGGTGAGCGCGGTTGAGGAAAGAGCGATTGGTGGCGACCTCGGTGAGAGCCAAGGCGGCACAGATGACCTCCAAGGTCAGTTCGAAGCGGGTAGTGCCTTTGAAGCCACTGGCAACGGACCAGGAGGGGGATAGTCGCGGGCGAAGCTGGAGGGCGCCCGTCTCGAGGAAAAAGAGTACGGCGAGGAAGCCAATGTGTCGAAAGGCGAGGCGAGGAAGTTGGGGGCGAACGAAAGGGCAAAGGAAGAGGTAGCGCTGCATTCCATTCTTGTTGCTGCTGAAAGTATAGAGCATGACTGCGGCTGTGTACGCGACTTGCGAGGATAACTGGATGCCATAGGGGCGGTCAACCAACACGGTGAAATAAAGAACGCCGCTGCCCATCATGATGAGGAAGACCAGCGTAAAGAGAGCAAAGCGGGCGTCCGAAAATGAAGCAGGAGCACTGCAGGCGTCAGGCGGCGGCAGAGGTTCGTGCCGGGGCATTTAAGACGCGGCCTGCTTCGCGAAGGTGTCCGCTTCTTCTTTTCGCTGGCGCGCTTCAATCGAACTTCTTTTCGCCAGGTCAGCCTTGCAAACCGTGAGGGCCATGCTGGGGAAGAACCCGGCCAATCCGCTATTGGCCGAAATATCCTGCGGCGAGCTCGGGCTTCTGCTCGAGCGCCTGGCGCCAGAATTCACGGGCTTCATCCGCTTTGCCCTGCGACTTGAGCGCATGACCCAAGTTGAGCAGCGCCTCGGGGAAGTTGGGACGATCTGCCAGTGCTTCCTGATACAGGCGGACAGCGTCTTCGACCTGACCGGACTTCTGCAGCAGCAAGCCGGTATTGTAGAACAGCTCCGGCGTGCGCTCGCCCGCTTCGATGAGCTTGGCTTGCAGGTCCAGCGCCTTATCCAGATCTTCTCGTTCGACCGCGAGTGCGGCCAAGCCGCGCAGTGCGTCGATCGAGCGTGGATCCGCTGCCAGCACCGCTTCAAAAGCCTTGGCGGCGCCATCGCGGTCTCCCAGATTCCAGCTGCACAGTCCTAGGTTAAGTTGTGCTTCGGGCCACGCCGCGCGTTTGCGGATGCAGGATTGGAAGGCTTCTACGCCACCCCGGTAATCGTTGCGCGACAGCCGCAGATAACCCAGCCGGAACCACGCGTCTTCCCAATCCGGATTGCGCGAGAGCAGCTTCACGTACAGCCTCTCGGCTTCTTCCTTTTCGCCTTGCTGCTCGAGGACGCTGGCCAGATTGTAGATCACATCGCCTTGGTCCGGAGCGATCAGCAGCGCTCGTTCGTAACCTTCGCGTGCGCCGGCCAGATCGCCGGTTTCCTGTTTGACGATACCCAGATTGACGTGCGCCTGTTTGGCGTCGGGACGAATGCGCACCGCTTCGCCGTAGGCCTTGGCCGCTTCGGGCAAGTGATTTCGCTTTTGCTCCGCCACGCCCAGATTGAACCAGCGCTCGAAGTGATCCGGCGTGAACTCCACCAGCTTGGCGCAGAGCTGCGCGGCCGCCTCGAAATCGTTCGCGTGGAAAGCGCAGGTCGCGAGTCCCTCGAGCGCCGCCTGCGAATGCGGACGCAACGTCAGCAACTGTTCGGAATATTTCTGAATCGCTTCGTGATCCTTGCGCGCCATGCCGATGGTGACCAGGTTCACCAGGCATTCCTCGGACTGCGGGTTCTTGCCCAGGAGCTGCAGATAGAGCGTGATGGCTTCATCGAACTTCCACAAAAGCTGCAACGAAACCGCCTTGCCGAAAAGCGCTGTTTCATGGGACGGCTTGCGCGCAAGCACCCGGTCGAAGCAGATGACGGCGGGTTCGGGTTTCTCCTGATGCAACAGACAAATCCCCAGGCCCAGTTGGGCTTCGGTGCGATTTGGATCCGCGTCAAGCGCCTTCTGGAAAGCTTCGGTGGCTTCGTTCCACCGGCCCAGTTTCTCGTAGCAGATGCCCAGGTTGAAATGGGCCGTGGTATGCCGCGGCGCCAGCGCCAGCAGCTTCTCGTAGCTCTTGACGGAGTCTTCGAACTGCTCGAGTTCGAACTGGAGGTGGCCCTTAGCGGAATAGAGTTCGGCGCTTTCTTCGCCATTCTCGAGAGCGGTATTCAGTTCCTTCAAGGCATCTTTTTGCTTGCCTTCAAGGTGCAGAGACACCGCCCGCGCCAGTGCGGGAGACACCGTCTTGCCGCCGTTTTCAGGCTGCGCAGCCACTTTGGTTTCCGTCTTGCGTGCACTCATAATTACCAGCTCCCGTTTGTTGTTGAAATATTGTAGGGCGCCAAGTAGGCGCAAAGGCGGCCCAGCATATCGTACTGATGTGTTATCTGCAGCCACCGCAGGCGGCTTTCCTCGCCGCGCGAAGCAAAGAACCCGATGCCGCCGCGTTTCAGGCGCGAGTCGGTCCAGTTGTCGACTACCGTGCCCTGCAGTGACAGCAGGAAGGTATCGTCGTGCACGTTCATGCTCACCCTATAGAGCATGTCGGGACGGGCATTGATGGCCGCAACCGTGCTTACGCTGGCTTGCGCTTTACCGTCGATCACCGCATAGCGCGTAATGCCGATGGTGGGGAGCGGTCCCGCTTTCGTCACCACCAGTTTCACCACGTAATAATTGTCGAAATCCTTCGCGCGCACGACCCAGCTCAGAGCTTTCTTGTCGACCAGGCCCAGGAATTCCATGTCATAGTCGCCCAGTCCCAGGGATGGCCGGTAGAGCGCCAGTGTGCCGGGCCGCACAAACCCGTTGCCGTCGAACGACCAGCCGCTCGCGAGGTCGCCGCGCGTCTGCCAGTCGTCCAAGCCGCTGCGGAAGTCTTCGCTTAAGGAGACCGCAGCCCGCTGGGCCACGCTGTTTCGCACATTGACTAATTGCGCCCGGAAGCCGTTGCCGATGTTCCTCGAAATCCCTTCGGTTGCAGCGGGCGCGGTCACCTGAACTTTTGGCAGCGAGGGGCGCAGCGCCAGTCCTAGCAGGATCGGAATCGCTATCGCCAACAGTTTCAAATCCCGGGGGGCGTGCTGCAGGAAATCCGCGGCGTGCGCCCAAACGTGTTTCCGGTCTCCGCTATTCGCAAACGTTTGCGTCCAGCCCGCCAGGAATCCGGGCCGCAACGGAGGTGTTTCCGCTCCGTCGGCCGGCTCCCACTTTGCGGCCGGATGCAAGGGTGCGTTGGCCGCATATATCTGAGCGACTCCGGTGGTGTTGGGACGCGCGGCGTCCGGTGCGCACGCCGCCATCCTGAACGCTAGCGGCAACGCTTGTGCCGTCGCCGGAATCCGTTCTGCCGCGCCAAAACCATCCGGTAAGGGAACGATCCTGAGTTCGTTCCCGGAGGAGACTGTTTGCGCATTTGAGACCGGCTGTATCATGCCCGCATGGCTTTCGACCGCCGGGTAATCGCAGCGCGGCGCAGTATGCGGACTCAATTCCAAAATCTGGGTGGCGAGTTGTTTTTGAGGAGAGGAACCCGTTTCCATCGCAACCACGGCTCCCGAGCGCTCGACTTCGCTGACCGGCGCCATCGTACCGGGCTGGCTCGCAATTGCGTAACGAGCCCCGGGAGCGGTAATCACGCTCAGCTCCAAGGACCGTGTCATTAGCGGCTTGGAAGGATTGGCGGTTTCGCTCGCGAAGTCAATCGCTTGTGCCGCTTGGGTGGCAGCGAGGTTCGTGATGACTACGCCGGCGCTTCCGAAGACGGGATAACGGCTGCCCGAAGCAAGATCCGGCGCCAGATCGGCTGCCGGGATCGCCAGATTCATCCAGGGCGCGCCGGTGCTGGCCGTCAGTTCCATGGGCTGCGAATATCCCTGTAAATCGCCCGCCTGGGCATCCCCCGTAGCGCCCGCACGCGCCGCGCGCGTCAGCGGTTTATTCGTCAGGGCGAGTGGCTGCATGCGCGTAATCGCGGCAACTGCCGGAATCGCAACGGCTGCATCGTAACGTGCGTTTTGCGCTCTGCTTACAACTTGTAGCGGTTCCGTTTGCGTGGCCTGGAAAGCTATGGCGGTCTCTCGGGCTCCGATTTTCGGCAGAGCCATCAGGCTCTCCGCGAAACGGGGCGTCTCTTCCACTGGTGCTGCGACGTCCGCGGCTCGCAGGGTTTCGAGGAAGCTGAGACTCAATTCTTCGGTCTCTAGCGGGATTCGTAAAGGAATTGTAAGAATCGCTCGCGGGCTGAAATCAATCGCGTCTGTCGTATCGGCCTCGGCGCGAATCTGGGCCGCCAAAGCGTGCGCCTGGAAGAACGGCAGGGCCATTCCCGGTGCTGACTGGAGGGTGAACTCTGCGCGCTCGCCGACCGTCGAAGGAACCAACGGATCACTCATGGGCCAATGGGCGAATTCAACATCCCAAGCCGCCTGCAATGCATCCCATGCGCGTAGCGCGGGCTTATCTTCGGTCAGGAATCCAGGGAACTTGACGTTGCCCGTATTCGATGCGGATCGGGCGATTTCCGCCGCCTCGGGCTGGGATTCGACTTCGATCTCGTGCTCGGTTTGATAGTATTTGGGGCTGACGGGCTCGCTGGCAGCGCTTCTGCCGAGAACGCCCTCGAGGGCATCCGGCGGCCGGTACGCGCGCAAGGAATCATGCGTTTGGTGCAACCGTTCCACCGCCAGCCGTTCCTGGTCTTGCCAGTACGCCTTGCGGTGAACTGCCGAACAGAACTGCCCGCTGGTGATCTTACGGTATAACGGGAGTTTGCCGTCGCAATGGAGACACCGTATGTTGTCGGACCACGCCATGGCCCAATAGTACGGCGTACGGAATGGATTTACTACGAGGCAAACGCCTTAGACGACCCTTAGGGATTTGTACTAAAACGGCCGCCAATCACACTCCCCAACAGTAGTCTTCGACGGCCTTTTGGACATCCGGGTCGTCTTCGTGGAGCCGCATCAGTTCGAGCCGGATAGCATCAACCAGCGCAAACCAGCTCGCTTCGATGACGTTTTCCGACACGCCCACCGTGGCCCAGCTGCGCTTGCGATCGGACCACTCGATCAGCACCCGGACCCGCGCGGCGGTCCCCTTCTTGTTATCCAGCACGCGGACCTTATAATCGGTGAGCTCCACGCTTGCGATGGCTGGATAAAGCGTCGACAGGCACTGCCGCAGCGCCACATCCAGCGCGTTCACGGGACCGTTGCCGCTGGCGGACGCCGTCAGCACGTTTTCCTGGGCCTTCAATGTCACGTTGGCGGTGGAGCTTGCGGCCCGCGTGATCACTTCGTAATTCACCACTTCAAACAGATTCAACCCCGGGCGCAGCGCTTCGCGGACTAGCAATTCAAAAGTGCCCTCGGCCGCCTCGAGTTCATAACCCTGGAACTCCATTTGCTTGATGCGATCGAGCAGATGGCGGCGCGCGGCGTCATCGAGGCGATCTTCTAACCCGTGCTGCTTGAGTTTGTAAAGGATACTTCCCTTCCCGGAAAGATCGCTTAGCAGAACGCGCTGCCGGTTGCCCACCGCTTTCGGGCTGATGTGTTCGTAGGTGTTCGAATCCTTGAGAACCGCGTTCACATGCACGCCGCCCTTGTGCGCGAAGGCGCTGTGCCCTACATAGGCCTGATCGCCGCGCAGCGGCAAGTTCGCGAGCTCTGCAATGAAGCGCGCCGCGGCAGTCAGGTGCGTCAGCCGCTCCTTGCCAATGGTCGAGTGACCCATCTTCAGTTCGAGATTCGCGATGATGGTGGTCAGATTGGCGTTGCCGCAGCGTTCGCCATAGCCGTTGAAGCATCCCTGCACGTGCTGAAATCCCTGCTCCACCGCCGCCAGCGCATTGGCGACCGCTAGTTCGCAATCGTTGTGTGTGTGGATTCCCAAAATCCCGTCGAACTTCTTACGCACGTCGGCGCAGATCTGGGCGATCTGATCCGTCATGGTGCCGCCATTGGTGTCGCACAACGTTAGAGTATCGGCACCGGCCTTCTGGGCGGCTTCGAGGGTTCGAAACGCGAAGTCGCGGCTGTCTTTATAGCCGTCGAAGAAATGTTCGGCGTCATAGATTACTTCTTTGCCGTGCGCCTTCAGGTAGCGCACCGTGTCGGCGATCAGCTTTATGTTTTCTTCCTCGGTGATCCCGAGGGCCTTGCGCACGTGCAGTTCCCAGGTTTTGCCGAAGATACAAACTACCGGCGTATTGGCTTCGATCAGCGCGTTGACACTTACGTCCTCTTCAACCGGGTTGCGAGCCATGCGGGTGGCACCGAACGCGGTCAAGCGCGCGTGTTTGAACGTAATCGATTTGGCGCGGGCGAAGAAGTCCTTGTCTTTCGGATTCGAGCCGGGCCAGCCGCCCTCGATATAGTCGATGCCCAACTCATCCAGCTTATGGGCCACCATAACTTTGTCATCGACCGAGAGACTGACGGCTTCGCCCTGCGTGCCATCGCGCAACGTGGTATCGAAAGTGAAAACGCGCATACAGTGGCGGCCCTCCAGCGGGCCGAAGCGGTGTTACAAGGCCGCTGGTATTCCTACTTCTTTCTTCTTCTTGAGGAACGGCATCATTTTGCGGAGTTCCGCGCCTACCTGTTCCACCTTCTGGTTCTGCGCCATCTCCCGCATATGCAGGAAGTTCTTGCGGCCGCTCTTGTTTTCCGCGATCCAGTTGCGGGCGAATTCGCCGGATTGGATCTCCGCGAGAATCTTCTTCATCTCGGCGCGGGTCTGTTCGTTCACTACCCGCGGACCTCGCGTGTAATCGCCGTATTCCGCCGTATCCGACACGGAATAACGCATGTAGCTGAGGCCGCCCTCGTAGATGAGATCGACAATCAGCTTCAACTCGTGCAGGCATTCAAAATAAGCTATTTCGGGAGCGTAACCCGCATCCACCAGCGTCTCGAAGCCTGCGCGGATCAGTTCGCTCGCGCCGCCGCAAAGCACCGCCTGCTCGCCGAACAGATCGCTTTCGGTTTCTTCGCGGAAAGTGGTCTCGATCACGCCGGCCTTGAGGCAGCCCAGCGCCAGCGCGTAAGCCAGCGCTTGCTCTAAAGCCTTGCCCGAAGGATTCTGATGCACTGCCACCAGCGCGGGAACGCCCACCCCTTCGGTGTACAGCTCGCGCACGCGATGGCCGGGAGCCTTGGGGGCAATCATGCTCACATCCACATCCGGCGGCGGCGCGATGGTCTTGAAGTGAATGGAAAAGCCGTGCGCGAACATCAATGTCTTGCCGGCTGTCAGGCCCGGTTTGATGTCGCTCTCATACAAATCCGCTTGCAGGTGATCGGAAACCAGAATCATCATGACGTCCGCCGCTTTGGCGGCTTCGGCGGTGGTCATCACCCGCAGCCCGGCGGATTCAGCTTTCGCCCAGCTCTTGCTGCCGGGGTACAGGCCCACGATTACGCTGACGCCTGAGTCGCGCAGATTCAGCGCATGCGCGTGCCCCTGGCTGCCGTAGCCGATAATCGCGACCGTCTTGCCTTTGAGCAACCCCAGGTTGCCGTCCTGCTCATAGAATATTTTTGCCATTCTGTGAAAACTCCGTATTGAAATTAGATGTCAGATTGCTTGTGTAACTTCTTCTTTGGCAACCGGCGGGGCCAGCTTCAGTTTCTTGTTGTCGAGTGAAACCACTACCAGGCCGGACCGAGTCACTTCGATTTCGCCGTAGCTGCGCATGACGTCGATGAACTCATCCAGCTTTTCGGGATCGCCGGTGGCTTCGAGCGCAAAGCCCTCGACCGACGAATCCACCGCGCGCGCGCCGAAAATCTCCGCTTCCTTCAGGATCGCCGTGCGATTCTGCATGCTGGCGCGCACGCGCAGCAATACCAGCTCCCGCCGTACGGCCGGACCCTCGGTCGAGTCAGTAGCTTGTAGGACATTGATCAGCTTGTTCATCTGCTTGATCACCTGGGCGCGTTGGTTCGGCTCGACATCCACTACGATGCTCATCCGCGAAAGCTCCGGGTCGAGCGTCCGCGCCACTGTCAGGCTTTCGATGTTATATCCGCGGGCGCTCAGCAGGCCGGTCACCCGCATCAGCGCTCCCGGTTTGTTTTCCAATAGCAATGAAATCAACTGCAACATCTTAAGCCACCTCCACTGGCTGGGGCGGCGCCAGCACCATTTCGTTTACCGCTCCGCCGGCCGGCACCATGGGATACACGTTTTCAAACGGCGAGACCCGCACGTTCAAGAGATATGGACCGGGCTCGTTCACAGCTTCTTCAAGGGCTTGCCGCAATTGGCTGGGACGCTCCACGGTGCGGCCTTTGAATCCGTAGGCCCCGGCCAGTTTTTCGGGATCCGGGAAAGTGTCGAGCTTGGCCTGGCAGATGCGGTTATTGTAGAACAGCTCCTGCCACTGGCGAATCATACCCAGATAGCCGTTATTCATGACGATGATTTTGACCGGCAGCTGCTGATTCGCAATGGTGGCCAGTTCCGGAATTGACATCTGGAAGCCTCCATCGCCGCAGATCGCAAACACCAGTTTGTCGGGACGCGAAAACTGCGCGCCCAGGGCGGAGGGCAGTCCGAAGCCCATCGACCCCAACCCGCCCGAATTAATCCATAGGCGCGGGTGGTTGAAGCGGATCAACTGCGCGGCCCACATCTGGTGCTGGCCCACATCACTGCATACAATAGCTTCGCCGCCCGACAGGCGGTCAATCTCCGCCATAAGATGCTGCGGTTTAATCTCGTCGGTCGAAAACGACGGCTCGAGGGGATGCTCGCGCTGCCATTCTTTCACCTGTTTCCACCAAGCTGCGCGCGCGGGCGCATTCCGGTTCTTCATCAGGCCCGCTGAGGCTGCCAGTTCCTCGAGAATCCGTTGCAGGACCTTCTTCACGTCGCCCACGATAGGCACATCCGCGGTCCGGATCTTGCCGACTTCAGCGGGATCGATGTCCACATGGATCACCTTGGCGTGGGGAGCAAAAGCCGCCAGGCGTCCAGTCACGCGATCGTCAAAACGCGAGCCAAGCGCGATCAAAAGATCGGTCTCCGTCATGCCCATATTGGCCGCGTAGCTGCCATGCATACCGGGCATGCTGATAAAGTTCGGATGGTTGGCGGCGAGGCCGCCCAGACCCATCAGCGTGGTCACGGCGGGGGCGTCGATCATTTCGACGAACTGACGGAGTTCATCGTGCGCTCCGGCGTGGATGATGCCGCCGCCGGCATAGACGAACGGGCGCTTGGCTTCCCAGATCGCCTGCGCCGCGCGCCGTATCTGGCCGGCATGGCCTTCGGTATAGACGCGATAGCCGGGCAGATGAATCGAGCTCACCGGCACGTAATGCCCATTGGCCTGGAAAGCGTCCTTGGTGATATCGACCAGCACCGGTCCGGGGCGTCCGGTGGATGCGATGTGAAACGCCTCGTGAATGGCGCGCGGCAGCTCCGCCAGCGTCTTCACCAGGAAGTTGTGTTTGGTTCCCGAGCGTGTGATGCCGAAGGTATCGGCTTCCTGAAACGCGTCGCTGCCGATCAGCTTGCTGGTAACCTGGCCGGTGATGGCAACAATCGGAATCGAATCCATCATGGCGTCGACCAAACCCGTGACCAAGTTGGTCGCGCCTGGACCCGAAGTCGCGCAGCAAACACCCACCTTGCCGGTCGCCCGTGAATAGCCCTGGGCGGCGAAGGCGGCATTCTGCTCGTGCCGCACAAGCACGTGCTTGATCGGCGAATCATAAATGGCATCGTAGAACGGCAGTGTCACGCCGCCCGGATATCCGAAGATAACTTCTACCTTTTCACGCGTTAAGCATTCGAGAACAATCTGCGCGCCGTTCATGAGGTTTGTCGACATAGCTTTTATATAATCCTTCCCACGACCAAACGAACCCAAGCCCCTAAAATAGGAAAGCCACCGTCCGAGGGTTGTTCCCTCGCCAGTGGCCAAGATCCTTGCGTAAGAATCAGGCCGTTCAGGCGAGGCCGGTTACACCGACCCCAATAATAAGTACTACGACCTGGACGACCAAATTAATAACCGAAGAGAGCGCGATGCGCCTGCGGAGAGCCTGATTGGGATCCGTGAATGTCATTCTCGTCTCTTGTGTAACGAGCATACAGTGAAAAGGATGCAAATGCAAGTGCGTAAATGTATTAATAATAGTTATCGAGATAAACAGCGTGTTATTATCGCCTAAAGTGTTTAACCAGATCGACTTGGATATCAGCGTCTGGGTCAGTTTAGTGCTCGGCCTGATCCTCCTCGCTCTGGTTTTGCGTTCTATCAGGAATTATCGCGCTATGGCTGAAATCCGGCCGCTGCCTGCGGGCAATCCGGCGCCGGACTGCATGGTGATCATTCCTGCCAGAAACGAGGAGGGAACCGTTGGCACGGCGGTTCGCAGTCTGCCGCCAGATTCCGTGATCGTGGTGGACGATTTTTCGGAAGACAAAACCTGCGAAGAGGCGCGCGAGGCCGGCGCAGGGATTTTGCCGGCTCCCGCACTCGTCGGGGGCGCGGTGGGAAAATCCAACGCCTGCATGGAAGGCGCGCGGGTGCTCACCTCGCGTTGGATTCTTTTCGCCGACGCTGACACGCGCTATGAGGCGGGATTCCTCGATGCGGTGGTCGCCGCCGCTGAACTCGACCAGATCGATTTTCTCTCGGTCTATCTCAAGCCCGAATTTCGCACCCTGGCGGAGTCCACGTTATCGCCCTATGCGGTCGCGCTCTATTTCTGCGGGATCAACTCGCGGGCCGACCCCGCTTCGGCCTTCAATGGCCAGTGCGTGCTGGTGAGGCGCAGTCCCTACGAATTCGTGGGGGGCCACAAGGCCCTGCTGCGGTATGTGTGTGAGGATGTCAAGCTGGCGGCGCTGGCCGAGCGCCACCGCCTGAAATTCGCAGTCATGCGAGCGCCCCGGCTAGGCTGCGTGCGGGTTCATCCCGGCGACTTCGAACGCAACGCCAGTCGTTTCACGTCGGGGAATTTGGGCAGGGGTTTGCGGATCGCATTTGCGGCTGCGGTGTGGGCTTTGTGGCTACCCGAACTGGTTTTCCTGCTCCTGCGCGATCAATTCCTGGCGGCCGCAGTGTGGGCGTTAGTGCCCAGTCTGTTGCTGGGTCCGTGGTACGGATGGTCCCGAGCGATTTTGGCTCCCATCGGCGTTTACACCATACTGCCGAGTTTGTTCCATGGCGCCCTTGCCGCCGTCGCCAATCGCCAGTTCGAGTGGAAGGGTCGTGTCGTGTAATCTAACTAATTACCCCTTTCATGCCGGAAACTATTCAGGGAACCATCGCTTCCATCGCCATCCTCGACGACGACGCCGATTTTCGCACTTACCTTGAAGACTTCCTCTCGGACGAAAACATCTACGCGGTGCGGGCCTTCGGCAACGCGCGAGATCTTTTTGAAAGTTGCGAAGACAGCCTGCCGGATATCGTCCTCTTGGACATGAAAATGGGCGATGCTTCGGGCGACAAGGTCCTCGAACAATTGATTGCGCGCTGGCCCGGACTGTGTGTGATTATCATCACGGGCTACCCCTCGCTTGAGGACATGCGCACGACTTTCAAGCTGAAGGTATTCGATTATCTGGCAAAGCCGTTTTCGCTGACGCAGCTACGGCAGGTGCTCAAGAACGCGGTCGAGGCGTTCGGCCTCGGTAAATCTCCACAGGACCGGCTGCGCGAGCGCCTGGGGCATTCGATCAAGATGCTGCGCGTCGAGCGCGACTGGTCTCTGAAAGATTTGGCTACGCAGACCAAGCTTAGCGTTTCTCAGATCAGCGCCATCGAGCGCGGGACCAACCTGCCCAGCATCGAAAGCCTGCTGGCGATCTCGAAGGCTTTCGACAAGAAGCCGAGCGAGATATTGCAGGGGATTGATTTCTAGAAGGCTATTCCTCGCGCAGGACTTCGAGCGGCTTCTGCCGTAGAATCCGAAAGCTCGCAAGCCACCCTGAAGCTTGCGCGAGTACTGCGGTGAGCACCACGGCGACTGCGGTCGCCGTCCAGTCGAATGCGAACTTCGCATCGAGCAGGCGGTGGAGAAGTAATCTCGAAAATACACTCGCCAGCAGCGAGCCCATCAGTCCGGCGACCAAACCCAGCGTCAGGAATTCCACCGAGAAAATACGTCCGGCGCTGCGCCGCGTCGCGCCGAGCGTTTTCAAAATGACCACCTCACGCACGCGCCTGAATCGTGTCCCGGCTACGCTGGCGGCGAGGATGATTGCGCCGGCTAGAATCGCAAACGCGGAGAGAAAGCGAATGACCAACGCCACCTGATCCACAACCTGCTGCACGACTGCAAGCGCCTCCGCCATATTGATGACAGTCACGGTCGGGAAGGCATGGTAAGACGACCGCTCGAGCGCCCCGACGTCGGCTGGCTGCATGCGCACACCGCCATAAAACGTCGCCGGGAAACCCCGCAGCGCTTGCGGATTGAATACGAATTCGTTGGCTGCGCTTACACGCATCTGATCCACGCGGTGCAGCGCTGCGATGCGGGCGGTGAAGGTTTGTCCCGCGCCGGAAAGCTGGATGGTATCGCCTAACTTCGCTCCCAGCATCCGCGCGGTCTCTTGATCCACGGAAACGACCGGTTGCGTTTCGTCCGGGGTCCACCATTTGCCTTGCACTACGGTCAAGGAACCCGGCTTCTCCTCGGCCCACATCACCGAGCGGTTCCCGCGGAAGCGCCGCGACATGCCGGTCACGCGCAGTTCTTCGAGCGGCACTCCGTTCAAGCTTTCCATTCGCACCGCTACGCTGGGCGCGAATTCGGGCGGCTCCAGCACGCCTTTTTGTTTCGCGATCAGGGTTTTCAGCGGACCCAACTGCTCGGGCGTAATGCCGATCAGAAAAACGTTGGGGGCGTTCGGCGGAGCGCTTTGGATAATCTCCCCCACGAGCGAGTGTTGGACCAGATAGACCGTAAGCGTGAACATAACGCCCAGCCCTAGCGCCACCATAATCGCCTGCGCCTGGTTGCCCTGCCGGTAGAGATTCGCGAATCCCTGGCGAGTGAGCGTGGGAATGCGCCAAGGCAATCTATGCACTATCGTTCGGATCAGGCGGAGGAAACCGGACGCAACCAGCGCGAGCAAAATCAACGCCACCGTCAGACCGCCTGCAAAGTATCCCCCGACGAGAGGCGAGTCGGCGAGCCACGCCGCGATGCCGCCGATCCCCAGCAAGATCACGCCGCCCGCCGCTACGCTGAGACTCGACTCCGATAAACGCCGCCGCCAAGCGAGCTTCGCCTCCGGCATATCGCGCCGCAATATCAAGGCAGGCCGCACCTTGCGGATCGCCAGCAGCGGGGGGAGCGTGAACAACAGCGTCGTCAGTATCCCGACGGCGATCCCCTGCGCAGAAGCGGCCAGATTCCAGGCGACTTTGATGTCCATCTGAAAGAAGCGCGAGATCAGCAGCGGGAGCGTGCGCTCCACGATTCTTCCGACCACCACGCCGGCCAGACCGCCCATCAGCCCCAGCATCAACGTCTGCAGGGTATAAATGCCGATGATGTCGCGCGATGTAGCGCCGAGCGATTTCATCACCGCGATGTTATCCATCTTCTGCTGCAGGTGCGCGTGCATCGCCATCGCCACGCCCAGCGCGCCTACGATCATCGCGATCAGGCTCACCAAACTCAGGAAAGTGGTGGAACGATCCAGCCCCCGCATGATGATGGGATTCGATTCACGGAAGTCGGCGATCAGCGCTTCGGGCAACGCCTGGCGCACCGCTCCGCGCACTTCCGCAACCGGAGGAGACGCCGGGCCCATCTTGAACAGATAACGGTACGCGCCGCGGCTGCCGAATCCCATCAAGCCGGTGCGCTCAAAGGCCGCGCGAGACATCATCGTCCGCAAGCCTACATTCAGGGTGCCGGACATTCGGTCCGGTTCATTGTTCACCACCGCCGAGATACGGAAAGGTTCGCTGCCAACGCGGATGTTGTCGCCCACTTTCACGTTGAGCCGCAGGAGCACGTCTTGCGCTACGGCAACGGTGTCAGGTTGGAGCGCATCGCTTAAAGCGATCGGAGGTTCCAGTTTTACCGCGCCGTAATACGGATACTTAGACGGGTCGACGGCCTTGATGGAAACGAGTGCTGGAGTCGCCCCGTCGCTATTCGGCAGGGCATCAACGGATGACGCCATGGAGATGGTTTCCGTGATCAGAGTGTGTTCCACGTCCCGCCCGGCCAGTTCATCGAGCGCCGCTCGTTCCAGGTCATTCGCCGGCGCGAACTGACGCGCCGTCAGGTCGGCCGCCATAACGGTGCGCGATTCCTCGAGCAGCGTCTTGTGGAAACTCGCGCTGAACCCCTGCACCCCCGCCAGCGCGCCGACTCCGGCCGCCACCGCCAGCACTACGAATAGAAACTTCGTAGTCGACGAACGCGTTTCGCGCCAGGCGATTCGTCCGGCCGTGCGATAGGACAAACTCATCGCCGCATCGCTTCCGCAGGCTGCATTTCGTCGGCTGTCACCTTGCCGTCGCTCAAGGTAATGATGCGGTCGGCCCGCGCCGCGAGCGTGCGGTCATGCGTCACCAGCACCAGGGTGGTGCCTTCGCGCCGGTTTAGCGAAATTAGCAGATCGAGCACCAACGTGCCATTCACGCTATCCAAATTTCCCGTGGGTTCGTCGGCCATCAAGATCGGAGGTTTGCACATGAACGCGCGCGCCAGCGCCACACGTTGTTGCTCGCCTCCGGAGAGTTGCACTGGGTAATGATCCGTGCGGTCCTCGAGGCCCACACTCGCAAGCAGTTCCCGGGCGCGAGCCAGACCCGACGCGACGTCTCCGCCGGCAAGTTCGTGCGGGAGGAGCACGTTTTCTTCCGCCGTCAGAGTGGGGATCAATTGGTAGGACTGAAACACGAACCCGATTTTCTGCCCGCGCACCAATGCGAGTTCGTCTTCGTTCAAGCCCGTGATATCGACGCCATCGATCACCACCCGTCCCGACGTCGCCGTATCCAGGCCCGCCAATAATCCCAGCAAAGTGCTCTTGCCGCTGCCCGAAGCTCCCATAATCGCGACGAACTGCCCTGCCGGCATTTCCAGATCGATGCCGCGCAGAATCTCCACGCGATGCGACCCCGTGTCGATTGTTTTGGTGATTCCCAGGGCTTCGAGGATCGGCATGTTCTCCTTCTATTATGATGGCAACAGATGCTGTATTCCGTTTTTATCGCACTGGTCTTGACCGTCAGCGCGTGGGCCGCGCCGCCGGCTCAGGCTGCAATTCAAACCCTTCCTAAAGTAGATACGAGGAAAGTTCTATTGGTGTTCGGCGATAGTTTGAGCGCCGGTTATGGCGTGCCAACCGGGCAAAGTTATCCGGATGACCTGCAGCGCAAGCTCGACGCGGAAGGCTATACGTGGCGCGTGGTGAATCTGGGGATTAGCGGGGACACTACCGCGGGCGGCCTGGCACGCGTGAATACCGGAGTCGCACTGAAGCCGGCGCTGGTCCTGCTCGAACTCGGAGGCAACGATGGCCTGCGGGGTCTGCCTTTGGCGATGACCCGCGACAATCTGGATCAGATGATCGCCGCGTTCGTCCGCGTAGGGGCGCGGGTGGTGCTGGCCGGGATGACGCTGCCTCCCAACTACGGCCCGGATTATATTCGCGGCTTCGAAACTATCTATAGCGGCCTCGCCGCGAAGTACAAACTGCCGCTGATTCCGTTTCTGCTGCAGGATATCGCCACGCGCGATATGCGGTACTTTCAGCGCGACGGCATCCATCCAACTGCGGAGGGCGCGCTGATTGTTTCCGATACCGTTTTGCGTGCGCTCAAGCCGATGCTGGGCACGGCCAAGAATTAAGGTTCACCAAGCACGCACACGTCCTTCAGATTCCGGTAATCCTCTGCATAATCCAGGCCGTATCCGATGACGAACTCATCGGGGATGCGGAACCCCACGTAATCCACCTTTACTGGAGTCCGCCGCCGCTCGGGCTTGTCCAACAAGGTCGCGATCCGCAGCGACTTGGGCTTGCGCTGCGTCATCAGCATCGCCAGATAGGACAAGGTAATGCCGGTGTCGAGAATGTCCTCGACCAAAATCACGTGATGGCCTTCAATCGGCACATCCAAGTCCTTGGTCAACTGCACTTGCCCGGAAGTGGTCTTTGCTTTGCCGTAGCTCGAAATCCCGATGAACTCGATGCGGACTTGCGTCTTCATCGCGCGGGCTAGGTCGGCCAAGAAGATGAATGCGCCCTTCAGGACGCCAATCAGGTATACGGGCTCGCCCTCTGCGTAGTCACGGTCGATTTCGGCTCCCAACTCCGCAATGCGGTTGTGAATTTGTTCAGCCGAGAGCAACACTCTGAGCGCAGGCATTAGCGAGATTGTACAATACCAGCAGGAGTACCATTTATCCTGGCACGAACCAAGAAGTTACTAAAGCAAGCCGTACCGCAAGAAATCGACCCGCTCTGGCTCACCGCCGTCCACGCCGCCGAATCCAAACAAGCACAAGATATTCGAGTGCTGGATCTGCGCGACGTGACTACCTTCACCGACACGCTGATCATCTGCAGCGGTGCGAATTCCAGGCAGAACCAGGCGATCTCGAATGAGATCGAAGAGCAGATGAAAGAGCAGGGAGACATTCCGTCGAGCGTCGAAGGCTATACCAACGCCGAATGGGTGTTGATGGATTACGGCGATTACGTGGTCAATATTTTTTCGGAAAAAGCCCGGGCGTACTACGATCTTGAGCGTCTATGGCGCGACGGGCGGACCGTCAAGTACTAAGTATTTGCCGCACGAACGCAGGGATCTGGGCTACTTCGCTTTCAGTCAACACCACGCCATCGGGACGCCAGCGCGCGGCCATGCGCTCGCTTGCAAACCCTTTTGCGATGCTGATTAACGGAACGCCGCAGGCCGATGCTACGTGGCCTCCGGCGGAATCGTAGCCGACAAATAGCTTCGACTTTGCGATTTGCGCTGCGAACGGCGCAAACGCTCCGTCGTGGGTGCGCATTCCTGGAAGCAAGGCCCGCTTGACGCGTTCATGTTCTTCGGAACTCCCACCCTTGTCGACTAAGATCGACGCACCGGTCATGGCAAGCGTGCGCAGTAGCTCACGCTCCTGCTCGTCGCCGAGCCGCTTCGCGGCGTTTTCGCCGACGCCGAGGCTAACGGTGATGTCGGCTGCCGGTTGCGCCGAGGGCACAGGCGCGATATAGGGTTTGGCTCCTTCCACGCCGAAAACCTGATGCGCCCATCGGGCGGCGAGTTCTGCCAGAGGGTCATTGCCGTCCCCTCCATACGCCCGGCTCGGGAAGTAGAAATAATCGCGTTCGTCGCAGATAGAGATCAGCCCGAGTTGCGACAACCGTGAATCCGGATCGATCACGATGCCGCCTTCGAGCCACAGGTTCGCCGACGCGCGCAACCGGTCGCGCAAAGCGCCCGAGCGCGCATAACGGGCAGGCAGGTGTTCGACGCGCGGATCGGCCTCGAACAACT
>JANXXL010000083.1 GCA_025350625.1 Bryobacterales bacterium | reverse complement strand
CGAACGGCAAACTTCTGCTGGTTGGCGAAGGACCAGGCAGGCGGGAGCTTGAAAGCCTGGTTCGCAAACTAGACCTGCAGGATAAGGTTATCCTAGCCGGACATCATGCAGATCCAGCACCCGTCCTTGGAATGCTGGATGTATTTGTGATGTCTTCGCTCACAGAGCAGGTTTCGAATGCCCAACTGGAAGCAATGGCTTCAGGCCTTCCAGTCATCTGCACAGACGTCGGGGATTGCCGCCAACTGCTAGGTGAGAACGCACTGCACTCTGTGGTGCCGTCCGGTGACGTGAACGCTTACGCTCACGCGATGCGGGAAGTAGCGAACGACCCCGGCTTGCGATCCGCCCTCGGCGCAGCCAATCGGGCGCGTACGGTGGATCGATATTCTAAGGCGCGAATGGTAGCCGAGTTCCGGGCATTGTTGGACGCCGCCGCGGGACGGCGACCTACGGAGTAGCCACTTTTCGATGATGCCAGTCGATCATTCTTTGAACGCCGTCGGCAAACGCCACTCGGGGAATATATCCCAGCAGTCGATTCGCCTTGCTGATATCCGCATAGGTGATGGGTACGTCTCCTGCTTGTTCGGGAAGCCACTGAAGATTCGCTTTTTTGCCAAGCTTTTCTTCAATGACCCGAATCATCGCCAGTAAGGCCACCGGACTGGAGTTACCGAGATTGAAAATGTCGTAGTCGCATTCGTAGCGAATCGCCGACACGATGCCGTCGACGATGTCGTCAATAAATGTGTAGTCCCGGCTGCTGGAGCCATCCCCAAATACCGTGATTGGCTTCCCCTGCTCAATCAGGTCTGTAAACTTACGGATGGCAAGATCGGGCCGCTGGCGAGGTCCATAAACCGTAAAAAACCGCAGACAGACCATCCGAATCCCGTACAGTTGTCCATACGTGTAGCAAATATTTTCACCCGCAATTTTGGTGGCGGCATAAGGCGATATGGGCCGGTTAACCGGATCGTCCTCGCTAAACGGCACTCGATTCGCTCCGCCGTAGACCGAACTGGAGGATGCAAAAATAAATTGTTTCACGTCGAACTGCCGGCATGCTTCCAGAAGAACCAGCGTGCCGCGAACGTTTACGCGTTCATAAAGGAGCGGCTGCTCCAAACTCGGCCGCACCCCGGCGCGTGCCGCCAGGTGAATCACCAGATCGGGCCGGGCTTCTTTGAAAACATCCGTCATCGCGCCTTCATCACAAATGTCGGACTGATAGAACGCGACGTTTCCAGTCGAGCGGATACATTCGAGATTCTTCAATTTCAATGCCGGAGAATAAAACTCGTTCAACTCATCGACGATCGAAACTTGGTGACCGTCGCGCAAAAGGCGTTCGCAAAGATGTGAGCCGATAAATCCCGCGCCCCCCGTAATTAGGATTCTCATAGGCTCTGCATCATCGTTCCGCTTCCGAGACAGCTCTATTCATTTCATCCAGGACTTCGCGTCCCACTTGCTCCCACGAGCGTGAGCACGCCCATCCTGAAATGTCGGAGCGATTCCAAGCAGTCGTCAGTGAACGGTGTAATGCGTCCGTGAGAGCCGCGACGTCATTCGGTTCAACCACGAACCCGTGCGCATCCTGCGTAATTAGCTCCGGGATAGCGCCAACCCTGGTGGCCACCACAGGGGTGCCGCAGGCCAGGGCTTCATGCACCACATTCGGCCAGCCTTCCCGGGAACTCGCTAAACAAAAAACGTCCGCGGCCGACATCAGATCGATCAACAAGTCCCGGGGCACTTGACCGAGCAGCCGCACATTTTCGGAAAGTTTAAGTTCTTCGATCAACCGTTTGAGTTCACCCTCGTAGCTGGCGACCCCTCGTCCCGGAGGTCCGCCTGCAACGATCAATTGTACATTTACGCCACGGTCAAGTAGCCTTCTCACCGCGCGAATTGCGAGATGATGTCCCTTCAGTTCGATGAGGTGCCCAGCGCTAAGAATGATGCTCTGGTTGGGATCTAGGCGCCGTTTCCGTCTGACTGCATCGCGATCCTGCGGGTAGAAAGACTGCCCGTCGATCCCGTTCGATATGGTTCTGGTGCGCGCCGGATCGGTGCCGAGTGCGATCGCGAACCGCCGCAGTTGTTCGGAGACGGCAATCACCGAGCTAGCCCGTTTGAGCGCCCACCCCATCAGCATCCGCCGCAAAGGATAGCGGGAATGCAGCAATTCGGAACCCCGCAGGGTAACCGTAAAAGGCACCTGCAACACGGTTGCGAGCAATGACGCCGCGATTCCCTCGGGATATCCGAAGTGACTATCCAGCACCTGAAATGCAAATTCTTTTTTAAGAGACCGCAACGGCCGGATTAACTGAAAAAACAGAAGAAACGCTGTCACTGCTCCCGTGCCGCGGATATAGATCCAGCGGGGATGAAATACCTCAATCCTCGCATCCGTCCGGCGGCCGGGAACGGACCGGTCCATGGCCCATACGGGCGCGATTACCTTGACCTCGGCGGCCGGCGGCAAGTGCTGCAACCGGGCACGCACAAACAGCCCCTGTCCGGTTTGGAGCGGGCTCGGATAGACGCTGGTTAGGCTTACGATCCTCATGTTCCTCGCCGGGCATTGAAACGCGATGACCGCCGTAAACTACTTCCTGTGCTCATTCGACCGCATAGATCAATTTTCCGGGAATAGCCTCCTGTGAGTTATTGTGACCGGTCTCCAGTTCAGCCTCGGCGGTTGCTCTAAGATGCTGTTTGACGAACACACTACACAAAACAATTATGGACGCCATATGAAAGGGCAAATCGAAAAACGCCAATCCGGCAAAAGCACCCCCCACGGCGAACCCCGCCAAGCCCACCTGGGTCATCGCGGCCAAGTCGCGTACCCAAGTCAATTC
>JANXXL010000080.1 GCA_025350625.1 Bryobacterales bacterium | reverse complement strand
GGCATCATCCGGCTCCGGTCGCCTGGATCCTTGATGAACTTCTTCAACTTCTCCAGGTCCTTCATATGTTGCTCCCGCTTCTCCGCGTTTGCCCAGAGCGTGTCGTAGGGGCGGCGCGGCTCGTAGGGCGGATGAGCGTCGAAAACATGCAGCACTACGAAGAAATGTTCGTCGCGGTGGTGATCGAGCCAGTCACTGAGACGGTCGACGTACGTCCGCGCGGTCTTCGATCCCGCTTCGGTAATCGAACTGCGTTCGTGAAACTCTTCATAGCCCTTGTGCAGGTTGGTGAGTTTTCCATGGAACGGGACCGACGAATAGGCCACCGTGGCGTACCCGGCCTCGCGGAAAACTTCGGCCATGGTGGTGGCGGCCAGCGGCAACTGGTCTTGCATTTCCTTGACGCGGTTTGTGCTCGAATAGAGCGAGGTCATAATCGTCGGAAAGGAAACCTTTGTCCAAGTCGCTTGCGAGACGTTGTCGCTGAAACGCGCGCCTTGCAAAGCGAGCTTCGACAGTGTGGGGGCGGTCTCGCGCCCGTAACCGTTGAAGTTCAGATGGTCCCTGCGCGTTGTATCGCTGACTATCAGAATCACGCCTTGCGGAACACGCCCGCCGGACACATCCACACGCGGCTTCTGCCGGCCCGCAATGGTAGCGCCGTTTCGATTGCGGATTACCGGTCCGCCCCACAGGCCGAGTGCGCCGTCTTTAGGCGCCTTGATGGAAAGCGTCAGCTTAACGTCCCGTCCGGCCTGTGCGGCGAGATCGACCGAGGCCTCTTCCCAGCGGTCGGCGGTGGTCAGCGTTCGTTCCAACAGCGGAGATCCATCTACAGCAACTTGAAACGTGACCGGACCATCGTCCAGCGTTCCGAGGTGTAGATCGAGCCAGGGCTTGGCGGGCAGTTTCACTTGCATCTCAATCGATTCCGGCGAGCGCGAAATCAGCGACTCGCGGTAGATCTCTCCCATCCCCTGCCAGCCGATGCCGGATGGGATACTCGCCAAATGTTCGCTTTCGGATACCAGGCGCACGGACTCGATCTCAAAGTCCGCGCCTTCGGCGTCGCTGGGACGAATCAGCAGTTTGCGGACATTCGCCAGACGAGTGCTGCCGGCGTTGCGCAGAACGATCGTTTGTAAGTTGTCTCCAGCGATGATCGCGCTAGAAAACGCCCAGGGCTGCTTCAGGCCCTTAGCTCGTTCCAGGATGTCGGGAAAGTCGAGTGCCGCCGCCCCTTGTGTACTCACCATCAGATTCGTACCCTTGCTGGCCTTGAGCCGGATCTCAATGGAGTGCACGGAATCCGACTCGTCGCTAGTGCCCTTTCGCTCAACGTAAATGATGGGAAAGTCCGTGGTGGTGCGGCCTTTGAGGCGGCCATCCTTGAGGCTCAGCGCGCCGACTCCCACTCCAGCCTTCCAGCCGCGAATGGTTTTGTCATCGGAACCGGCGGCAGGCTCGGCAAAGTTCCATAGCCCGGCCGGTTTAGGCCGGCTCTTCCTTTCCGTGGAACTCTTAACCATATCCGGCTTGAAACGGTCTACCAGGCGCGTAACGCCCGGACCGGACGATCCGCCACATCCACTCAGTGCAACCAGGGTCAATGCAGCCGCAACAGTTCTAAGCGCCATAGACGATATTCCTTTTTCGATTAATCGGGTAGCCGCCAGTATACTATCAGTCGCTGGAAGCCGCGACTGCGCGTTTTACGGGTGCTCTTCGCTTTTCCAGTGTGACGGGCCTCGCCTTGTATAACTTTGCCTTCGAATAGCGGGCTGGGAAGAACTGGCGGAGTTGACGGGAGAAACTAGCGTAGTGTCCAAGAAATAGCTGGACAGATCGAATACTGCGGTTCCGCGCAAAATCTGCGTTAACCAGCGTTGATCGGGAGCTAATAATGGGCGGCGCATAATTATTGGCCGCGGATGGACGCCGATAAACGCGGATTTTGGGGTGAACCCCTACTGTGAGACACGACTTGGCCTGTCCAGCTATTTGTTGGACACTACACTAGCTATGCCCGACTTTGTCTACTATACTTCCACAGCACTATTGGCAACAAAACCGATACGCTTCCTGGATTGCTCCGGCGGAAGCAGTTTGAGATTTTCAATATCTTCGGCCAGCAGATTGATGACCGACACATGTTGATCCTGACTCAACTCAAGCTTCTCCATCCGAGCCGCTAGATCCTTGTGGCTGGAGATCAGGTCGCGAAGTTTGACGAAGGCGCGCATGATTTTGACGAAGGCGCGCATGATGAGGATGTTCATCTGGACGGCCCGCTGACTGCTAAGGACGGACGAAAGCATGGCGACGCCGAGTTCTGTGAATACAAATGGCAAGTAGCGGCGACCGCCGTATTCTGAACTTGAGGTGTCAGATTGGTACCTCAAGTTCTCGAACTCCTGCGGGGTGAGCTGAAACAGGAAGTCTTCGGGGAACCGCTCGCGGTTACGTTTAACGGCGCGATTAAGAGCCTTTGTTTCAACCTGATAGAGCTTTGCAAGGTCGGCATCCAGCATGACCTTCTCTCCACGGATGAAGCAGATCTGGCTTTCGATCCGCTCGATGGGAACGATAAGTTCTGTGTTCGCTTGTTTCCCGACCATTGAAAATACTAGTGTTACCGGGCGGAAAATCCTCTCAAGCCAGCGGAATCACGCATCTATTTTAGAAGATCGGAGGTACCCAATCAGGCCCGGGTTCGCAAATTCCAATCCCTCCGCCAGCGCTTTCAATTCCATGCCCGGCGCGGCCGCCGAACCCGCAACGCCTCCCTTCAAATAGTCCCGTACTGATTTATCCGCCAGCTTCGCTGCAATGCTGTGCGCATCCTTTAGAGGCAAGCCTGCGTTGCGAAGGTTCTTCACCGATGCCACCAGCGCGGACGTCAACAGCGTACTCACGAAGTCTACTCCCACCAGATACTGCGTCTTCGCGCCCCGGCGAATCTCGACAACGCGCGTACGTCCCTGTTGCAATAGCGCGCGCATTTCACGGATTGCCGCGCTGGTTCCTTCGACCACGTAGCGCTGCCCCTCAAACCCGGCGATGGGTTCGAATGAGCCAACCGCTGCCCCAAGGGCTTCGAGTGGCGCCAGCGAGGAACTGTCCAGCGTTGAATTGCACAACACGGCAACCTTGTGCTTCCAAGACACGCCGACCGCCAGTTCAGCCACAATCGCCGGTAAGTGTTGGTCGGGAACGTTGATCAAGACGGTGCGCGAGTTCTCCAGATCCCCGTATCCCGATACAGGCGTGCCGCCCCCAATCGAGTTCACTGCCCGGCTGGCCCGTTGCATGGTGCCCGACTTTACCGGACCCAGTTGCTCTGCCAGGTTCGGGAGCCGTCCAATGCCGGCGCGGCTAATCGGACCGGCGCACACCAGCGCCAGGGATCGCGCTTTCGTCATACAATTCACGTGCCTTGATGGCCTTGATGCGGTCGCGCAACTGGGCGGCCTTCTCGAATTCGAAATGCTTGGCGAACCCGCGCATCTGTTGCTCCATCTCCGCCAGATATTGTTCTCTCGCTTCCATGGTCATCTGTTCCACGGGGCTCTCCGGCTCTACCGGAACCGTGATGTAGTCCGCTTCCGCAATCCGAACGAGACTCATATCGATCGGCTTGATAATCGATTGCGGCGTAATATTGTTCTGCTCGTTATACGCGGTTTGAATGTGCCGCCTGCGATACGTCTCGTCAATCGCCCATTTCATGCTGGCGGTCATGACGTCAGCATATAAGATCGCGCGGCCGTTCAGGTTGCGGGCGGCGCGGCCCATGGTTTGGATGAGCGAACCTCCTGAGCGTAGAAAGCCCTCCTTGTCCGCGTCCAGAATCGCCACCAGCGAAACCTCAGGCAAATCGAGCCCCTCGCGCAGAAGATTCACACCGATCAACGCGGCGAATTCGATGCGTTGATCGGT
>JANXXL010000074.1 GCA_025350625.1 Bryobacterales bacterium | reverse complement strand
CGCCGGTATGGCAACGCTCGCGGCGGGACCTACGTCCGTTATCCGCTCGCCTTGTATCAGCACCACCTGGTTGGTCAATAACTGGCCGGACTTAGGATCGAACATCCGGCCCGCGCGCACTGCCGTTGTCGGACCGCCCTGCGCCGCGAGGAGCAGCGCAGCGCCAAAGAGGCTGGCAATAAGAGTGAACCCACGTTTGCAAGTCATCGTGGATCCTCCTCCTACTTCGTTCCGTAAACCAATGCCCGAAACGTGCCCGGCTTGGCCACGGGTTGAGGATTAGGCTGCTTCTCCGTCTTGGGCGGCGCCGGACCGAAATCCGACGTAGTCACCCAAACATTGTGGGTCTTAGGATCGAGGCCCATCGTTTTGGCCCCGAATTCGCTCTTAACAGTCTCGACCACGCTTATCTTGTCCGGGGAATCTTCGTGGTAAACGTGTATTGTTCCTTCGCGGGTGGAGGCCAGAAGAAGACCAGTTGCAGGATCAAAAACATTGGTATCGACGCGATCTCCGATCGGAAACGGCTCGCCGATCAATTTCCCGGTATCGGCATTCATAACCACCAGTAGCTTGGGCCCGCGGCATCCAATGAAGAGCCGCCGGTGCTCGCGATCCATCGCCATCGAAACCGGCTGGCCGCAGGGCGCCACCGGATAGTGCGCCTTGATCTGAAGCGTTTTGCTATCCAGAGCTATGACCTCATTCGAGGTTTCGATATTGTCGTAAATCATGCCCTTGCCATCGGCGACTGCCTGTTCGGGCACGCCCGAAAGAGGAACCGTCCCAATCACCGATTCTTTCGCTGGATCGATCACGGTAATGTTGTGCGCCGAGCCGTTGAAGGCAAATACGCGCTTCGACACCGGCTCATACATAATGTAGTCGGTGTCCTTGTCGGCTTTGATTTCCCCCGTGGTCTTGAAAGTCTTCATATCGAATACGATGACCTTCTCGGCCTCCCCGTCGGTGATGAATCCTTTCCCCAAATCCGGGACTAGGGCAACTCCATGGTTGCGCTTGAAGCCGGTGATGGTTCCGACCACGGCATACGAATCGGCATTCAGCACTTTCATGTCGGTGCCGTGCGAAAGGTAGACGCGGCGGGCTGGATTATCGACCAAGATATAGTCGAAGTACTGTCCACTGCCCGGCGCCGTTTCGAGAGCAATCTTCTTGACGAGGTGGTAGCCCCCCGCCCCGAACAAATACGCGCCGGACAGAAGCGCCAGCAACCCAACACCAAGCTTCAAAGCCTTCATAGAGTCCCTCCAGGTTTTAATCATCCACATTAATATACGCCTGTAAGGTTACCAAATCAACTTTAGGGCGTCACTTTAGGGCGTCGCGACGGCGCGCGCGACTCCCGTCTCCCGATTTGCGATGGATACCTGCGCCCCGGCCACTACCGCGCCTGAAGGATCCGAAATGGTCCCCGACAGCGTGGCGCCGGACACCTGCGCACTCGCCTGACCTGTAGAAAAATTGGCAATGGCTAATAAAGCCATCGCGAACAATTTCTAAGAAAAGATTGATTCGTGTTTCTTAAGCGAATCCTAAGTAATTCTTCAGGAATAGCTGAGGTCACGCAAACTTTGCACTTGAGCTGATCGCTTACCAGATCAGCTTCAATGCAAATTGAATTTCGCGCGCCGTGGTTTGGGTTGAGGTTACTAAACCAGCGCTAGAGATGCGATTGCCGGTTTGATCGAAGAGATTAAGATTGTCCACCGGTGATGCGAAGTTGGCGCGGTTGAAGACATTGAAAAATTCCGCGCGGAACTGCAGATTGAAGTTTTCCGAAATCCGCCGGATGCGGTTGTTCTTGAACAGCGAGATGTCCAGGTTCGATAGCCCGGGTCCAATCACCGCATTGCGTGCCAGATTGCCGCGCAAGTTGGTGGGAATCGGAAAAGCCAGGCACTCCGTCTTGATGTAGTGATTAGGATTGCCGATATTCGTGAGCGTCTCGCAGCCGGGACCCATCAGCCGGATCGGCACCTCGGCCGTCTGCGTAGTTTTCATCCCTAACGGATCGCCGCCCAGGATCGGCGTGAAGGGCTGGCCGCTGGAGGCCTTGTAAATTCCCCCCAGTTGCCATCCTCCGAACGCCCACCGCACGGCGGATGACCGGGCTTTGGATGACGGCACTTGCCAGGTAAGGTTGACTACCAGGTTCTGGCCGACATCGAAGTCGGAGAGCCCCCGTTGGATGCGCTGGTCGAACCAGATGGGATTCATCAATCCATTCGGAAAGCTGTCGTCGGCGGCGGTGGCCGAGAGAGTGTCGATGCTTTTGCCCCAGGTATAAGCGCCGCGCAATTGTATGCCGCGCGTCATGGCTTTGGCCACGCTCACTTGTAGCGCGTGATACGCGGAGTTCGCCTGCCACAACGTACCATGGATGCGTCCGAAATTTGGATTGAGCCTCTGGCTGGTAGCTTTCGGCGGAAAAAGGTAACCCGCCGGAGTCAGCGTGGGAAGCACCATGTCGAAATCGTCCACCCGGTACGGCTGGTGAACACCGCGCGAGCCCACATAGCCCACCGTTGCCACCAGGCTTGGCGCAAGCTCACGCTCGATATTGAAATTCCACTGCATGACGTAATTGCGTCTGGGATTTTGTTCCGTGTAGCCCGCGCGGGCAAACGTTGAACTGCCGGAGAATTGCTGAAACACGCCGGTGGGAAAGGTATTCGGCGGCGGGGCATCCACACTCAGTGTTTGTGAGAAAGGCGTGGTGTAAGGAATCGTCAACGTGAACTCGTAAGGCAGCGGCAGAACATCGAACATCCCGAATCCCGACCGGATAGTTGTTTTGCTGGCGGCCCCGGGGTTCCACACGAAGCCCACCCGCGGCTCGAAATTGCGCAGCGTCGGATTGTGAAAAAAAGGCGCGCCCAGGTGCGGCTGCGCGTCGGTCAAATTGATCAGATTGGAAAGCCGGTTGTGGGCTTCCGACGGCACCGTCGCCATCTCGTAGCGCCCGCCCAGGGTTATGTTGAAACCCGGTCTCACCCGGATATCATCCTGCAGATAGGCGCCGACGAGCGTCTCTCGAACTCCAAACGTCGGGACCGGGACGGGAAGCAACGATGAGAAATTTCGCGGGCGATTGGTCAGCAGATCGGAGAGCGAGCCGAACGAAAAGCTTCCGTTCGAATTGTTCACCTGCCGTAAATTATCATGCATGCGCTCGAGGTAGGCGCCAAACTGGATGGAATGCGAGCCCTTGGTTAAAAAGACGTCATCGCCCAACTGGTAAGAAGTCCAGAAAAACTTCTTGCTGCTACTTGTGGTGCCGGGCTGGGCGCCGCTGGGGGCTCCCGGAAAATCGGTAAGCCCGGGCACACTCCGAATCTGGCCCGCGAAACCGCCAGGAACAAACCCGAAGGATGGATCGTTCGAGAACGGATTGATCACGGCCGAGACGTTCCCGTCGATTGCCACCGCGCGGTTCACTCCCATTCGAGCGGCATTCAAAAGGTTGGGACCGAAGACGTGCTGCTCATGCAGGGTAACCAACTGGCGCTCGGAGGTCACGCTGGTCCGCAATACTTCGAAAGCATCCGGCTGCCCTATTTGCGAATGGTCGCGCAGGTAGGTGCCTGAAATACTATCGCGCTTGGAAAATTTGTGATCGATTTTAGCCGTGAAGTAGTTCTCGGTGGTCACCTGTTGTCCGGAGAACGCGAAAATTCCGGTATCGCCGCCCGCCAGATTCTCTCTGTTCGGCAAGGGATAGAACGCGCCGAGAAAACGCGCCACTGCCGGATCCACTTGGATGGTGCCGGTCGAAAGCAATCCCCTCCGCGCCGCGGCCGATGGCACAGTATCCACATGAGTGGCACCGAGCGACTGCCGCAACCCCTCGTAATCCGTAAAGAAGAAGGTTCGGTCCTTCAGGATGGGTCCTCCCACCGATCCTCCGAATTGATTCCTTTTGAAGGGCGGAATCTGCGAGTCGAAAAAATTCCGTGCATCGAGAGCGCTGTTGCGCAGGAACTCATAGGCGTTCCCGTGAAAGCCTTTGGTCCCCGAGCGTGTCACTGCATTGATCACGCCTCCGGAAGTCCGTCCGTACCCGGCGGGGTAGTTGCTCCCCAGCACGGAAAACTGCTCGACAGCATCCACTCCAAGATTGGAGCCGAGCACGCTCCCCGGAGCTCCGTTGGCATAGTCATTGATGCTGATCCCGTCAAGGCGATAGCTATTCTGATCGGGCCGCGCTCCCGAAACGCTGATGGCGGCTCCGAATCCGCGCTGGGCCTGCGCGCCTCCGGATTGAATGCTCGTGACCCCGGCCTGCAGAGCTGCGAGTTGAGTCCAGTCGCGCCCATTAAGAGGCGAATCGCGAACCGTCGATGAATTGACGTTTCCGCCGGAGGGAGCTGCCGACTGGCTGGCGGAAATCGCGGGGAGGGGTTCGCGATTCACGTCTGGTTCCCCGGGTTTCATCACTACATTCACTGCCAGCTTGGCGGCAACGGCAAGGGAGATCGCAGTTTCCACCTGGGTGGAGAAGCCGGCGGCCTCTACCTTTAGCTCGTAGTTTCCGGGGGTGAGGCCGGAGAAGGAATAAAAGCCCTCGCGGCCGGTTGTGATAGAGCGGACAACTCCCGTGTCCACGCTCCGCAGCGTAACACGCGCGTCTGGGATCGCGACCTGGGCAGAATTTACGATGGCGCCGCTAAGCGTTCCCTCGGAAGTCTGCGCATCCGCCAGATTGCCGAACACATTTAGACCCGCCAGAAGGACCAATAGCAAAAACATATGTGCACGCCCCTGCCGCGACGCTTGCATTGACACATTAGCACACCTACCTCAGAATCAGGTGTTAATCTGGCTTGTTAACCTATATTGATGCCACCGCTGCTGGGCGCAATTGCCGACGATTTCACCGGAGCCACCGATCTGGCGGGCATACTCGTAAAGCATGGGATGCGCACCGCACAAATGATCGGCGTGCCGCGCCAACCACCGCCCGAAGAATTAGACGCTATCGTTGTCGCCCTGAAGACACGCACCATCGCCCCGGAAGAGGCGGTCGCGGCGTCCCTAGCAGCGCTGGCCTGGCTTCAGGAGGCGGGCTGCAGCCAATTCATTTTTAAATATTGTTCCACGTTCGATTCCACAAAGCGGGGCAATATCGGACCCGTCGCCGAAGCTCTCATGAACGCTCTCCAGACCGGCTTCACCATTGCCTGTCCAGCTTTCCCCGCCAACGGCCGGGCGGTATTTCGCGGCTACCTGTTCGCGGGCGATGTGCTGCTGAACGAAAGCGGAATGCAGAACCACCCCTTAACGCCAATGACGGATGCGAATCTCGTCCGCGTGTTGCAAAATCAGTCCGCGCGAAAGATCGGCTTGATCCGGCACGAACGCGTGTCGCAGGGGGCGGCGGAAATCGAGCGGGCTTTTGCTGAGGCACGCCGGCAAGGCACCGGCATCGCCATTGTCGACGCCATCTACGACTCGGATCTGGTAGCAATCGGCGGCGCATGCAGGGATCTTCCGCTGGTGACCGGCGGCTCCGGCTTAGGAATTGGACTGGCCGCGAATTTCCGCGCCCATGGTCTTCTTACGAAAGATGCCGACGCCGGCCAGTTGCCGCACATCGACGGATTAGCTGCCGTAATCTCCGGCAGTTGCTCGCTCGCGACACAGCGCCAGGTGGCGGTGATGAAAAACGCAGCCCCCGCATTCCAAATCGATCCGCGCCGCGTGGCCGAAGGAGCGGATGTCGTGGCGGAAGCGGTCGAGTGGGCATCCACGCGTCTCTCCGCAGGACCGCTATTGATCTACGCCACGGCCGACGACGCCGAAGTCCGTAGCATTCAACAGCAACTCGGCGCGGAGCGCGCGGGCGCATTGGTCGAGGGCGCCCTCGCAGCCATCGCATGCCGCCTGACCGCGCTTGGCGTGCGCAGACTGATCGTTGCCGGGGGCGAGACCGCCGGCGCGGTGGTGGGAGCGCTGGGAGTTTCCGGCCTTCGTATCGGCAAAGAAATAGACCCGGGCGTTCCCTGGACCACAAGTATCGACGAACCTCCGCTGGCCCTCGCGTTGAAGTCCGGCAATTTCGGCTCGGATGATTTCTTCCTCAAAGCTTGGAGCACACTGCCGTGACGGAAAACGCAACGCGCGACTTGATCACAGACTATGGGAAATCGATCTTCGACCGCGGCCTCACCGCCGGCAGCAGCGGCAACATCAGCGTGCGCCTGGACGACGGATGGCTGTTAACCCCCACCAACGCCTGCCTGGGCCGCCTCGACCCGAGCCGTATCTCCAAACTCGATTGGGAAGGCCGCCTGCTTTCGGGCGATCCGCCTTCGAAGGAGGCGCCGCTTCACCTTGCCATGTACCGGGAAAGGCCGTCCGCCGGCGCAGTAGTGCATCTTCATTCCACCTATTCGGCGGCCGTATCCTGCCTGCGCGGACTGCCTAGCGATAACTGCCTCCCGCCGTTGACTGCATATTTCGTCATGAAAATTGGCCGGCTGCCGCTGGTGCCTTATCACCGCCCGGGCGATCCCATGATCGGCGGCGCCATCCGCGGTCTGGCCGCGCGAAACAGCGCCGTGCTGCTTGCGAACCACGGTCCCGTGGTGTCGGGTGCGTCGCTCGAAGCGGCGGTCTACGCCGTCGAGGAACTCGAGGAAACGGCTAAGCTGTTTTTGCTTTTGCAGGGACAGCAGACGAACCCGCTAGATCGCGAAAAAATACGCGAGTTGATCAAGGTTTTTGAACTCGATCTGGAGCCGTAACGTTCCATCAAATCGCATTGTTGGCCACGAGTGGCGGTGTATGATTGGGTAGTGAATTTGGCTCCCCCCGTATCGCTGGAGGCTCAGTTTGAAGCCGCCACTTACCGCAAAATTGCTTGGCGGCTGATGCCTTTTCTGCTGCTCTGCTACATTCTGGCGTACGTCGACCGGGTAAATGTCGGGTTCGCCAAGCTTCAGATGCAGCGCGAATTAGGGATGACCGATGCCGTCTACGGCGCAGGCGCTGGCATTTTTTTCATCGGATATTTTCTCTTCGAAGTGCCCAGCAACATCATCCTGCAACGCATCGGCGCTCGTTATTGGATCGGCCCTATTATGGTCGTCTGGGGCGTGCTTTCCGCCGCCACCATGTTCGTAACCGGCCCCGTCAGTTTCTACGTCCTGCGCTTTTTCCTGGGCATCGTCGAATCCGGATTCTTCCCCGGCGTGATCCTCTATCTCACTTTCTGGTTCACCAACAAATATCGCGCCAAGATGGTGGCCATGTTCATGACCGGCATACCGCTTTCAGGGGCGTTGACCGGCCCGATCTCCGGCTGGATTCTAGCGCGCATGAGCGGCGTGGGACACCTTCACGCCTGGCAGTGGCTGTTTCTGGTGGAGGGAATCCCCTCGCTGCTCGCCGGTTTACTCACGCTGGCCTACCTTACCGATAACCCGGCCAAGGCCGCTTGGCTGAACGATCGCGAAAAGCGCATGGTGCTCAATAATCTTCACGCCGAAGAAGAGCTCAAGAAGCGCACCAGCCCGGGGAACCACAAGCTCTCCGATGCGTTTCGCAGCGTGGACGTCTGGATTCTGGCTTTCATTTACTTCGCCTACGTGATGGGCAATTACGGCCTGGGATTCTGGCTGCCTCAGGTCATTCATGACACGCTCACCATAAATCCGCTGTACATCGGGTGGATTTCCGTGATTCCTTGGGGCGCCGCCGCCATCGGAATGGTTCTGGCAGGTCATCACTCCGACGTCACCGGAGAACGGCGTTGGCATCTCACCCTGGCCGGAGTCCTCGGAGCCGCCGCCTTTGCCGTCAGTTCGCTCCCCGGAATCTCGGGAACCGCGGGGTTGGCAGCGCTCACCATCGCGGCCATTGGGACCGAATGTGCCCTGTGCCTGTTCTGGACGCTACCCACAGGAGTACTTTCAGGCGCCGCCGCTGCTGCTGGCATCGCTTGGATCAATTCGATTGGAAACCTTTCTGGATACGCTAGTCCTTATCTGATCGGCACTATCAAGGACCGTACCCATAGCATGACGCTCGCGTTGCTGGCGCTCTCCGTTTGCCAGTTGATCGGCTCCGCATTGACGTTATACGTCACGCGCAAGCGCCGAGCGGCCAGTGCGCTTAGTTAAGCGCGATGTGAACGCCTTTGAGCGTTCGACTTTGCTCTGGAACAAGGCAACCTTTTTCATTTTGGGAGTAACTTTTGAGCACAGTGGGATGCCGCTGCACGGGCGGCTGCCCTTGTTCCTGCGTCAGCTCACAATCGCCGGGAGCGCGAACAGCGTTCCAGACTCAAAAGTTGCTTCCGAGTTGCCGACCACTCGGAAATAATCCTGTCAAACACATCAAAATGGGACTTTTGTTGAAAATTCAAAGGCGGCGCGCAAATGCAGTTATTTGCCATTTTCCGCCGCCGCTCGTCGAAAAAGTTTTCAAGGATATGACGTGGTTCTACATCGGCAGCGCTTCCGACGCATTGGCCGGCGTGACTGCCATCGCACGTTTTCCGTCCGGGGCAACGTTCCGCAATCAGCCCGTCGTATCCGGATCGTGGGCGGAGCATGCGCACCGCCCGCCGAGTGTTCTCTGATCGATACTATTCGCGATCAGAAAATATACTTGAGGGCGACTTGCAACTGGCGCATGTCGAAGGCAGTCCCGCGGGTAGCCACGTTGCCAGTCACCGTGTCTCGAATCTGCCCGAAGTTGGGCGCCGGCGTCGGGCCAGCACCACCCCAGTTGGTGATAGGACTTCCCAACGCGGGATGGTTGAGCGTGTTGAACGTTTCAAAGCGGAGCTGCACGCTTTGCCTCTCGGTGATATTGAAGTTCTTAATCGCCGAGAAGTCCAGGTTCCAGACCGCGGGACCGGTCAAAATGTTACGACCCAGATTGCCGTAGGTTCCCGGTTTCACATTTGAAAAAGCGGCAAGGTTGAACCACTGGTTGGCGCTCTGCTGGTCCGAGGGCAGATATGGATCGGCGCCGTTCGTATCGATCCGGTCCCAGTTTCCGCCAATGACTTGGCCGGCAGCGTCCCAGCCCGCATAAACGTAAAGCGGGCGGCCGCTCTGAGCGGTGAAGATAGAATTGATCTGCCATCCACCCACCACACGGTTCAGGAATCCGCCCCCATTGAGAAAGCTCTTGCCTCTCCCGAGCGGCAGATCATAGAGAATCGAGCTCACGAAGCGGACCGGGGTGTTATACGAGGAAGGACCATACTCGCAGCGCCGGCAGCGGCCGTCCTGGGGGTACATATCGGCGGAGCTGGAATTGAGCAACGCATTGCCCCGGATGGCGCTGCCATCGTCCAGCGCTTTGGACCAAGTGTAACTGACCAGTGTGGTCAAGCCTGACTTAAATCGCTGGTTCAACTTTATTCCCAGGCCATTGTAGTTGGATTTCCCCGTGCCTTCGGTCAATTCGATGCCGGCGGGGAATTCAGGGTAGGGGTTGCGAGTCGCTATGGGCGTGATTCCAGGAAGCGGGGCGGCGCCGTTATTCTGATTCTGCAAATGGCGGGACACCACTCCGTTGTAGCCGATTTCAAGCGTGGTGCTGCTGCCGAGCTGTCTCTGGATATTGAACAGATACATCATCGAGTAGGGTGTTCCAATATCGGGACTGACCCCCCAAGTCAGCCCAGGCGTTAGCCGTATGGGCAGTACGGAGGGATTGAAAAAGTTCCCATACGTCACGGTGGGAACCCCCTGGCGGTTCGGTACCTGGGCGGCGCGGCCCGATAAGCCACGGTTCAAATCGAACCGTGAGTTGGCCGTTTCCTGCGAGTAGAATATGCCAAATCCGGTGCGGATGGACCACTTGCTCGAGGGGCTGTAGGCGAACCCTACACGGGGAGCCAAAAGGTTCCAGTCCGTCTGCACCAACCTGTCGCCCAGCCGGCCGTCCCTGGCGGTCTGAATTCCGTTGTAGCGGAAATCCACCCCTTCGTAGAAATCCCCGCTGCCCGTGCGAACTAAAACGGGGTGTAAACTCTGATCCACATTCACGGCGGAGGGCAGCGACGTCTTGAATTGATAGTTCACTTCGTGCTGAAGGCTGTCCTTCCATGGCTGCACAACCTCCCAACGCATTCCGACAGTTACCGTCAGCTTGGGTGCAACTTTGTAGGTATCGTCGAGGTATAACGCCAAGGTATTGGATTTGAAGTCCCCCGAGGCGGACCCAATCGCCAAATCGGTTTTGGAAATCGCACCCAGAAGGAAGTCCGCCGCCGAATTTCCACCAATCAGCGTACTCGGCGGGGCTGTGTAAGAGCCGTCGAACGTGAATTGTGGCCGGGTAAACTGGTTGCCGGCATTGTTGTAGACATCCCAGCGATACTCGCCTCCGAAGCGGAGAGAATGCTTGCCGTGCACCCAGGAGAAGTTATCGAGTACCTGGGCAATCTTATCGTTGAGGACGAACGGCCCATTGCTGTCGTTACCGAAGGCGCTCAGACCGAGGTTGAAGGGCGCTCCGCCGATCGCGGGGATGCCCCAACTGAGGGGATCCGACGACGAAACCGGAAGCCCCAATTCCTTCACCACGTCGCGTTTCCCGGCCAGCTCCTGCGAGCTAGTGTTGAATAATTTCGTATATCCAAAGCGAGCTTCGTTCACCTTAGTGGGCGACAGCACGTGGATATTGGAAACCATGTACTGCTTGGAATTGGTGTAGAGCGTGCTTCCGCTGAGCGGTAATCCCGGCAAGATCGTGAACTCATCGGTCCAACTGAAGCGCCCGAACCACTGCGAATTGGAGCTTTGGTTGAAGTCGATCCGCTGATTGAACTGGTTCTTATCGATAGCGGTCCTCTCGGGGTTTTGGTAATTCTGCGAGACGGCTGTGGTAGAGAGGTTCGGCAAGGGCCAGAACTCCAAAAGCTTGAGCGACGTCTTGTCCAAACGGTCCGGCGGGATAATATTGCCGGCAAACGGTGTTGCGGTCAGCGTCCCGTTGACGTTTTTGCGGGTTAGAGGATCATATATGGGAGATTTGAAGGAACTAAAATCTCCGCGCCGCCAGGAGGCCGGGGCCGTCGTGTACAGGCCTTGATCCGACCGGCGGCTCTTGAATCCTTCAAAATTTGACATGAAGAAGAGCCGATCTCTCCCGTTGAACAGTTTGGGGACCACTACGGGACCGCCTAGAGTAAAGCCATACTGATTCCAGCGGAAGGGCGCCTTGAGCGGATTAGTGCCGATGAAATCGTAAGGTTTCGCATCCAGCTTACTGTTGCGTAGAAACTCGAATGCAGTTCCGTGATACCCGTTCGTCCCGGATTTCGTGGAAACGTTGATCTGGCCGGCTTCACGGCCGAACTCAGCCGGATAGATGCCGCTTTGAACCTTGAATTCCCGAAGCGCATCTACGGAGGGAAGCTGGATATACAAATTGAAATTCGGGTCGGTGTTCGCGACTCCGTCCAGAGTGAAGTTATTCCAGGCACCTCGCATGCCTGCAATCGAGATGGTCTGTTCAGCCCGCGTGCCACCCTGGCGCCGAGTCTGTCCGGGTGCCTGAAATCCAAACGTCACGTTCGGGCTCAGCGCTACCAGTTGCAGGAAGTTGCGGCCATTCAGGGGCAGATCGACGATGCTCTTCTGCTCAATGACCGTACCGACCGTCGCGTTCTCGGTGGTCAACATAAGCGCGGAAGAGCTGACCTCGACGGTTTGCGCGGTCTGGCCCACTGCGAGCGCGAAATCGACCCGGGCCGTTTGTTGCACCTGAAGCTCGACATTGCTCCGCACCGTGGGCTGGAAACCATCCGACTCCACCTTGATCTGATAGATTCCAGGATTCAGCGCGGGAACGCTGTAGATCCCTTCGTTGTTCGTTACCGTGGTTCGTGAAACATTGGTTGCGGTGTTGGTGATTGCAACGG
This sequence comes from Bryobacterales bacterium, assembly GCA_025350625.1. Classification (GTDB taxonomy): domain Bacteria; phylum Acidobacteriota; class Terriglobia; order Bryobacterales; family Bryobacteraceae; genus Palsa-187. Next base: position 2,824 of record JANXXL010000074.1, on the reverse strand, counting down.
CTGCGCGGGGAACGACGGCGCCGCTGGGATCCCTTACTTCACCTGTAATCTCGCCAAAAGTTTGGGCGGACGCTATGCCGATTGGCAGGGCGAGCCCCAGAAAGAGAATGAGCTGTCGCATGTGAAACCTCCCCGTAAAAGTGTTTCAACTTATGGTTGAGAACCATATCACGCGGAATTGACCGATGCAAGCGGGGTCGTTTCCCTCGGGGCATGTGCCAAAAGGATATTGTTTAGATATGCCGAATGGGTAACTATACGGAAGCGAGCCGGGTGTTCCTCTGAGCCTTCGACTTGGAGAAGAGAGTGGAGGCATCTTAGGGCTGCATCTCACTGCCTCCACTCCAGAATTATGAAGCCATCTTTGAACCGATGAGATCGCCAAAGCCGCTTGTCTGAACGAGCGCGAAAAGAAACGCACCAACCCAGGGAACCACAAGCTCTCTGATGCGTTTCGCAGCGTGGATGTCTGGATTCTGGCTTTCAGTGATTTCGCATACCTGGGATTCTGGCTGCCTCAGGTAATTCATGACACCCTCACCATCAATCCACCGTTCATCGGATGGATTTCCGAATTCCGTGGGGTGCCGCTGCCATCGGAATTGTGCTGGCGGGTCATCACTCCGACGTCACCGGAGAACGGCGTTGGCATCTCACCCTGGCCGGAGTCCTCGGAGCCGCCGCCTTCGCCGTTAGTTCGATCCCCGGAATATCGGGAACCGCGGGCTTGGCAGCGCTGACCATCGCCGCCATCGGAACCGAATGTGCGCTATGCCTGTTCTGGACGCTGCCGACTGGAATACTCTCGGGCGACGCCGCCGCCGCTGGCATCGCTCTGGATCAATTCGATCGGAAATCTTTCCGGATACGCCAGCCCTTATTTAATCGGCACCATCAAAGACCGTACGCATAGCATGACACTCGCTTTGCTCGCGCTTTCGGTTTGCCAGCTTACCGGCTCCGCATTGACGTTATATGTCACACGGAAGCGCGCCAAGCGCCCAGGGCGTTAACGTTCTCCAGTGCCGATGGTGGTACACTGCTGCTGCGAGAAGTAAGAGGAGGTTCGGATGATAAAAACTTTGGCAGTATTTCTGATATTGGGTGCGGGTTTTGTCCCTGCTTATGGGCAGGCAGCGAAAGCCGCCGACTCGGCCGCGATGGAAGCGGTCAAGCAACTGGAGCACGATTGGTCGGATGCGCAGAAGGCCGGTGACGTCGCTAAGCTCAGCCAGATCATCGCCGACGATTGGTCGGGTTTAGGCCCTGACGGCGTCAAGTCAACGAAGAAGGACTTTCTCGAGAACGTGAAGAATGGTACGTCGAAACTTGAGTCGTTCGAGTTTGGGCCGATGGACGCCAAAAAGATCGGAACGGTGATAGTGGTCCAGGGCACCGACACTGAAAAGAGCTCTTACAAGGGAAAAAACACCAGCGGTAAGTGGGCGTGGATGGATGTTTTCGAGAATCGGGACGGCAAGTGGCGAGCGGTGCGTTCGCAGTCCGCGATGGTCAAGTAACCCGGTCCTCGAAAGTTTTCTAGGTGGAGCGAAAAATCAGAATGGCCGCGCGCAAGAAAGTCACGCTCTTGTTTTTCGCGGCCATGCTGGCGGCGGACGCACAATGGCTGAACTACCCCGCGCCAGGCACTCCGCGAACCAAGGACGGCAAGCCCAACCTCTCAGCCAAAACCCCGCGCCTTGCCGGCAAGCCCGATCTCTCCGGCGTCTGGCAAGTGCAGCCGGAGGTGAAAGGCGAGATTGAGCGCATGTTGGGAAAAGATGCGATTGCCGTGGACGTGGTGCCGGGCGACGACATCACCACGTTCTCCAGATACTTCTACAACATCCTCGCCGACTTCAAACCCGAAGAAGCGCCCCTCCGGCCCGAGGCGACCGCTATCATGCGCGCCCGTCCCAAGGACACCGAATCCCCTTCTATAAGATGTTTGCCGTTAGGCGTCACGCGCGCGGAGTTGATTGGGTTTCCGTTCAAGATCGTACAAACCCCGGGCCTCATTGTAATGATGTTCGAGAATGACAACACTCGCCGCCAGATCTACACAGATGGCCGCAAGTTGCCCGATAATCCGAATCCTGCGTGGCTGGGCTATTCGGTGGGGCACTGGGAAGGCGAAACGCTGGTGGTGGACTCGGCAGGTTTTAACGAAAAGATTTGGATCGACGCCTTTGGGCACCCGGTCAGTGAATCTTTGCACGTTCAGGAGCGCTTTCTCCGTCGTGACTTCGGCCATATGGACCTGCAGATCACCGTGGACGATCCCAAGATGTTTACCAAGCCGTTCACATTCAAGGTCACACAACTACTGCTGCCGGACAGCGATATTTTAGAAAACTTCTGCGCCGAAAACGAAAAGGACCGGCCCCACATGAGGCGGTAGATCCCGTCCCATGAAATTTAGTTGGCCTCCGCTTTCATCCCAGGCTGTTAAGCCGGCCGGTGCGCCCTGAGGAAGGAATGGATTTGCCGCACCGCGAGCGGAATTCGCTCCTTAGGCTCTTTCCAGGGAAAGATGCTGACTTCGGCTTTCGGAGCGAGCATCGCGGCCTCCATGGCGACGGCGTACGGGTGCGCGTCGATGTCATCCGGCAGGATCAGCACCGGCGTTTGGCAGCTCCGCACGAAATCGCGCGTGACCGTAAAAACGAAGTCGGGGTTGGTGCGGTACATTTTGGTCAGAAATTTGTCGACCGTGTCCATCTTGATCTCGGGCCACTTCGCGGTCAGCGCCGGACCCCAACTCTTCATATTGGTTTCGTAGAACAGATTGCGCTTTTCCGGACGCGACCCGCTCGGCTGCGCC
>JANXXL010000060.1 GCA_025350625.1 Bryobacterales bacterium | reverse complement strand
CAACAACCCAATGGCCAGGCGCCACCTTCAACCACACCGCCTTCCCCATTACCACCGGAGCCCACGTGAAAGGCGTCTGGAACACCTGCGCGGATTGCCATCAGAATTCGGCGAACTACAAAGTATTCACCTGCACCACCTGTCACATCCAGACCACAACCAACAACAAGCACAGCGGCGTGCGTAATTACGTTTACAACAGCACCAACTGCTACAGTTGCCACCCGGCGGGAAAAGCGGGATGATGTCGCGTCTTTGCCTATTCTTCATCGCTTGTCTGGCATCGGCGCAAGTGCAGGAATTGCGCAGCACGTTTGAGGTCCGCTATGTCACCGATGCCGCCATCTACTTGAACGGTGGCCGCGAAGAGGGTTTGCAGGAAGGCTTTCACCTTACTGTGAAACGCCTGAAGCCCGGCGATCCCACGCTATCGGCCGAGTCGGTGGCAAGATTGGTGGTCACAGCCGTGGCCGCGCATTCCGCCGTGTGTGAAATCGAATCATCCTTGAGCGGGATTCGAACCGGCGACCTGGCCGAGGTGTCCAGCCAGGACCTGGAAGTCTTGCGGATGTTGCAACAATCGAAAACCGCGCGCCGCTACGGGCAAATCGTCAGCTTCACCGCCGGCGACCCTCTTGAGCAGGAACAGCGCGACTATGTTCCCAAGGCTCCTTCGCCTGAGATAAACCGCTCCCAAGGCGGTGTGAGCTACGAATTCAACAGCATCGTCGACCATGCATCCGGCATTGCCACCAACCAGCACGGTGTCGCGGTTCGCGCCGACGTCACCCGGATCGGCGGCAGCTTCTGGAACCTCACCGGCTATTGGCGTGGAAGGATGAACAGCCGCGACGGTTCCGGCCCACAAACGCAAACCTTGCGGGACGTGGTCAACCGCACCTATCACATCGGTCTCTATTACAACAACCCGGAATCCCGATACTCGTTTGGTGTGGGCCGCCTTCTCATCCCATGGGCAGGAAGTCTCAGCACCATTGACGGCGCCTATGTCGGCCGGCGGCTGGGCAAGCACTGGACCGCCGGAGCCTTCGGCGGCTCCACCCCCGACCCTTCCGCCTGGGACTACAAACCGGGACGCCAGTTGGGCGGTGCACTTCTGGCGCTCGATGCAGGCAGTTTTGATAAGCTCAGATATACGCAGACGGCCGGGATCGCCATCAGCAGGCTGCACTGGAAAGCGGAGCGCGAGTACGCATTTCTGGAAAATAATTTCTCCTGGAAACAGAACCTGTCGGTGTTCTACAACATGGAAGCGGACCGGTTAACCGTGGGCCGGCTGGGAAATCTGGATTCGGGAATCGCCCTCAGCCGCAGTTTCCTCACGCTGCGCGTCCAGCCCGCGCGCTGGATCTCCTTCGATGTCAATCACAACTACTTCCGCACGATTCCTACTTTCGACCTGGTCCTGATCGGCACCGGTTTGCTGGATAAATATCTGTTCACCGGGTTGAGCGGTGGAATCCGCCTGGAACTGCCGTACCAAATCTCGCTCTACGGCACGGTGGGCCAAAATCAGCGCAGCGGAGACGCAAAGGGTTCGCTCAACCAGATGTATGGAATCGCCCTCCGCAACTTCGCCAATACCGGATTTCGCGCGGACCTCCGGCGTTCCGTCTTTCAGTCGCCGCTTGGCAAGGGCTGGTACCAATCGGTGTCGCTGTCGCGCGAATTGGGAAACGGCCTGCGATTCGAAGTCCAGGGCGGCGATCAGGAACTCAGTTCAGCGGTATCGCAAAATACGCGCTCCTTGTGGATGAACGCCACCCTCGATTGGTTTATTGGCCGGCACTACGCGCTGGGTGCGGGATGGAATTCGTATCACGGATCGATTCAGAGCTATGATCAGACCTTTTTTTCGCTTGGCTATCGTTATTAATCTGCTGGCGCTGGCGCCGGTCCCTGGCGCGCCGGCTACAACAGCGCCAGCTACAGCGCCGCCTGCTGCAACACTACTGGACCGTGCCGGCCAGCGCGTACAGCAATTTTGGGACGAACTCTCGTCGGTGACCTGTACCGAGCACCTGGCGCAGGAAAAGTTCAACGAAAAGGGGAAGACTCTTCTGCGGAGCCAGTCCGACTATGACTATCTGATTTCCATGCGCTGGAGCGGGGGGGAATTGCTGGTGGATGAATCCCGCGCCGAGACCAGTGCCCCCGCCAGGAAAGCACCGCAAGGATCGCTGTTGGCCACACGCGGATTCGCGACACTACTGCTGATCTTGCATCCGGAGTTTCAGTCCAGCTATTTCTTCTCGCCGCAAGCCGAAGCGGAGATCGAAGGGCGCAAACTGGTGCCGGTTACTTTTGTTCCGCGCACCGGCGGAAAATCTCCCGGAGCCCTGGATTTGAAGGGCCGGGAGTACCCCATCGCCTGGGAGGGAACCGCCTGGATTGAGCCCGCCAGCGGCATGGTGGCCCGCATTGAAGCGCATTGGAGGGAGCCCGCGGAAGAGATCGGATTAGAGACGCTTTCAACCGATGTCCGTTACGCGCCTGTAAGCTTGCGGGCGAAGACATACTGGCTTCCGCAGTCGGCGCAAATTGAAGTCAAAACCCGCCACCAGCACTGGCGCAATCTGCACCGCTTCGCCGCATACAAACTCTTCGCCGTGGAGACGGAGACCAAGATCGAGGAAAAACACTAGACCATGGCCACTACTTTTCCAACCATCCGCGCAAATACCCGCCGCGACGGCGACCGCTTCCACCGGATCAGATTCGCGGTCGCGTCTCTTGCCACCGCGGCCATGATTCTTTGCCTCTCCATCTACGGCGCGGGCTACTACCGTATGGGATTGGCGGAGCGCGCGGAATCTCCTCTCCATCCTTTACTGCGCCCCAGCGGAACCATTGGACTACGAATGGGGATGCTTGGCGTTGCCTTGTTCGTGGTGCTGTCGATCTACCCTCTGCGCAAGCGATCGAAGTGGCTGAGTTCTATCGGCAAGACGAAACACTGGCTGGATTTTCACGTGCTTGTTGGCATTGCCGCTCCGGTCGTCGTCACATTCCACGCAGCTTTCAAACTCGGAGGGTTGGCCGGTATCGCCTATTGGATTATGATGGCCGTCGCCCTCAGCGGGTTTGTCGGCCGCTTCCTCTACGCGCAAGTGCCCCGCAGTCTGAACGCCGTTCAACTGGACATGGGCGAGCTGGAAACCCAGGCGCGCGAACTGGCCGCTCAAATGGATCATCAGTCCCTGATCCCGGAAGAAGTGATCGCACCTTTGCTTCAAGTTCCCTCGCGCGCGGAGATCCGGCGCATGTCTTTGATCGCCCTCTTGTGGACCATGCTCCGTCTGGATCTGGCGCGCCCCTTGCTAGTAGCTCGTCTTCGCCGGCGCGTCCTCACCGGTTCAGAGAAATTCACCACCCTGGGCGGCTTGCTAAAATCGGGACACGCCGATCTGGAATCGGTGATCGACCTGGTGCGCAAACGGTCGTGGCTAAGCACCAAAATGGCCTTCCTGGACCGGGTGCATCAGGCTTTTAACCTGTGGCACGTCGTCCATCGCCCGTTTAGCGTATCCTTCGCCCTGCTGGCCGTGGTACACATTGGGGTGGTTTTGATGATGGGCTATTTCTGATGAACGATACTGTCTGGATTTATGGTTTCACCGGGATGGTGCTGGCCGTACCGTTGGCACTTTACTTCCTCAGCCTGCGGAAGCGGGACCGGCTGGCCCGCGAGGCCGCCGCACGCGGCGAAATGTACTCCAGCGGCCCGTTGTCGCAACATCCTTCCATCGATACCACCTACTGCATCGGATGCCAGAGTTGCACCAATGTATGCCCCGAAGGCGACGTGCTGGCGATGCTGGGTGGCAAGGCGGCCATCGTCAACGGGCACAAGTGCATTGGCCACGGCCTGTGCGCCGATGCCTGCCCCGTCGGCGCCATCACCATGGTAATGGCCAGCCCGCGAATGGGCGCTGACGTACCTTATCTGACTCCGGAATACGAAACCAGCGTGCCCAATCTGTTTATCGCGGGCGAATTGGGCGGCCTCGCACTCATCAAGAACGCCGTCAACCAGGGGCGCGAATGTATCGACACCATTGCCGCGCGCCTCGCCGAATCCGGAGCGCCTGGCGATGGCATCCATGACGTACTAATCATTGGAGCCGGACCGGCCGGCATCAGTGCCTCTCTCCGCGCAATTGAGCGCAACATCCGCTACATAACCATCGAGCGGGACGAGATCGGTGGAACGGTAGCGAAATATCCACGCCAAAAGCTGGTGATGACCAGCCCGGTAGAGTTCCCTCTGTACGGCAAGTTTAAGAAGACCGAGATCTCAAAGGAGACCTTGCTGGCGTTCTGGAAGACCGTGCTCGATCGGGCTGATTTCAACGCCTGCACCAATGAACGGGTCGAAACCGTCCACCGCGGCGCGGACGGCATATTCCTCACAACCACGGACAAGGGGGAGTACCGGTCGGCGGCAGTCGTTCTGGCGCTTGGCCGCGCGGGCACCCCGCGAAAGCTCGGCGTCAAGGGCGAAGAGCTTCCCAAAGTGATGTACCGCCTGATTGAAGCCGACCACTACATAAACAAGAAAATACTGGTGGTGGGTGGAGGCGACAGCGCCATCGAAGCCGCCATGGGACTCGCCAATCAACGCGGAAATCAGGTCACGCTCTCCTACCGCAAGGACTCCTTCTCCCGAATCAAGGAACGCAACGCACAGCGCATCGAGGAGTATTCCCGGTCCGCCAAGCTAACCGTATTATTCAACTCCAATCCCACGGAGATCCGCGAAAAGTCGGTGGTCCTCGATGTAGGCGCGGAATCGCGTGAGATAGAAAACGATTACGTTTGGGTATTCGCCGGAGGCACTCCGCCAACCGATTTCCTGAAAAAGATCGGCATCGAGTTCGGCATGAAAGATATTACGCTGGAAGCGGTGAAGGAAGTCCGTCAATTGATCGCCGCCGGAAAACCATTGGCCCAAACATGAAACATTCAGCACAGGAGCTCGCAACCCCATGAACCCTATTCTCAAAAAGATCTTGATCGCCGCAATTCCGATAGTGATCGGAGCAGCCATTGTGGTGGGCATCAATCGCCGTTCCGGAACGGCAAAAGCTACCCCGCCCGCAACGGCCGGTTCTCTTCCGGCCGTTGATGGATCGCAACCCGCCCCCAAAGATGCAGCGCACGAATTGGCGGCGCTAGCGGAAGAGTTGAAAATGAAACCGGGCCATCCGCCGATTCTTATGCGTCTTGCGGAGCTGGAGCGCAGCGGAGGCCACGCAGACAAAGCAGCCGCCCATCTGCAAGAGATCCTGAAACAGGAACCAGCCAACGAAGAAGCCAGGCTCGAGCTGGGACGCGCCCTGTTTGAATCCAACGACATTGAAGGGGCCATTCGGGAAACCGGGCGGTTAGTGAAAGACTACCCCACCAACGTAGACGGCCTCTACAACCTGGGAGCCATTCATGCCAACCTCAATCACTTCGACCAGGCGACAGCCTTTTGGAAACGCGCCATCGCCGCGAACCCCGCATCCGACAGCGGCAAACGTGCGCAGGACGGGCTGGCGAAGCTCAGCCAGGCATCGGCGCCGGGGCACGGCGTCTCCCCACATGGCGATGCGCTGCTGCAAGACATGCTCAGCAAAAGATGAAGCGCCAGGACGGCCTCCCCAGCTTACGGACTCAACCCGAGTGCGCCGTCCCGGCTAATTCTTTACCACATGCGGTGGGGCAGACGCCCTCGTCTGCGCGCGACCCCTCGGTCGCGCTCTCGCTCCCGTCGTCAACTCTTAAGGGGGACTCTCCCGCTAGATTCTCCGCAGCACGTAATCCGCGGCACTCACACCCCGGTATTGAGCCTCTTCAAAAATCGAGAACCCGCTCAAATCGGAATTCGCAAAAACCAGGTTACCCGCCGGTTTCGCCAAACGCCGGCGTGCCTCTGAAAAAATCGCCCCCACCGCCGGCCGTGCCATCGCATGCCCAATGCGCATGATGTCCACCCGGGAAACGCACTCCCGTATATCCGGATGCGCCCGCGCCAGATCGTTCAAAATCGCATCCTTCCAATAACCCCAATCCCGCGCCAGCAGCATCTTCCGGTTCTCCACGGGCGTCCCGCTAGCCAGCGCCCAATAGTAAGTCCAAACCGATCGATCCACCCGCGAGCGCAGGCTCATATGCGTAGCGTTCACATAACCCAGCGAAGGGGAATCGTAGATCACGTTGTCCCATGCCAATTCCGCGCCCGCTTCACGCGGCAAGCGGTCCAGCGTGAGATTCGCAGTCAGCCAAGGCGAATATTCAAAAGGAACGGCCGGCGGATTCTCTAAAACATTACGAGCTACAAATGTAGGCGCCGCAAAAATCACCTTATCGGCGACGTATTCCACATCGCCCGCCAGCACCCGATACTTCTGCCCGTCCGCTCGAATCTGCCGCACCAGAGCTTCCGTCCGCACATAGCGGCCCAGCTTCGCCAGCAGCTTCTTCAAAATCCAGCCATTGCCTTCCGGCCAGGTAAGCGGCCCTTTCTCGTCATGCTGCCGCGAGGCGAAATAATGAACCCCCGCCCACGCCGACGTGTCCTGCGAGTGCG
>JANXXL010000097.1 GCA_025350625.1 Bryobacterales bacterium | reverse complement strand
ATCTCGGCGTCCCGCGCGGTCCAGGGGGACCACCCCACCCGATCTGCCGCCATAGCAATTACCTGAGTGAAGCACATACCCAGCTTCCGAAATAGTAGCGGCGTGCAAGATGTGATGTTTGGAGCAAGAGCGCTGGTAGTGGGCTGGCCGGGCGTCTTCGCGGCGGTAATAGGTTGGTGGGCGATGAGGGCAACGTTTCCCACACGGCCATCCTCCGGTTGCTGGCCGGTTTTTACGTTTGGATAGCCGCTCTGGTTGTGCTTCCGTTGGCCGCGTTGTTTCCTCGACCGAAGTAGCGCCGCCGCGGCTGGTTGACGTTGGATAGCACCGGCTCAAACCAGGTGGAATCAGATTGGCGAAAAACCGCTTGAACTCCGCCCGGCAGCGGTTCCAGGGACATTGGGCCGGGAGTTTGCTAATCGCTTGTTTCGGGTTCGCCTCGCGGTTATGCTTTACGGTTTGCTACCATTGCCGTCATTGGCTTCGATTGGCCCGTTTCATCCAGTTAGATTCCGCCCGCGCCGGGCACACTCCTGCGCCGAGGGACGTAAGTAAGAACCGAATGAACCTCTTGATTTTCGATCTGGACGGAACGCTCATTGATTCAAAGCTAGACCTGGCGCATGCGGTGAATGCCTCGCGGGCGCATATGGGGCTGGGCGAGTTGGCGCATTCCCTGGTTTTTTCTTACGTTGGCAATGGAGCGCCGATGCTGATTCGGCGGGCGCTGGGGCCTGAGGCTACCGAGGCGGACGTGCAAAATGCTCTCGAGTTTTTTCTGGCCTATTATCGCGAGCACATGCTGGACTGCACTACGCTTTACCCGGGCGTTGCCGAAACGCTGGACGTTTTGCTGGACCGCGGGAAGCGCATGGCGGTGCTGACCAACAAGCCCGTCCGTATCAGCAAAGCGATTATCAGCGGACTGGGACTGGAGAGGCATTTCTTCCAGGTTTATGGCGGCAATAGCTTCGAGCAGAAGAAGCCGCACCCTATCGGAATTGAGGCGCTGCTTTCCGAGGCAGGCACGGTTGCCGGGAATGCGATGATGATCGGCGACAGTGCGGTGGACATACAGACGGCGCGCAATGCGGGGATCAAGGCTTGCGGGGTGACGTACGGATTTCAGCCTGAGACTCTTGCTGCCGACCCGCCGGATTTTCTGATCGACCGGTTCGAGGACCTGCCCGCCGTCGCCGGATGAGGAAGCGTTATATACTCCGGTATATGCGTAAATTGGCTGCTCTCGTCCTCCTTTCCTCCGCGCTGTACGCGCAGACTCCAAAGCAAGTGCTGCCCGGTGAAGACTGGGTGAATCTGTTCAACGGGAAAGACCTCACCGGCTGGGTGAAGGTTGGTAATGAGACGTGGAATGTGGAGGCAGGAACGATTCACGGCCTGGCCACGACGAAAGATTACGGGTATTTGAAGACGGAAAAGAGCTACAAGGACTTTCATCTTTCGTTACGGTTCAAGTGTGAAGGCGACGGCAACAGCGGCGTGTTCTTCCATGTGGATTTCAAGCCGGGCACTGCCGATGTTTCGCAGGGGATGCAGTTTGAGATCGATTGCCGGATTGGACAGCACACCGCCGGGCTCTACGGCGATGGCCGCGGATGGCTGGTGTGGCCGTCTCCGGAAAATGAGACGGTGGTCCGTGCCGACGATTGGAACGAGTATCTGTTGAAGGTGGAGGGGAACCATTTTGTTTCGCGGTTGAATGGAGTGTTGATGGTGGATTTCACGGACCCGAAGCCGAAGTCTTTCGACGGGCCGATCGCACTGCAGCTGCATTCCGGCGGATCGGGAAATATGCGCTTCAAAAACATCATGATCCGCGACCTGACAAAGCGCTAGGAACTGTCATGATGCCATGTCTCCAACCGCTCCCTCACGGTCGCGGCTCGGATTGCGTCTAAGATGCCACTGCGATTGTATTATTGCGACCATTACGAAATCGCCCTGCCGCCGGGACACAAGTTCCCGATGCGCAAGTACAGAATGCTGCGTGAGTTACTGGCGGCGGATGCAGCCTTCGAATTGCGCGAGGCGCCGATGGCGGATTACGAATCGATTGCGCTGGTGCACGATCAGTCGTACGTCAGTGCGTTTCTCAGCGGCGACATCGCACCGGCGGTCATCCGGCGCATTGGGTTTCCTTGGTCGGTGAGTTTGGTCAGGCGCACGCTGGCGTCGGTAGGCGGGACCATCAGCGCGGCCGAACATGCGCTTCAGGAAGGCTTCAGCGGGGGACTGGCGGGGGGCACGCATCACGCGTTCCGGAGTGAAGGCGCGGGGTTCTGCGTGTTCAATGATGTGGCTGTAGCTATCGCTTCTCTGCGTGTGCGCGGATTGATCCGGCGTGCCTGCGTGGTGGATCTGGATGTCCATCAGGGCGACGGCACGGCGAAGCTATTTGAGGACGATCCGTGGGTGCTGACGATCTCCGTTCACGGTAAGAATAATTTTCCGTTTCGAAAACAGTTCAGCAAACTGGATATCGATCTTCCGGACGGAGCGGAGGATGCGGAATACCTGGCGGCAATTCCATCCGTTCTGGAGCGGGCCGTTGCGTTTGAACCCGATATTCTCTTCTATCAATCTGGAGTGGATGGGCTTGCATCCGACAAATTGGGCCGGCTTGCGTTAACGGAGCAGGGATTGATGCGCCGGGACCGGATGGTGCTGGCGGCTTGTCTGGATCACGGAATTCCTTGCGCCATTACATTGGGCGGCGGCTATTCAGACCCGGTGGAGCCAACGGTGGAAGCGCACGCAAATACGTTTCGCGCCGCGGCTGAGTGCTATTCGAAGTACACCAGCGCGTTGAAGAATATTTTGAACGCCTGATAGCTTTGCGCGCGGTACTGCGGGCGCATGCCGAACAGGATTACGTGACCGGAACCGGTGGGAATATCGAGCAGGGCGGGACGGTTCATCACGAAGCCGCCGATCACATCGATGCCCACGAACAGCATGCCGGCCGCGCGCATCGCCGGACCGATCTGCGAGGCGAGCCAGCGATCGCGCTCGCTGAGCGGGCGCGCCACGGCCTTG
>JANXXL010000293.1 GCA_025350625.1 Bryobacterales bacterium | reverse complement strand
CATGTTTGCGTGCGAACATGCGCAGGCTACGCCCGATATTCTGTGTTTGTCGAAGGCGCTGACCGCGGGTTATCTGCCTTTGGGCGTCACCGCTGCTACCCACGCGATTTATGAGGCGTTCCTTAGTACGGATCGCGAGCGGACGTTCTTCCACGGGCATTCTTACACTGCGAATCCGCTGGCCTGCGCGGTGGCGATCGCGAGCTTGGAGTTGTTTCGCGAGACTGACGTGTTAGGACGCGTGCGGACGCTCGAACAGCAACTGCGCGCCGGGCTCGAACCGCTGCGGTCGCTGCCGCAGGTGGGTGACGTGCGGGTGATCGGCGGCGTCGGGGTGGTGGAACTGGAGGGCAATGCCGGCTATCTCGCCGATATTGGCCCGCGCATGGGCGCCGCATTTCTGGAGCGCAATTTGCTGCTGCGTCCCTTGGGTAACATTCTCTACTTCATGCCACCGTACGTGATTACGGAAACGGAGACCGAGTGGGCGCTGGAGCAAATCCGCGAGGTCTTGGGGCACGTGTGTTAGATTCGTGAATTGCCGGCCATTCTCTTCCCCGTCACAATTTTCTTAAGCGCGTTCCTGTTGTTCGAGGTGCAGCCGATGATCGGCCGCTACGTGCTGCCTTGGTTCGGCGGAGGGCCTGCGGTATGGACCACCTGCATGCTATTTTTCCAGACCATGTTGCTGGCCGGTTATGGCTACGCGCACTGGCTGGGATCGCGACGCGATCGCAGCGTACAAGTTTGGGTACATTTGGCGCTGCTAGCGGGCTCGCTGGCGTTTCTCCCGGTGGCTCCGCGAGCGGCGATCTGGAAATCCTCGGCGGCGGGAGATCCTTCGGGGCGTATCTTGCTGCTGCTCGCGGTGACGATCGGGGGACCGTATCTGCTGCTCTCGGCCACTACGCCGCTGGTGCAGCGTTGGTTCTATATGACGCGTCCAGGGGAAGCGCCGTGGCGGTTATATGCGCTCTCAAACCTGGGGTCGTTTCTGGCGTTGTTCAGTTATCCGCTGGTTCTTGAGCCATATTTCAGGCTGAGTACGCAGACCTGGATTTGGTCGGGCATGTATGTGATCTTCGTTGCCTTATGCGGATGGGCGGCGTGGCAGATGAGGGGCGTGAGGGCTGAGCCCGCTGCGGAACTGGCCGGCACTGGACCGTCACTGCTCGATATAGCAATGTGGCTGGCGCTCTCCGCCTGCGGCTCCGTGCTGCTCTTGGGGACCACTAGCCAAATTACCCAAGAAATAGCGGTATTCCCGTTTTTGTGGATAGCTCCGCTATCGATTTACCTGCTGACATTCATCCTCACTTTTGAAAGCGACCGCTGGTACCGGCGCGGCGTGTTCGCGGTGTTGGCCGGTGTGCTCGCGCCGGTGACAACGGCGGTGATCAGCTTGAGCACGGCTAACTCGGCAGGAACGCAGCTCGCCGTATACTTGGGTGCGCTATTCGCGACCTGCATGGTGTGCCATGGAGAACTCGCGCGCTCACGGCCATCGCCGCGGCATCTCACTGTATTCTATTTGACGATTGCCGCGGGCGGAGCCTTGGGCGGCGTATTCTCTGCGCTCGTCGCGCCGCGAGTCTTTAGTGAGTTCAGCGAATACCCGATCGGACTGGCGGGGGCTTGCATCCTGGGGTTCTTATGCTGGATGCGCAGCGGAGCACTTTCCCAGTGGACTGGGCGTAATTTCGCCGTGCGCCTGCCGCTGATGGCGCTGATGTCCGGCGGGATTATTTCCATCTACGCCGCGGCTATCAACCAACAACCGGGTATTGACGCGCGCCGCAATTTTTATGGAATTCTGCGAGTGGTCGAGCGCAGCGATAAGAACGGTGCGTTGCGGGAACTTAGCCATGGGCGGGTGCAGCACGGGTTTCAGTATCTCGATCCGCAAAAGCGTTTGTGGCCCACAACATATTACGGGCCGCACAGCGGCGTCGCCCTGGCGATCGACGCGTTACCGCATCCGCGCCGGGTTGCAGTGGTCGGGCTGGGCGCGGGAACTCTGGCAGCGTGGGGAAGAGGGGAGGACACTTACCGCTTTTACGAAATCAATCCCAACGTCGAGCCGATCGCGCGGAAGTGGTTCAGTTTCCTCGCGGATTCTAAGGCACAAACCGGCGTCGTACTGGGCGACGCGCGCATTCAGCTCGAACAAGAACTGCGAGCAGGGCACTCGCACGACTTCGACCTGATAGCGGTGGATGCGTTTACCGGCGACGCCATACCCATGCACCTTCTCACTGCCGAGTGCGCGGAAATCTACCGCGCGCGATTGGCGCCGGGGGGAATACTGGCGGTGCATATTTCCAACCGCTCGCTCAACCTGGAGCCGGTGACACGCGGCTTGGCGCGTTATCTGGGATGGCAGGCGCGGATGGTGGTGATCGTCAAAGATCTGCTCGATGAGGACCAGGGCGAAAGCAACTCGCGCTGGGTGCTGCTGACCGAGAAGCGGGAAACTTTCACGCACTCCAAAATTCGCGATACTTTGGTCGGCTGGAGCACTTCGAAAGAGCCCGTGATCGTCTGGACCGACGACTTCGCCAGCCTGTGGCCTATTTTGCGGTTTTGAGCAAGAAAAAGCGCGCGCATCCACAACGGGAATACGCGCGCAATCAATGGAGGAATGCTTAAGAGGCTAGCGGCGAGCCAGTTTCACTTTTGGCGTTGCCAGGTATCCGGTGACATGATCTTTGGTCACGCGGTTTACCACGATTTCATACGGCTGCATATTGCCGGAAACATAAAGCTGGACCGGCTCGTTAACGGTTTTGTCTCTCTTTTCGACGTGGTGGTCGTCGGCGAGAACGTCCATCGTGAAACGGCTGCGCTTGGGATCGGCCTTCTTGAGTGTCAACATTAGATCGCCGACTTTCTTCGCGGCTTCCTTCTTGTTGATGTCGAATTCGAAGTAGTTGCGCTCGCCTAGCGCGCGTAGCTGGTCGAGATCCTTGGAGTTGGTGGCGATCAATCCGCTCATCACGCCCATATCGCCCATCGCGCGCTTCAAGTCGGCGTTGGTTTTCTGGATGTCGGTCTGGGCGGCGGCGACGTTGGTCTTAACGGTCTCGACGTTCGCTTTAACGCCATCCACATCGGTGGCGACTTCGGTGAACTTCGAGTTAGTGGTGTCCTTAATCTGCGAAAGCTCCGTGGCGACCTGATGCTGCTGATCGGC
>JANXXL010000117.1 GCA_025350625.1 Bryobacterales bacterium | reverse complement strand
TAAGGAAACCATTTTTTTCTACGAAGACATTTCGGGGGACCCGTACCGGATCGTTCCGACCGACGGCCGCGCGCATCGCAAGAATGGGAACCCAACCTCCTACGGCGATTCCCTGGGCCGCTGGGAGAACGGCGTGTTTGTGGTGGACGTTACTAATTTCCTCGAAGACGGCTGGTTCGGAGAAGGCGGATACTTCCACTCCAACGCCCTACATGTAACCGAGCGCTTCTGGCGCGACGGTGCCAACCTAGCGTGGCAGGCGACAGTGGAAGACCCCAAGGTACTCAGCGCGCCTTGGACTATGGCGCCCAAGGTGGTCAAACCCTCGACGGATCCGCTAGAGGAATCGCCGCGCTGCATAGAGACTGATAGCAAGCTGCTGGTTAACGACGACCATCATCAGCAACGGTAGGCGAAGGCCCACTTCACAGATACCTCTCGAATGCGCAGGACGCCGAAGCTCTATGCGCGCGCCTGTCTCCCGTTGGTAACGCTTTCAGCAGACTCAGCGAATTTTAGCCGATCCAAAAGCGGGTAACTCCTGAGTTACGGCGCATCTGGACAGAACCGTCGATGTTGCATCATCGTTCAGCCCGCCTAGGAGGCCGCTGACGATGGCGAAAAAACGCTCCCCAAGAAATGGCGGCCCGCTCCGAAGACGGTTTCGCGCCTGCCCGATCTCGACCAAGCTAAATCGGCTGTTATGAATACTCTGAGTTCTCGCGATGCCCAGCGCGGCTACCGCCACGCCATGGATGAGTTCATCGAGTGGTACTGCTCGGAGCCGTGGCAAATTTCCCAAAGGGCCGGGGGCCGATTCGAATTGAGGCACTACCCCCCGCACCCCCCTGGCACTTTTTATCTAATAGGCGATTTCGAACGGGTCGGCCTGCCGGTCGCGCGGCGCGATTACTGCGTGACAGGCGTGACTCCCGGCTCGGTGGGTGGAGCGTCGGCGGGCGGTTCTGCCAGCAGGCGTTCGAGGTCCTCAGTGCTCATGTCGTCGAGCGTTGGCGGCTTGATGGGTCCATCATGTGATTATGTGTGAATAAAACCGGACATCTTGACTTACTTACCGACAGGGAGCCCGACCGCACGCTATCAAAAAATAAACTTCAGCGCGAGCTGGATGATGCGCGGGCTCAATGCAGCTGTAGGCACTCCCGCCGAGGAGCTGATGCTGTTGTTGGCGTTGTTGCCCGAGAAAACCACCGGATTTGGCCACGAAAAATTGGAGTGATTAAAAAGATTGAACGCTTCGGCGCGAAACTGCATATTAAATCTCTCGTTGATTGCGATCTTCTTGAAGAACGAAGTGTCAAAAACGACCAGGCCCGGGCCACGGAGCGGTGAGCGGCCAACATTTCCAAAGGTCCCGGCAGTCGGCACCAGGAAAGCCCTGGGGTCGAACCATTGATCCGGGGAACCTATAATGACGGGCCCTTTAAAGTTTGGATTCCAGTTGGGCACGTCGGATTGATTGGGGTCGCCCGTCCCGGAACTGTTGAATCCAACAATCGGGGTCAGCGGGAATCCGCCCTGGGCTGTGAAGATTCCGTTCCATTGCCAGCCGCCAATCAGCTTGTCCACAAAACCAGTGGCGCCGGCCGCGAAGCGCTGCCCTTTTCCGAGTGGCAACTGATAACTAAAGTTCCCGTTGAACTGGTGGTGGAGGCTGTAGGAAGCTACGCCGCGATTCATGCTCAGGTTATAGGGACTGAACAGATCCGGCGGCTCATTTTCGCCGGACGGCGCCAGGATGGCCGAATTCAAATCGATCACTTTCCCGTAAGTGTAATTCGCCTTAAACGTAAGCCCGTGCGCGGCGCGCTTGAGCAGCGTGACATTCAGCGAATGATAGCTGCTGGTTCCCTGATTGAACCAGGCATCGGTCTGGGCCACATAGGGGTTTGGACGCTGCACCAGAGTGTTGCCGTTGCTATCCGCTTTCGGCGGCGTGGACGGCATATACAAAGTTCCCTGCGGAACCGTCGCGGCTAGATTAGCCGCCAGAACGCCGCCGCTTTTGCATCCCTGGAGGCTGTTGCACACCTGGGGCGCGGGAGTATTGGTATCCATACTGAGCGGAGTGTGGTAAGACTGGCTACCCACATAGCCCACCGACAGCATGAGATCTTTCGTGAGCTGGTGTTCAATCGTAAAAGTCCATTGCTGGATGGTGGGGGTGAACAGGTTTGGATCAACGCCGCCCACGGCATAGGTCGAGCAGGGTTGACCTTGCGCCGGGCCGCAGGTGGGCGGCAGCGCGGCGGTTTTCTGGATCGGAAGGATAGGAAGCAAACCGTTCGGCACCGCTAATTGCTCGCGGGCGTTATAAGGCGGATTCGCGTAGATCCGGTTGCCGAGGTTATCCTGGAGATCGTTGTGGATTCCGGCAGCGGCCCGCACTGCCCAGGTTCCCGTGCCGGTTGGATCCCAAGCCAGACCCAAGCGTGGCTGCAACAACCTGGTGGCCTGGTTTGTGGTGAGGCACGAATGGCCGATCGTGGGATTGGTGTGGATCACCCAGCCTTGGTCGTACTCATAGTTGGCGCACCGCCCGTGTGCTTCGTTCCACCCATTGGTCATTTCGTCCCGCAAGCCCACGCGCAACGTGAGATTTGGTCTGAGCTTGATTTCATCCTGGATATACCAGGCCGCCTGAAAAGTACGGTAGCCAACTGCAACTGGATTCCGGTTCAGGAGTACCTGGGTAGGCTGATCCTGGAGAAATGTCAGCAATGTGGAATAACTGGCGCTTACTGCTGACGACTGAGCCGCCCCGACCAGGTTCTGCTCGATCCGCTGCAACCAAAAACCTGAGCTCCAGGAGTGCTTGCCCTTGCTCCAATGCACGTCATCGGCGAGGGTGTAATAGTTTCTTATGCCCTGCACGGGGTTGATGCCGTCCGCGACCGCGACGGCGGCCACGGCCACGGTGGTTGCCCCGCCTCCTATAATGATCGAGCCGGGATTTCCGCCGCTAAGAAACACCAAGTTTGACGGAATCGCCACGGCAGGGGCTCGTACCAGCGTTCCCAAAGAGCGAGCGTACCCCAAGGTAAAGACATTCAGCGTGGTGGGGGAGAAAATATGGGTTTCCTGCAAGCCGAGTCCCTGGGCGCGCTGTTCCGTTATAGTTGCAAAATTCGGGTTCGGATTCGGCTGGTTCCGGTCCCCATCATCCACCGTATAGTTGGCCGAAAAATTATCCTTGCTGGACACTATATAGTCGAAGCGAGTCAAGCCAAAATCTTCCCGAATCGATTGCACCGCATTGCTGAAGTTAAAGGCGGTTCCGACTACGCCGTTAACGGCCGGTAACGCCGGGCCATTGGGGGCCGGCCAGAAGGCATTAATATAGGGCAGCATTCCCGGGTTCAGTTTGGGCACCAGCGAACCGTTCGGGAAGCGGCCCTGCCGGGCCATGCTATCCGGCAAAATCGCGCGGTTGC
>JANXXL010000264.1 GCA_025350625.1 Bryobacterales bacterium | reverse complement strand
CTCCCCGCCAAGAAGAGTGCGCTTCCGGCGTCCGCGAAACAGAAGCCATGAGAATTCTGCCGCTCCCCGAGCAGGCGTAATCGCGGTTAACCTGCTAAGCCCCTGTTTCTATTAGTATTCTACGGATCTCCGATTTGCGGCAACAAAGATGCTTGCTCAGATGCGGAGGATTACTTCAATGAAACCCATCTTCACAAAATTAATGCCCGGATTCCTGGCCCTCGCGATTGCGGGCGGCTTATCCGGACAAGACCGCCGCGACCCCGTAAAGGCCGAGGCACGTTTGCAAAAGGAAGTCCGTCATGAACTGGTGATGCTGCCGTTCTACAATGTGTTCGACAACTTCGAATATAAAGTGGAAGGCGGCACCGTGACGCTGCTGGGGCAGGTGACGCGACCTACGCTCAAGTCCGACGCCGAGAAAGCAGTCAAACAGATCGAGGGCGTGGAACGCGTCGAAAACCGCATCGAAGTACTGCCCGTTTCTCCTAACGACGATCAGCTAAGAGTGGCTGTTTACCAAGCCATTTATGGAACGGCAGGGCTGGATCGCTATGCCCTGCGAGCCGTGCCCAGCATTCACATCGTGGTCAAAAACGGCCATGTGTTTCTAGAGGGCGCGGCGGCTACCGAGGCGGATAAAAACATCGCTTATCTTCGGGCGATGGGGGTTTCCGGAGTGTTCTCGGTGACCAACAATCTGCACGTCGACCGCACCTAAACTTCTCCGCTGCCTCTAAAAAGGAAACGCCCTGCCGGTTATATCGCCGGCAGGGCGTTGTTGTTTCTCGAACCGAATCCTGCTTAGAAGATTAACTTAACCGCTAACTGCAAATTGCGGTTTTCCGGGGCGATCGTGGTGGCATTGTTGTCCGCCCGGAGACCTCTTTTTACAGTGATAGGGGTGCTGGAAAAGTCTGTGCTGGAGTTAACCAGATAAAGGTTCGAGTGGTTAAATACGTTGAACGCTTCACCTCGCAATTGCAATTTAAAGCGCTCCGAAAGTGAGAAGTTTTTGTGGACCGAAAAATCAACGTTCCAATTGCCTGGTTCGGTGAATATGTTACGGCCCGTCATGGTGGCGGGGAACGGTCCGAAGTCGGACACACCCGTCAGCGCATTGACATAGCTCGTGTCGGGCGTTCCAATGTTCAAATAGCTGAATTCGTTGGGACTGCCGGTTGACTTGACGTTATAAGTTGGTGTGAACGGTGAGTCGTACATCAAGCGGGGGCAAAGCACAAAACCCTGATTGGTGCAATCAAAAACAGTGAAGGGAGTTCCGGTGCGCGCGCTGAAATTCCCATTCAGAGCCCACCCGCCGATCGCTGCATTCATCGCCCTGCTCTTGGTCTTGAACGGCACTTCCCAAGTGCCTGCTACGGAGAACCGATGGCGCACGTCAAACTCCGCGTTGCCTTTATCGATACCTGGATGTAACGGATCCAGCAGACCCAAGTTGCCCGAACCGGTGGTTTCATCGCTAAATGTATTACTGATATTGTCGATAGCGTGCGACCAGGTGTAGTTGGCTCGCAAGGTAACACCCTGACGACGGAAGTTACGCAACTCTCCCCGGACGTTGAGGCCGTTGTAGTTGGAGAAACCTCCGTTGGTGCGGAAGTTGATGTAGGAATATTGGTCGTTAATACGCGTGTTAGCCTTGCCTGTGCCGCCGTAGACAAGGGCCGATCCCGGTATATTCAGACGATTGATGGAGTAAAGGTTGGAACCCTTGCTGCCCGAGTATTCCAAGGCCAACAGGAAATCGTTGGTGAATTGATGTTCAAGGGACCCGCTCCAGAGTTGCGCGTAAGCGGTTTTAATGTTTGGGTCGACTGCGCGCACCGTGGATCGGCCGAAAGCCTTGGTGCCGCCCGATCCCGCTAACGGTCCGGCGTTGCTGTTCGTAATCGGAATCACCGCTACGTCGCTTCCCGCCGTCAATGCGATTACGGCGTAATTGGGCGGATTTTGAATCACGTTAAAGGTAACGTTGCCGAAGTTCGGAATGAAACCAATCCCGTAGCCGCCGCGGAGCGCTGTTTTCCCATCTCCGAAGAGGTCATACGCAATTCCGATGCGGGGCTCGAAATCCTTCCAATCCTTATGCCACAGTCCGCCCAGCGGATTCTTGGGATCGGTCGAAAGCAACAATTGGCCGGTTGCGGATTGGGTTTCGATATTGGAACCCGCGCCGAAGAAGAAGTTGGAGTCCAGGTTCTGGTTGCGGTTCGCCTGTGGTCCGTAATACTCCCAACGTAGACCCAGATTCAGGGTCAAACGCGGCTTTACCTTCCAGCTATCCTGCACATACAACGCCGCTTCGTGGATCAAGTTGCTGCGGCTGAAGTTCGGCTGGCCGACGGGCAGAGACAAAGTGCAATCCGGCGTCACTATTGCGCCGGTGGAACCGTTGTGGCAGGGGAATTTGCCTTGGGGGTAGATTGCGGCTTGGAAATCGTGCAGCGTCCCGTTGATCAAACCGTTGACGGCATTGGACTGATTCGTGCCTAATGCGGCTACCGCTTCGGCATAGGCTCCGAACGTGCGATTGTCGTTGAGCAGGGTGTAAAGTCCGCCAAACCGGAAATTGTGCACGCCCTTCTGCTTGGTGAAATCCTGGTTTACTTGATAGTAGTTCTGCGGCCCGCCAAAAGGAATCGAGTTACCCGGCGTAGTCGGCGAATAGCCCGGATATGTGATCGTGGAGCCTCCTAAGCTGGTGGTCGCACTTAACGTGGTGTAGAGCGTGGGACCAACCGGCGCAGTGCCCAGGGGCTGCGAGTCGCCGAAGCGATTGAAACTGAGCTTCGTTTGGCTGATAAAGGTTGGCGTAAAAATGTGCGTTGCCGAGAAGGCTAGGCTGTTTTTCGCCAGAAAGTCCGCGGTGTCATAACCAATATAGGGACTGTTGGTCTGGGTGCCGATCGCGTAATCCGTGTCCACGCGGGCATAGCGGAAATAGAACTGAGTCTTATCGCTGAAGTTATAGTCGATGCGACCCGCAAACCACAGGGTGTTTTGAGGGTTGCCGCCACCGGAGTCGGATCCAACATTGAATGCAACCTTTTGGTAAATGGGAGTGTTACCGGGAATCGCTAAGCAAGCACCGGAGTTACACACTTGACTACGCGTGAACGTTTGAAGCGGGGTCAGATTGGATTTTAGATGGCCGTAGGTGTTAAAAAACGACTGCGTAGCCGGCGCCGAAGCCGCGATTAGCTGCTGCGTGGCGATAACGTCCGTTACCGTGGCGACGCTGCGCACGCGTATCCATTCGGGATTGCCGAATACAAACAGCTTATCTTTCTTGATCGGCGCGCCGATGGAAAAACCAAACTGGTTGCGCGTAAAGGGCGAGATCGGGATGCCATTAGCGTTGTTGTCAAAAGTATTGGATGTCAGCGCCGATACGCGGTTGAACTCATACGCCGTGCCATGGACTGCATTGGTCCCGCGCTTGGTGTCGACATTGACGAATCCCGCCAGCGCCCGGCCATACTCCGCCGTGGGGCTATTGGTGATCACATTGATTTCGCCTACCGAATCCAAAGGGGTCTGAATCCCGACCTTGGTGTCAAAATTATTGTTATTGGGCACGCCATCGAGCAAAATCCCGACGTCGCTCGAGCGCAAGCCGTTCATCGAGACACCTACGCCGCGCGCACTGCCATCGGGGTCCGCATCGGTGGTGTTTCCCACGGTTTTTACCAGGTCATAGGGATTCCGGGTAAGCGTGGGCAAATTCAAGATCTCGTCGCCAGTCATGATGCTGCCCACGGTTTGGGTCTCGGTATTGATCCGCGTGGCCAGCTCGCTCACTTCGACAACTGTCTGAACATTGCCTACAGTCAGGTGGAAATCGACGCCCACTTTGGTGCCCACGTTGACAGTTACCATTCGCTTTATGGTTTCAAATCCAGGAGCCGACGCTGTAACCTCATAGCTTCCGGGGAGCAAGCTCGGAAACGAATACACGCCCGAAGATGTTTTACCGGTTCGAGTCGATTTGGTTTGCGTGTCGACCGCCGTGACGGTTGCATTCACGGCGCCGCCTTGCGCATCCACAACGGACCCGGTAATCTGTCCGGTCTCGGTTTGTGCATTTAGGTTTGGCACGCCGGTAAGCGCAAGAAACACGATTGCAGCTGAGAGCAACGTGAGTCTCGCTGCCTGCGATAAAGTTCTCATTTTTGAAGCCTCCAATTGAATCCTACGAGTAGTATCGGCTGGTGAGCCGAATCATCCTCGGGTGATGGTCGTAAGTAATCGGTCGTGGAGAGTAATACTCCGGCGGAGGGTTCCCCGCGAAAAGCATAACTTCACTACCACCAAAGTTTGCGATGACTAACATAGTCGCTAGGTCGAATGGGCTAACCTTCCCATTACAGAATCCATTACCGTAAGTATACAACTGGCATAAGTACTCTACAAGTGCTTTGTTTACTTTCCGATTGAAGCGAGTAAAACATCCTAGCCGATGGGCTTAGTGATGTTGCTATTTTGCAATAGTTTGCGGGCCGGCGGGGGCGGGTGGGGGCGCGGTTCGGATCTTCTCGAAATATTGCTGCACAAATTGCTCATAAATCGGCAGAACTTCGTCGCGGTGAATTTCACTGCCGGCTTCGGCATGGGTGGACTGCCCTTGTCCCACAGGAGTCTTCAACTGTTGTTTGGTGGAACCGACCTCTACCATTACCGCGCCCTTCACGTTTTCGGCGCGCTTGCCTAAGAGCTCGGTGATTTTCCCCATTGCTTTCAACGCGTCCGCTTGTTTGGTGGCTTTATCGCCGTCCTTATTGCCGATCCCGTTCTGCGCCTCTTGCGATGGCCGGCTTTGCGCGCTGTTGCTGCCATCCTTAGAATCGCTCGATTGCTTGCCGTTCTGGGCCTGCTGGCTGTCGCTTTTTTCCTGAGCTTGTCCCTCTTTATCAGGCTGTTGATCGCTTTCGGTCTGATCGCCCTTTTGGTTCTTAGCCGAATCGTTGGGAGCGGACTTGATCTTGTTCATCATGTCATTGAGGGCATCTTTAACCTTAGTAAGCAAGGAAGGCTCGGGATTGGACTTGGGGTTCTGATTTCCCTCGGCCTGTTGCTTGTCGCCTGGTTTCTGGTCATCGGGCGATGGCTCGTTCCCGGCGGAGTCCTCTTTTTTGTCGCCGTTCGATCCCGGGTCCTTGCTCGCCGAATCCTGCTTGGTTTTGTCCTTTTGATTTTCGGGCGAGGCGGGGTTGAAGGTTTCGTTGGGGTCGCCGGCGAAGTCGCTGTTCTTGGCGGATTCCTTGTCTTGGTCGCGTCCGTCGCCGGGCGGGTCGCCACCTTCGGTCGCGCCGGGCAATTTGGGCTGCTTTTTGGCTGCGCCGAAGACGTTATCGTAGGCGCTAGCTACCAGCGAGGTTCGTGGATCGAAGGAGCCCAGCACCGCGTATCGCAAAAGCAATACCGCCGCCAACGCCAGAGCCAGTCCGACAGCCGGATAGAGCGCCTGCGGGCGGACCAGGGGCAAAGCGTGTTTCAAATCCACGGATTCGGCCAGGCGCTCTGCCTGGAAACGCTGGCTCTCGCGGATTGCAGCGTCGGCGGTGCCGGGGGCTTCCTCAAAATGCGTCGCGGTCGAGAGGGTATCGGCCAGTTTTAACTTGGTATCGATGCGCTGGGCTATGCGATAGGCCGAAGGGCGCTTTCTGAGGGCGATAAAAAGGGCAGCGCCTAAAGCGACCGCCACCAAAAGTGCCAGCCAGAGGGCGCTCAGGTATTCGGTCCCGGCCAAGAGAATCACCACGCCGCCGCCGAATACGATAGCCGCGGCGCGGGTCATTTGATGCAATAACAAGTGGCTGAACGAGCGCCGGCGGGCTCTCGTCAGCAGATCCGAAAGTGGACGGCGCAATTCCAACGCCTCCGATTATCCCACGATCAGCATGCAATCGCCGTAGGAGAAGAAGCGGTAGCGGGCTGCGACGGCGTGGCGGTAAGCGGCCAGCATCAGCTCGCTCCCGGCGAACGCGCATGCTAATACCAGGAGGCTGGATTTAGGCAGGTGGAAGTTGGTGAGGAGCGCCCCGGTGCGGCGGAACTCGAAGCCGGGGGAGATGAAGAGGTCGGTCTCGGGACGCGCGGGATCGCTTTCGATGGCGCGGACGCTGGTGGTGCCTACCGCCACTACTCGTGCGGCGGCGTTCATCGCGTGTACGGTTTCTTGCGGCACTACGAAGCTCTCCGAATGCAGCCGGACATCGCCGATGATTTCGGTATGTAAGGGCTGGAAGGTGCCCAGGCCGACGTGCAGCGTGACCCACGCGACTTGGGCGCCGCTCGCGCGGCATGCGTCGAGAATCTCGGGCGTGAAATGGAGCCCGGCCGTGGGGGCCGCCACCGACCCTCGCTCGCGCGCAAAAACCGTTTGATAACGTTCCCGATCGGCGGACGAGTCGCCTCTGCGTATATAAGGTGGGAGCGGGACATGTCCCGCGCGGTCGAGGACACTGAATAATTCGCCCGTCGGGGATAACTTCACCGTACGTTCTCCGAATTCACCGCGCCCCAAAATTTCGACGGTCAGGTCGTCTGAAATCACGATGCGTTCGCCGCTGCGCATTTTGCGCCCCGGCCGGACCAGCGCCGTCCACAACAGCCCGTCTCCGGACTCCTGCCGCGTCAGAAAAATCTCGACGCGCCCGGTGTGCCCTTCGCGATGACCGTAGAGGCGCGAGGGGAACACCCGCGAATCGTTCAGCACCAGGCAATCGCCCAGCTCGAGCAGCGATGGGAACTCGCGGAAGCTGCGGTCCTCGAAGGTGCCCGTTTTTCGATCCACCACCAGCATCCGCGACGAGGCCCGATCCGCTAGCGGCTCCTGCGCGATCAGCTCTTCGGGAAGATGGTAATCCAAATCGGATAGCAGCACGGGCGTTCACACCTAGGTGGGATAACTGCCCAGAGTCTGGAGCAAGCCGCGCTCCGCGAGCCTCTCCGGTGCGTTGAATCGCAGCAGTTCGAGAGTTACCGCGCCCACTTCCGAGCGCGCGCGAATCAAGCTCGCGTCGATCTCAAAATGATCGGCCCAACGATCGCGGCGGGGGTGGAACAAGCGCATGATTTCGCCGCTCGTACGATGGATGGAGGCGACGTCGGCTCCTTTACTTCGATTGCAAAGAACACACGCGTAAGCCAGGTTTTCGACGGTCGATTTGCCTCCGTGCTTGCGGCTGACGATGTGATCTAGCTGGTGGCGGAACCCGGTATCAGACTCGTGGATCCGGCAGTATTCGCAACGTTGTTGCGCGCGTCCGGCGACTTCGGTGCGCAGCGCCTCGGTAATATCACTCGCCACGGGTGAGGATCTGGTGCGCCCTTGCCTTGGCCATCCTTAGGATATGTTCCAGCTCCAAGAAATGATCCAATTCGGCCTTTTCCAGGGGTGAAAGCGCTTGTTCTTTCTCACGCTCGATCAACTCGGAAACCCGCCGCTGCGCCTCGGCCGAAGGTTGAAAATGGGTGACCGCTTCAGGCGTGGTGCCGGCTGCAATGAAGTCGATGATCTCCAGGTAAACCGGGCTGGCCGCGCTCATCTGGTATTCAGCATACATCAGGCACCGTAAACTAACTAGTAGTGCGCATCTTAGGCATCGAAACCTCCTGCGATGAAACCGCTGCGGCGGTGGTGGAGGACGGTTCATCCATCCTCTCGTCGGTGGTGGCGTCGCAATTCGCGACGCATGCGCGCTACGGCGGCGTAGTCCCGGAATTAGCATCGCGCGAGCACCTGCGAGCGATTGTGCCCGTAGTGCGTTTGGCTTTGGACGAGTCCGCTACCCGTCTCGAAGACCTGGCAGCCATCGCCGTGACGCAAGGCCCTGGCTTAGTGGGGTCGCTGCTGGTCGGAATCACTTATGCCAAGGCTCTCGCGCTGGTGCGCGGTTTGCCGCTGATTGCGGTTAACCATATCGAAGGGCACATTCATGCTGTGGTCAGCCAGAATCCGGTCGAGTTGCCGGCGCTCGCGTTGGTGGTGAGCGGCGGCCACACTCACCTTTATGAAGTGTGCGACGGCTTCGTTTACAGATTGCTCGGCAAGACCCGCGACGATGCTGCCGGCGAAGCGTTCGATAAAGTCGCCAAGCTGCTGGGCTTCGGATATCCCGGGGGGCCGGTGGTCGACGCGCTCGCGCCACACGGCGATCCGCACGCAGTTCCGTTCACGCTGGCGAAAATGAAAGGCAACACACTCGACTTCAGCTTTAGCGGGATCAAGACCGCGGTCCTGCGCTGGACGGAAGCGCGTGATCTCGCTGCCGAAGTGGACGCGCGCCGCGCACTGCTCGAACGGAACCCGCAGCCGGACGTCGGCGATTTGCTGGCGGTTACTTCTAGGGAAACGCTCGATATGCTGGCTTCCTTCCAGCACACCGTGATCCGTGAACTACTGCGGCGCGCGGTGAAAGCGGCGGAAGAGATCGGCGCACGCAGTCTGGTGATCTCGGGAGGAGTCGCCTGCAATACCGGACTGCGCAGGGCCGCAGCAGCCACGCACCTTCCTTACCCGGTCTTCTTCCCCACCCTCGGTCTGTCTACCGACAACGCCGCCATGATTGCCGCCGCGGCATTTCCAAAATTCGCACGCGGCGAATTCGCGGATTCGACACTGCGTGCTCAGGCAAATCTAGCGTTGGCTTGAGGCGGTTGCTACCATCGAAGCACATGGGTCCTCAACAGCCTCCCGCAGCAGCGCCGAAAATGCCGATCCCCGGCGTCCGCCACCTGGTCGCCGTCGGTTCCGGCAAGGGCGGAGTGGGGAAGACCACGGTCGCCGTGAACGTCGCGATCGCGCTTGCGAACCTCGGGCGCAAAGTCGGGCTGCTCGACGCCGACGTCTACGGTCCCAACGTTCCGCTGATGATGGGCGTGCAGGAAACCCCGCGCGGCCAAGGCGACCGCATCGGCCCCATCGAGCGCTACGGTGTGAAGCTGATGTCCATGGGTTTCCTGAATCCCGGCGACAAGCCGCTGGTCTGGCGCGGTCCGATGCTGCATAGCGTCATCCAGCAGTTCCTGCGCCAGGTCGACTGGGGCGAGCTCGACTACCTCATCATCGATCTCCCGCCTGGCACCGGCGACGTGGCGTTATCGTTGATCCAGACCGCCCCCCTTTCGGGAGCCGTGGTGGTGACTACGCCTTCCGACGTGTCGCTTGAAGACGCCCGCAAAGCGGTCAACATGTTCGTGCAGGTGCGCGTGCCGATTCTGGGCATGGTCGAGAATATGAGCTATCTGATCGCCCCCGGCTCCGGCGAACGCATCGATGTGTTCGGTCAAGGCGGCGGAAAGCGCACCGCGGAAACCATGAAGGTGGCGTTTCTCGGAGAGCTTGCGCTTCAGCCCGAAATCCGCATCGGCGGCGACACCGGCCGGCCTGTGACTACCCGCGATGTCAACGATCCCCACGCCGCTCCGTTCCTCGAACTCGCCCGAAAAATCGAAGCAAGGTGCGTGGAAGAGCAAACCGCAGGCCCCAAAATCACTATCGAAGAGTAGTTTAGAGCGGGCAGAGGCACAATATGAGCGTCCATGCTGCGAAATTCAATCGCGCAGGTAAATCAGAGTTTGTCCGAGGATGGTTACTTGGCCTGCCTAAAGGACCGACACGTCGCGAGAGGCTTTAGTACCATATAGAGCAAATGAAGCCAGTGCTCTCGCCCTCGACGAGCCAGGACAGTACACCAATCCCTGTTGGCGATACCTGTCGAGCGATTTACGATTCAACACGATCTTTTTATGAAGAGCAGTCGACCGCGATGGGCACGGCGAAATGCGGCTTCAAGATTCTCTACGGACCTCCCATAATGGAGCCGCGAATCATGTTCATTGGGTTTCAGCCCGGCGGTGACGAGAGACACCTCCGCAAGGAAGATCAACAGGGATGGCCGCCGGTTTGTGAATACGCCGTAAGCGGCTGGCCTCTAGCCCATAAACTGCAAGACATTTTTGGAGTAGAAGTTCTGAAGGAGTGCGTCGGGGTGAATTCAATTTTCTTTAGAGCCCCACTATGGCTGCTTACCGGAAGTTGGATCGCAACCTTCGGGAACGCATAGAGAACTTTTGCCGCCAGCACATAGAATCACTGATTGCGGCGCTGAGGCCCAGGCAAATAGTTTTCATTGGGTTTAAGGCGATGAAAACTTTTACTAGCGCATATCCAGAGATTGAAAACGCCAAGAAGCGCGTCCTGGTCGCGTCGGGAAAGGTTGCGGGCTATCCTGCCCTAGGCGTTCTGCATCTGACGGGTTGCAGAATTTCAACAAACGATCGGGAACAAATTGGCGATCGGCTTCGTCGCCTCATTTCTTGAAATTGTTCTGAGAAGGTGGCCCAATCCTAACCGCCAGTGGCTGGCTTTTATTGTCCCTTAATTCGTCCGAGTGCTCATTAAATTAATCTGTAGCGCGCTGGACTGACTGGCGGAAAGACGGTTGACACGCTAACCGATTTGAAGAACACTAAAAGGCGGCACGGGAGGAAACATGGATTCCAAACGAACGGACCGGAGGCGATTTGGCGCGGCGCTGGCTGGACTGGCGGTAGGGGCGGCAGGGACCGCCAGGGCTGCCGAGGAAGGCGAGGCCGCGGCCCGCGAAGTGAAGGCCAAGGGCCCCTTCGCCTATGCCGACCGCTCGCGTTTCGTGACCACCGGCAGAACCAATGACTATCCGAAAAGCGTTTTTCAGGGTATGTTCGGCCCGCGTCAGAACTCACCGCTGCAGGACCAGACGGGAATTATCACTCCGGCCCCGGTTCACTTCGTGCGCAGCCACACCACGATGCCCGACACCGATCCGCAGAAATATCGTCTGCTGATCCACGGCATGGTGGATCGCCCTTTGAGTTTCAGCCTGGATGAGTTGAAGCGCCTCCCTTCGGAATCCCGCATTCATTTCCTCGAATGTCAGGGAAACAGCTCGCCCGGCCACCACGGCCATAAGAAATTTGATTTCGCGACGGTCCAGGATCTGCACGGCGGCACCAGTTGCAGCGAATGGACCGGGGTGCCGCTGTCGGTGCTCTTCAAAGAGACCGGCCTGCAAAAAGGCGGAAACTGGCTGGTTTACGAAGGACAGGATGCGGGCAGGTACACTTACACTTGTCCAATGGCGAAGGCCCTCGAAGACGTGATGGTGGTCTACGGCCAAAATGGCGAGCCGCTGCGTCCCGATCAAGGCTACCCGGTGCGGCTGCTGGTCCCCGGCTGGGAGGGACCCTACAGCATGAAATGGCTGAGGCAAATCAAAGTTGTGGATCAGCCCTACATGGCTTGGGACGAAGCCATGGGGCACTCCATCGCGAGACCCGATTTGGGCAATAAGGCTCGCTGGTACCACTTCGAAATGCCGGTAAAATCCCTGATCACCCGCCCGTCCGGCGGACAAACGCTTCCCGGCAAGGGATTCTATGAGATCTCCGGCTTGGCATGGTCCGGCGCCGGCGGCATCCGCAGGGTGGAGGTAACCACCGACGGCGGCAAGACCTGGAAGGACGCGAAAGTGCAAGGGCCGGTACATCGGAAAGCCTATGCCCGGTTTACCTTGCCCTGGACTTGGGAC
>JANXXL010000240.1 GCA_025350625.1 Bryobacterales bacterium | reverse complement strand
CTGATACCGAGCGCCGACCGTCTGACTGTCTACGACACTTATCTCCACGTGAGGTGGCTCGCCGACGCCAATTTGGCGGGTACGCCAGAGGGAAAATTAATCGCTTCTTATTCAGGAGTCACTAATATCACTCCCGGCGGATCGATGGATTACAACACCGCACTGAACTGGCTAACTGCCCTGAACAGGCTGCACCTGAATCGAGCCGTGGGCTATCTCGGGCACAGCAATTGGTCGTTACCAACCACACCTGTTCTTCCAGCGACAGACACCTCATGCACATCCTACAACGGCTCAGGCGGAGGCTCATTCGGGTACGGGTGTACGGGCAGCGACATAGGATCGCTATTTAACACATCGTTAGGCATTCCATACCCCAATACGGCCGTCCCCATTCCGGACAAACCAATCGGCCCGTTTCACAATTTCCAGCCATATCTTTACTGGTCAAAAACGTCAAACGCGACCACCAACGGATTTCACACGTTTTCGTTTAACACGGGATGGTCGGGTTCAAATATCGACAACCACTATATGTACGTATTGCCCATGATCAAAGGCCAAGTGTTAACTTCCAACGGAGTGGCGGTCAGTTATTGGCCCGCTGGGATTGGCACTCTGCAAGTCAGCGCCGATGGTCAACTGGTTTACGATCCACAGATGGATGTGACTTGGTTAGCGGACGCCGATCTTGCCAAGACGCAAACATTCGGTGCTCAGTGCCCTAACTATGAACCTCCCGGAAAGCCCACTTTTTTCCCGCCGGGAATTCCTTGCATTGAGGCGGATGGTTCCATGACAAACACAACCGCGAATAACTGGATTGCTGGAATGAACTCTTACAATGGCCTAAACGGGGTCGGCTGGCTGGGCCAGACAAAGTGGCAGTTGCCTCCAGACCAGGGCGGGTGCAGCGGCTTCGGCTGTGTCGATAGTTATATGGGCGAGTTGTTCTATAGCCAACTGGGTTTGAGCCAGGGAACTCCTGTCGTCCCTACGCATAACTTGGCGGTTAGGCCGTTCTACAATGTTCAGCCGTATCTTTATTGGTCTTGTAGTGCGCCGTACACTAATCCGCAATGCCAAACTCCGCCCCCGGCTGCCGCCTTTGAGTGGAGCTTCTCTTTCGGGAACGGGTTTGAAGGAACCGATCTTCAGGTAAACAATCTTTACGTAATGGTCTATTTCCCGCAGACTCCGGCAGAGGCCTTCCTGGAGGCCATCATAAAAGCGCTAAGGACAAATCCTGAACTCCTCGCGTTTTTGAAGCAGGCTGAAGAAATCATCATGGCGCACGGCGATGCCGCAAGGGGCAGCGCAGTCACTGCATTCATAAATCACGTGAATGCCCAACGGGTCAACGCTCTCGGCGGGGCGCAGGCAGATGAACTCATTGCTTTAGCGCAGACTCTCTTCGACTAATAAAATGAATCAGTGAGGTCGGCGAATTCACAGGCTGGCGACCCCCTGAATTCCGGCGGCTTGGTCGCCTTCTGCTCTCAGGTAATCACCCGATAGCGGTCTTCTTTGCCGCTGATGTATCCTGAAATTGACGGGAGAGACTAGACCGTTCCTTTAACCGGGAGTGGGACTGGCGCCGAAGGAGCAACCGCCCCGGAAACTCTCAGGCAAAAGGACCGTCGAGACAATACCTCTGAAAAGAGGCAGGAAACTGCCCGCCAACGGGATAACGCTCTCAGGCAAACCTACAGATGGGGCAAAGGAAAAGCCCTATTTATGTTAAGTCCCGCGTTAGAAGGAAGTATTCCTTTGGTTGGCGCTCCTGATGGAAACCTCGCTTTTGAAGGGCGGCACATCGGGCCCTCTCCACTCGAAATAGAGGAAATGCTGAAGGTGGTGGGAGTTTCTTCTCTCGATCACCTGATGGGCCAGACCGTGCCGGATTCGATCCGCCAGGCGCATCCCCTCGACCTGGGCACGCCGCTGTCTGAAGCCGAAGCGCTCGAGTTTGTGCGCGGTATTGCCGTCAAAAATGAAGTGCGGACTTCGCTGATCGGCATGGGGTATTCGGGCACGATTCTTCCCGGGGTGATCCAACGCAATATCCTGGAGAATCCGGCCTGGTACACCGCCTACACGCCCTATCAGCCCGAAATCAGCCAGGGGCGCCTGGAGGCGATCATCAACTTCCAGACTATGGTGTGCGATCTGACCGGTCTGGATGTCTCCAACGCTTCCCTGCTCGATGAGGCGACGGCGGCAGCGGAGGCCATGGCGCTCGCGCAGCGCTCTGCCAAATCCAAGTCGAAGAACTTCTTCGTCGACCGCAACGTTCACCCGCAGACATTGGCCGTGCTCAAAACGCGTGCGGAACCTCTGGGCTGGACCATCGTCGTCGGCGACCCCTTCGAACTCAACGGCGAGTACTTCGGCGGACTGTTTCAATACCCCGGCACCTTCGGCGAAATCTTGGACTTTCGGGTTCCCATTCAGACTTTACACGCGCAGGGCGGCCTGGCGATTCTCGCTAGTGATCCACTAGCGCTGGTTCTGCTGAAACCGCCCGGAGAATTGGGAGCTGACATTGCCATTGGTTCCACCCAACGCTTCGGCGTTCCCATGGGGTTCGGCGGCCCGCATGCGGCCTACATTGCGGTGAAGGATGCCTTGAAGCGCTCGTTACCGGGCAGACTGGCAGGCGTTTCGATAGATGCTCACGGCAATCCCGCTTACCGGCTGGCGCTGCAGACGCGCGAACAACATATCCGGCGTGAAAAGGCTACTTCCAACATTTGCACGGCGCAAGTTTTGCTGGCCGTGATTGCGTCGATGTACGCGGTGTATCACGGGCCCGAGGGCCTCGCCGCCATCGCGGGCGGAGTACGGCGAAAGACGGCAGTCCTCGCCGAAGGATTAAAGCGGTTAGGCTTCCGGGTTCTCACGCGCTCCTTCTTTGACACGGTCACGATTGCCGTCGGCGATAAGCAGGCGGATATTCTCGCTGCAGCCGGCCGCGAAAAACTGAATTTCCGCGTCATCGAAGCAGCCGCCGTCGGGATTGCGCTCGACGAAACCACTACGAACCGCGTGATCGAATCGGTCTGGCGCGCGTTCGGCGGCCAATTCACGTATGCGGAGTTGGCCGCTCAAACCCCCGAGACGGAAACCATTCCGGCGGCGCTTCGGCGGACTTCTGCTTTCCTTACCCACCCCGTCTTTCACCACTATCGTTCTGAAACCGAGATGCTGCGCTATATACGCAAGCTGGGCGATCGCGATCTGGCGCTCGACCGGGCCATGATTCCCCTAGGCTCCTGCACAATGAAACTCAACGCGACCTCGGAAATGGTCCCCATCTCGTGGCCCGAATTCAATTCGCTGCATCCGTTCGCACCGCAAGAGCAGGCGCAGGGCTATTACGAAATATTTCGCGATCTGGAGCAAAAACTGTGCGCGATCACCGGCTATGACGCGGTATCGCTGCAGCCGAATTCCGGCGCGCAAGGCGAATATGCCGGGCTGCTCGCGATTCGCGGCTATCACCAGAGCCGCGGGGAAGCGCACCGCAATGTGTGTTTGATTCCTTCCTCGGCGCACGGCACCAATCCTGCATCGGCGCATATGGCGGGCATGGAAGTTGAGGTAGTGAATTGCGATCTGCACGGGAACATAGACCTTGACGATCTCGCTGCCAAAG
The DNA here is from genome assembly GCA_025350625.1 of Bryobacterales bacterium. Classification (GTDB taxonomy): domain Bacteria; phylum Acidobacteriota; class Terriglobia; order Bryobacterales; family Bryobacteraceae; genus Palsa-187. Next base: position 10,817 of record JANXXL010000240.1, on the reverse strand, counting down.
CCGAGCGCCATGGTTCCGACCTGGCTGCGGTGATGGTCACCTATCCCTCCACTCACGGTGTCTTCGAGGAAGGGATTCGCGAGATCTGCTCAATCGTCCACAAATACGGCGGCCAAGTGTATCTGGATGGCGCTAACTTGAATGCGCAGGTAGGGCTATCGCGGCCCGGCGATTACGGCGCCGACGTCTCGCACATCAATTTACATAAGACGTTCTGCATCCCCCACGGAGGAGGCGGCCCCGGCATGGGACCCATCGGAGTGAAAGCCCACTTGCAGCCTTTCCTTCCCGGTCATTTCATTACCGACGGAGGAAGCGCCTCCAACGGCCCGGTTTCCGCCGCTCCGTTTGGATCGGCGTCGATTCTCGTCATCCCCTACATGTACATGCTGATGATGGCGGGACCAGGGTTGCGCAAAGCCACCGAGGTTGCCATCCTGGCTGCCAACTACATTGCGTCCAAGCTCGACCCCTATTTCCCGGTGCTGTATAAGAACCATCTGGGCAGGGTCGCGCATGAATGCATTGTCGACCCGCGGGATTTCAGGGATTCGGCGGGCGTAACCGTCGATGACATTGCCAAACGCCTGATCGATTACGGATTCCACGCTCCCACCATGAGCTTCCCGGTTGCCGGAACGCTGATGATCGAACCGACCGAATCGGAATCGAAAGTCGAGCTGGATCGTTTTTGCGACGCCATGGTCGCGATCCGCCGCGAAATTGACGACATCGCGAAGGGCAGGTTCGCGGTCGCGGACTCGCCGCTCCGGCACGCCCCGCACACCGCGCACGATGTGACTGCAGACGACTGGACCCGGCCTTACTCGCGAACGGAAGGTTGTTTTCCGGGCGAGCCTCTTACCAAGGGATCGCCGCATACGGATAAATATTGGCCGCCGGTGAGCCGGATCGATAACGTATACGGAGATAGAAACCTGGTTTGCTCCTGTCCTCCGCTGGACTCGTATCGTTAACTGTTTCTACATGCAGCGATCGGCCAGCTTGGGCTTCTCGCGATATTTGTCGTGGCAGTTGGAGCAGGCAGTGGTAATCGCGTCGGCCGCCTCCAGAATCTTATCTTGATTCTTGGCTTGCGCCGCTTTGAAACTCATCATCCCCGCGTCCCGCAGGCCTTGCACCAGCTTCGGCCAATCCGCATTTTTGATCGGGACGTCGCGCCCGTTGGAACACTTGCGGCCAGGAATCGTCAGAAGATTCGCTGCCTCGGTCAGCGCCAACGCACTATTCTCCACCGCTTCCCACTTTCCATAAGAGCTGGCCAATGGGTTGGTGGCGGTCGACGGCTCTTTGGCCTGCGGCACATCGGCCGGATTCTGGTCTTGGGCCGCAAAAATCACGTTGGAGTTCGGGTACAAAATACCTTTCATCAGCTGAGCGAGAGTTGCCGAAACTTGGGCTTGAGAAGCAACTGCTCCACGCGCTGGTGCGGGCGCCGGTGCGGCCGCAGGAGCGCGCGCTGGAGCTTGCGCCTGCGAGAGGGAACCGAATCCAACTACCACCAACGCGACACGGTAAATTCGCACTTTACACCTCTTTTCGAGAGCGTAGCATAGAGTTCGCGGCGCTGCGTTCCGTATAACAGCATAGGATCGCGGCAAGACGAATTCGAGTCACTTCGAAACATGGGCGGCGGTTCAAATTCTTGGTTGGCATGTGCTGCTTCTACCAATCCGCACCATCGCCTGTGGAGGCCAGGTTTGCGCTTGTCACCGCCCCAAAATCGTCTTAAGATATCTTCATGAAGTGCGATGAGTGGCGCAATTTGCTGGAACGGTGTTATCAGGCCGAGAAAGCTCATCAAGAAGCTATCGAGGACCTGAATGCCGCGGAATGGGCGGCGTTGGATCGAGCGACTGCGCGGGTCGAGGCGCTTTCCCGAATTCGTCAGGAGTGCGAAAGAGCCCTGATCCGTCATGAGCAGATGCATAACTGCTGGAGAACCAGAGCCTCGGCGGCAAAAGCCAGCTAGCTCTAAGAACTGGCAGTAGTCGCCGCGATCTGGGGCGAGTCCCGTCTTTCGGAAAGGTATAGTCAAACGACCAAACCGCCGAAAGATAAGGCACATGGACTGGAGAGCTCATGACCGCAAGCCGGTCGCCTTTCAAGTTCGAGTCACCGGATTCGCAAACCCGGAATTGACGGCTTCCGGGCAAGCGCTGGACATTTCGGAGTCCGGCATCGGCGTCTACCTTCCGCTCCAATTCAAGCCTGGTACGCTTGTGTGCCTCGATATTAAGGATAGCGTCCTCTATGGTTTCATCGCCTATTCCCTGCCCGACCGTTCCTTTTTTCGTACTGGGATTGAGTTGGTTCAGGTATTGATCGGATCATCGAATACATCGCAACTACTGAAGGCTGCGCTTAAAGAGGCGATGCCGGAATTGCAGATGACATCCCCGTCTTAGGCCGGATCGCCGCCCGAAACCGCCAGCGCAAGCACATTACAATGATGTATGGCGATTCACGTTGCGCTGAATCATAAGACACATTACCTTTACGACCGCAGGGTGAATCTCGGTCCTCAGATTGTGCGGTTGCGTCCGGCGCCGCATTCCCGCAATCCGATTCTAAGTTACTCGTTAAACATTAATCCGAAAAACCATTTCATTAATTGGCAGCAGGACCCACAAGGAAACTATCTTGCGCGCCTGGTTTTTCCGGAGCCCACCACCCAGTTCCTGGTGGAGGTGGACCTGGTTGTCGAGATGGCGGTCTTCAATCCGTTCGATTTTTTCCTGGAGCCGGCCGCGGAGCAATATCCGTTTTCTTACGACGCCGATTTGGCCCGCGAGCTGCGTCCTTTCCTTGAAATTGATCCGGCCGGACCGGCACTAACCTCGTTTTTGAGTAAAGTGCCGCGCCAGAGTGTGCGCACCATCGATTTTCTGGTGGATCTCAATCAGCGGCTCAAAAACGATATCGGCTACGTGATACGCATGGAACCGGGGGTACAGACCTGCGAGCAAACCCTGAATCTCGGCACCGGTTCGTGCAGGGATTCGGCGTGGCTGCTGGTCCAGGTCCTGCGCAATATGGGTCTCGCGGCACGCTTCGTCTCGGGTTATCTCATCCAACTGGCGGCGGACGTCAAACCGTTAGAAGGTCCAGCCGGCCCCGCCGCTGATTTCACTGACCTGCACGCGTGGGCCGAAGTGTATCTGCCTGGTGCGGGATGGGTGGGCCTTGACCCGACTTCCGGAATGCTTGCCGGAGAAGGCCACATCCCGTTAGCGTGCACACCCGATGCCAGCAGCGCAGCTCCTATTTCCGGCGTGCTTGACCCGTGCAACACCGAATTCCGCCATGAGATGTCTGTGCACCGGATCTTTGAAACCTCCCGGGTGACCAAGCCTTATAGCGAGGATCAATGGCGGAATATCACGGCGCTCGGTGAACAGGTGGAGTCCGATTTGCGCGCCGGCGACGTGCGGCTGACGATGGGCGGTGAACCCACTTTTGTATCGATTGAGGACGCCGACGGCGACGAGTGGACCAGCAACGCGCTTGGGCCGAAAAAGCGAAAACTCGCGGTCGAATTGCTTCTTAAACTGCGGGATCGTTTTACCTCCGGCGCCTTGCTGCATTTCGGGCAAGGCAAGTGGTATCCGGGAGAACTGCTGCCGCGCTGGGCCCTCGGCTGCTACTGGCGTAAGGACGGCGTGCCCATTTGGGAAGATCAAAGCCTATTTGGGGATGAAAATAGAGCCTATGCGTATACGGCTGAGAGCGCCAAGATCTTTCTGGACGCTCTGACGCTGCGCCTTCAGGTCAACTCTTCGTTCATCACGCCAGCCTACGAGGACGTGCTCTATTATTTGTGGCAAGAGCGCAAGCTGCCGAGCAATCTCGATCCTCTGGATTCGAAGCTGAAAGATCCCATCGAACGCGAGCAGTTGGCACGGGTTTTCGAACAAGGGTTAGGCGCAACGGTTGGATATTTTCTCCCTTTGCGCCGCGTCCCCACGAAAACCGCAGATCTGCGCTGGACCAGCCAGCCGTGGTTCGTGCGGCCGCAGCATTTGTTTTTAATTCCAGGGGATTCTGCCATGGGATATCGTTTGCCCCTTGATTCCCTTCCCTGGACTAAGCCTGAAGATGTCCCCTGGAGTTACGACCCGGACCCTTTTCAGAAGCGCGACGAACTGCCTGGCAAGCCGCGCCGCAGGCCCGACCTCTTTACCGCACCGCCGTTCGCCGATGAGCACGAACCGGTGCGCGCAGACCACCTGAAAAAAGGCGAGTCATCGCCATGGATCGCGCGGCCCGCAATATGCATTCAGCCCCGCAACGGAAAGCTGTTCATCTTCATGCCTCCGGTGGAATATCTGGCAGACTACCTGGATCTGGTCGCCGCCGTTGAAGACACTGCCGCGCACCTTCAGATGAAGGTATTGATCGAGGGTTACACGCCGCCTTACGATCCGCGTATTTCGGTGCTCAAGGTTACTCCCGACCCTGGGGTCCTCGAAGTGAACGTGCAACCGGCCGGGTCCTGGGACGAACTGGTCGAAAACACGACAGACCTTTACGAACTCGCGCGGCAATGCCGGTTGGGCACCGAAAAATTCATGATCGACGGGCGGCACTCCGGCACCGGCGGGGGAAATCATGTGGTGATCGGCGCCGCCACGCCAGATGACAGCGCCTTCCTGCGCCGTCCCGATCTATTGCGAAGCATGATCGGGTACTGGCAAAATCACCCCTCGTTGTCTTATCTCTTCTCAGGTTTGTTTATCGGTCCCACCAGCCAGCATCCTCGGGTGGATGAGGCGCGTACCGAATCGCTTTATGAGCTGGAGATCGCGTTTAGCCAGATCCCCGATCGCGGCACTCCCAACATTTCGCCCTGGACGGTCGACCGCGTCTTCCGCAATTTGCTGGTCGACCTCACCGGCAACACCCATCGCACGGAGCTGTGTATCGACAAGCTCTATCCGCCCGATGCCGCCGGTTCACGGCTGGGATTGGTTGAGCTGCGCGCTTTCGAGATGCCGCCCCACGCGCGCATGAGTCTTACGCAACAGTTGATTGTCCGCGCGCTGATCGCCAACTTCTGGCGGACGCCGCATACGCAAAAACTGATCCACTGGGGCTCGACTCTCCACGAACGATTTATGCTGCCGCATTTCGTGCAGCTCGATTGGGAGGATGTGCTGGCAGATTTGAAAAAGGCCGGCTACGGTTTTGAAATGGAGTGGTTCGCGCCACACTTCGAATTTCGTTTTCCCGCGATTGGCTCCATCAATCCGCGCGGCATTCACATCGAACTGCGGCATGCTTTAGAGCCATGGAACGTGCTGGGCGAGGAGGCCTCCGGCGGCGCCATGGTGCGAAACGTGGATTCGTCGGTCGAACGCCTGCAAGTGAAAGTATCCGGGCTGATCGACTCGCGCTTCGTAGTGCTTTGCAACGGCCGGAGAGTGCCGCTTTATCCCGCCGGCAAAAGAGGAGAGTCTGTGGCGGGCGTCCGCTACCGGGCATGGCAGCCGCCTTCCTGCCTGCATCCCAATATTCCGGTACACACGCCCTTGGTCTTCGATCTGGTGGACACCTGGTCTTCCCACGCCGTCGGTGGCTGCAAATATTACGTTTCGCATCCCGGCGGCAGATCGAACGAAAATTTCCCGGTCAACGCAAACGAAGCGGAAAGCCGCCGTCTGGCTCGTTTCAGCCCCATCGGTCATACGCCCGGTCCGATCGCATTGCCGCCAGAGGAGAAGAATCCGGAATATCCGCTGACGCTCGATTTACGCCGCCCGGCCTGACGGGCTGTTATCATCTAAGGCAAACGAATTAATGGATATCCGGGGATCCACGTGGGTATGAGCCGCCAGCTATGATTGCCGACCTCCTGCAGCTTCCGCTGCCCGACCGGTCGGTTTATAACGAACTTGCGCCGGACGGTGTAACGCCGCGGCCGCATTGGGCGCAATTCATCGAGTCGATCCAATCCATCGGTTCCGATGAACTGGCGCGCCGCTGGGAACGCGCGGAACGGCGGATCCGCGAAAACGGCGTCACCTATAACGTCTACACCGATCCCCAGGGCGTAAGCCGGCCGCTGGCGATCGATCCGATTCCGCTCCTGATTGCACCAGAAGAGTGGCGTTTTATCGAGGCCGGGATCATTCAGCGGGCTCATCTGCTCAATCTGCTGCTTGAAGATATCTATGGCGCCCGCAAGCTGGTGACGAACGGTGACCTTCCCGCGGCATTGCTTTTCGCGAATCCTGCGTTTTTGCGGCCGCTGGTGGGAATCGCCGCGCCCACGCGTTCGTACCTGCACTTGCTCGCGGTAGACTTGGCGCGCTCCCCGGACGGCCGCTGGTGGGTTCTCGCGGACCGTACCCAAGCGCCTTCGGGAACGGGTTATGCGCTCGAAAATCGCACTATTATCGCGGATATATTGCCGGACGCCTTCCAGAACGCGAACGTCAGGCGGCTGGCCTCTTTTTTCAAGACCCAACGCGAGGCGCTGCTGTCGCTGGCGAATTCCGATCATCCACGAGTGGTGCTGCTGACGCCGGGACCATACAACGAGACCTATTTCGAACATTCTTACCTCGCCCGCTATCTCGGATTCACTTTGGCTGAGGGGGCCGATTTAACGGTCCGCGATCAGCGAGTTTACTTGAAAACCGTGGAAGGCTTGCAAGCAGTGGACGTGATTCTGCGCCGCGTTGACGACAGCTTCTGCGATCCGCTGGAGCTGCGCGGTGAATCCCTCCTGGGAGTAGCGGGTTTAGTGGACGCGGTCCGCGCTGGAAATGTGGTAGTGGCCAACGCCTTGGGAAGCGGTGTGATCGAAACGGCCGCGATTATGCCGTTCTTGCCCGGTCTCTCGAAGAAACTGCTGGGCGAGGCGCTTAAGTTGCCGTCCGTAGCCACTTGGTGGTGCGGCCAGCAATACGCGAAGGATTGGGTGCTCGAACACTTGGATCAAGTGGTGGTGAAACCGGCGTTCCCGTTGCGCGGAATGGAGCCGATCTTTGGAGCAGGACTCGCCAAAGCGGAAAAGCAGAAAATCGGCGATCAAGTTCGCTCCCGCCCCAACGAATATGTGGCGCAGGAACAGGTGGCGCTCTCGACGGCCCCGGTTTGGGACCACGGCCGTCTTTACTCGCGGAGTCTCGTCCTGAGGACTTATGTGCTGAACACTCCTTCGGGCTGGATCGCAATGCCCGGCGGCCTGGTGCGCGTAGCGGGGACCGAGGGCCCTGTAGTTTCCATGCAGCGCGGCGGGCGCAGCAAAGACGCCTGGGTGCTCTGGGACGGACCGATTGACACGTTCAGCATGCTGCGTCCGCGCAATCAGCCGGTCGAACTGCAGCACTCGTTTCCGGATTTGACAAGCCGCGCCGCCGACCATCTTTTTTGGCTGGGCCGCTATGCGGAACGCGCGGAGTCTGTGGCTCGCCTGTTGCGGTGTCTGATGACGCGGGTCCGGCGCGCGAGCCAAGCCGAACTTGCCTGCCTGTTTCGGCTGCACGGCTGTTTTGATTCGCAGCACAGCATTCTGCCCAAGGACCGTCCGCCCACTGAGCGCGATCTCGAAGATGAACTGGTCTCGCTGATGTCGAGCGCCGAGCGTCCCGATAGCCTGGCTTCCACCCTCGCAGAAGTGCAGCGCGTCGGCGGCAATCTGCGCGAGCGTCTCTCGGTGGATCTGTCGCGATTGGTAGTGGAGCTGGCCGATTCCGCGAACACCGAGGAGTACATGCTGTTTGTCGAGTACTCGGCGGTGCTGAATGGGTGTCTCGAACTGCTCTCGGCATTTTCCGGAATGATTCGTGAAAATATCACTCGCGGTCCAGGCTGGCAGTTTATGAACCTTGGGCGAAGACTGGAGCGCGCGATGTACATCGTAAGGCAGCTCCGGGAATTGAGTGCGCCGCTCGGCGAGGAAGGCTGGCCTCTGCTCGAATACCTGTTGGAAGTCGCCGACAGTTCCATGACTTACCGCTCACGCTACTTCACTACCTTGCAGCCGGCTGCCGTGCTGGACCTTTTGATGGCGGACGAAAGCAATCCGCGCTCCTTGAATTTCCAAATGACGCACATGGTCGATTTATATCGATGCCTGCCGCGTCACGCGGCAAACCAACTGGAGGCAATCGAGCACGCCCTCAGTCGTCTGCGCGGTTTAGACCTGCAGGGTCTCGATTTTCCGCTGCCCGGGAGTCCCAAGGAGTCTCACCATACCGAGGGCATCCTGCAACTTGACCGTACACTTGAGTTTGTCCAGAATCTCTTGCCCTCATGGGCGGATAACATTTCGCTCGCTTACTTTAACCACGCGCGCACTTTCCCGATCAGTATGGGCGGATGACTTACCGAATCGTTCATAAAACCACTTATAAGTACAAGCATCCCGTGTCTTACGGGAATCATGTCGCGTACTTGACCCCAAGGTCACTGTTGCATCAGGCTTGTACTTCGCACGAGTTGCTCGTAACGCCCGTCCCAACGGCGATGAGTGAACGCGTGGATTATTTCGGCAACCCGGTCACTTTTTTCACAATCCAGGAACCGCATGAGGAACTAAACATCGAGGCTCATTCCCAGGTGATTCTCGACGGTCTTTCGACGGCGTGGCCGGAACACTCGCCAGCCTGGGAAGAAGTGGTCCGGTCTCTGCCGTTGGACCTCAGCGAGACCGGGCTCGATGCTTACCAATTCGTATTCGAGTCGCCTCGCATCAAGCCGTTGCCCGAGTTTGCGGCGTATGCAGCGGAGTCGTTCCCGGCCGGGCGGCTGCTGACCGAAGCGGTGCTGAACCTCACGGAGCGTATATACAAGGATTTCCGCTTCGACTCTAAAGCCACCAACGTGAGGACCTCTCCGCAAGAAGTGCTTCGTCAAAAAAGCGGCGTCTGTCAGGATTTTGCTCATCTGCAAGTCGCATGCTTACGATCCTTGGGGCTGGCCGCCCGCTACGTCAGTGGATATTTGCGGACTTACCCGCCGCCGGGGCGTCCGCGACTGGTGGGCGCGGATGCGTCGCACGCCTGGGTATCGGTCTATTGCCCCGGCAGCGGTTGGCTGGACGTGGATCCGACTAATAATCTGATTCCGTCGCAGGGTCACGTAACGCTCGCTTGGGGGCGGGATTACGGCGATGTCAGCCCGGTGCGGGGCGTGATTCTAGGGGGCCGGGATCACAAACTGGACGTCGGTGTAGAGATGGAACCGTTGGATTAGGACTTCGCGGAATGGCTCATGGGGTCTAGAACGGCGCTGAAAACCTCGTCGGTAACTACATCGAATTTCGTGAGATAAGCCGCTCCGAAAGAGGTTGTGATGGCGACGTCCCCCGCATCCCGGCCGGTTGCCATGAGAACGCGTCCGATTCGCGGAACGTTATGGCGGGCATCAAACGTCCACCAGCGATTTTCCAGGTACACTTCGAACCACGCGCTGAAGTCCATGGGACAGTCGGAGATGGGCACACCGATATCGCCCAGATAGCCGGTGGCGTATCGCGCCGGAATATTTAAACAGCGGCATAAGGTCACCGCGAGATGCTGAAAATCGCGGCACACACCCACTCGTTCATTGAAAGCTTCGAGCGCCGTCCGAGTGGAGCGGGCATGTTCATAACCGAAGGTGATGTGATTGTGAACCCAATCGCAGACCGCCTGGACCCGAGGCCATCCTCGCGGCACCCCCGCGAACAATTGGGACGCGGTGTTTAAAAGTAAATCGACCTCGCAATAGCGGCTGCCGAGAAGGTAGGTCAAGATTTCTTGCGGAAGATCTTCAATGGGCACCTCGCGGGCAGAGGGATCTACCGGGTCCGGTGCGCCGGAATCTTCTATCAGAGTGGAGTTATATAACCGAACCGTGCCCTTCGGCGCCAGGAATCGGGAACAGCGGTTCCCGAAGGAGTCGGTATAGCAGGTTACCGGCGTTGCAGGTTCCACTGTTAATTCGTCCGGTTCGCGCAAATCCAAAAATCGCGAGGGATGAACACTCACCAAGCCGACGATAGGAACGTCGGCGGGAACCTCAAACTGAATATCATAGCCCAGCCGGATCAACATGTTATTTTGTCTTTCTTGCGATTCGGAGCGAGGAAGTGTGCGACGGGGCAACACTACTAATTCTCAAATTCCGCACGAAAAATCTTCAGCACGAATAGGACCAGTGGCAAGTCCGTGCCTTCTGGTTCGCCGGTGCGCCGCATTGAGCATTCCCTGTGGTAGAACTTACCACCGGGGGATCGATTCGAGTGAACTTTGGGTAGTGGGCTAGTAGCCCACTACCGAACTTTGCGGCACGTGGAATCCGCTATAATCACTAGCTACCCATGAAAGTCCGTCTTGTGTGGAAACGGGGAGGCTTGCTGGACCCCCATCGTAATGTTGCGGCGGATGCGCAGCCGCGCGGACTGGTGGACGTTAGTTCCCACATTCTCTGGGGATTGGACGACGGGCCGCAAAACTTGGAGCAGAGTCTGGCGATGCTCAAGCTAGCCGCTAAGCATGGGACCACGGATATTGTTGCCACGCCTAGCGCGAGTTTTGAATGCCGCTTTGACCCGCAGGTGGTCGCGGAGCGTTTGGCGGAGGTCCGGTCGCGATGCGCGGGTGTTATTCGCATTCATTCCGGCAGCGATTTTCATTTCAGTTTCGGGAACATCCGTGATGCTCTCGCCAATCCGCAAAAGTACACCATCAATGGAGGGAACTTTCTTTTGGTGGAGTTTTCCGATGTCGTGATTCCCCCGGCCACTGAGGAGGTCCTTCGCAAGTTCACGGCGAAGGGCATCACTCCTATTATTGGTGATCCGG
>JANXXL010000234.1 GCA_025350625.1 Bryobacterales bacterium | reverse complement strand
ATGTTGCCGTAGTGCCCGCTGAACCAGATGGTGCCGTCAGGCGCGGCCAGCGGATCATGCGGACGTGAACCTCTAGTCAGCGAATCCCATTCTTTAAAACTTACCTTTACATTGCCCGGGATGACGACGGCCTGCGGAACGTCGCGCTCCGGAAAATTCTTGCCGAGATAATCGCTTACCTGCCCAGCTTGCTCCGGCGACAACTGCGCGCCCACGTTTACCATGCGCTCTACCAGTAGATTCCAATCGCCAGGGGTATGTCCGGTGACTACCAGATCTAACCCGTGACATTCAGTGCAAGCGCGCTCAACTAGCGCCTTGGCGGGGCCTTCCGGCATCTTGGGTTCAGGCGTTTCGCGTTGGCTCTGGGCCAACAAGGAGCCAGTCAGCGCTATCATCGCCAACGAGAAAAGTGATTTTTTAGACATAAGGTGCCTCCTGTTACGGGCGTTAGTATTGTAATCCTTTCCAAAGCAAAAGAAAACTATCGCCGCAACGGTTTTAGAAAAACAGGGTGCAAGTAGGAATGAATTTCTCCGGATCGCGGCGGAATGGTTTAACCTGCGCATAATGCCGAAAGGGTTGCGGAATTCCCAGCTTGGATGTGGTTGATGATCTCATCGCAACGCCCGGCAGGTAGCAGGGTGCCTGCGAGCGAGCGGAACTTGGCAGCCATTTCGTCCCACGTCAACGGATTCTCGGGATCGCCTTTCGGGTACCGAACAAATTTTTCGTACGCCCGCCCGTCCGCAAGTTGGATAGTGACTCGCGCGGGCCATTCTTTCGGGAAAGTCTCTTCAATTTCCGCATCCTTCGTGAGAACGACTTTGTTCATGATCTGCTGAATGTGGAGAGAGCGAATTTGCTCTACGCTGAACTGATCCAGACCGGCAGCGCCACAAGCCACGGCGACGGCAGCGCCGAAGGGCATCGAGAACTGCGCATCCACCACTGATTCGGGATGGTATTTCCTCTCGCGCGGCTCGCACACGATGCCCCAGCCAGCTTCGAGTACTGCGATTTCGATTTTTTGTATTTGCTCAGGCAGTATGTGACGCTCGCGAACCAATGCGAGGATCGCGTCAATCGGCCCCTGCATGTAGCGGCAGCACGCATGTGGTTTTACGGCGGTATGGAGAATCTCAAATGACTTGCATAGATCTGCTGTGAGGCGCTCCAGGAGAGGGTTGCGCGAGTGACCATTGAGGAAGCCATCCCGCCCTTCGAGGATACGCCGAGGGCCCGTGAACCCTTCGGCGGAGAGCAGCGCCGCGTGAATGCCATTCTGCGCCGCGAGACCCGGATGGATTCGCTTGGTCCAGGAACCTTCCGCCAGAAATTCCATGCTTCCTGCGGACATGCTACCTGCAATTCCCACCGCATTCAGCGTCTGCTCAGCCGTCAATCCAAGCAATTTCGAGGCGGTCACGGCGGCTCCGAACACCCCGCAGGTCGGGGTGGGATGAAAACCCAGTGCGTATTGCTCTTGCGGCTGCGCGGCCATGGCAATCCGTGCGGCTGCTTCGTATCCGGCGACGACGGCCGTCAGGAATTCGCCACTGCTAGTCTCGGTCATCGTTTCCACCAGCGCCAAGGCAACCGAAAACATGGTCGCGCCCAGATGGATGGAACCGCCGCTGTGCGTGTCGTCGCATTCGATCGAATGCGACGCTGTTCCGTTGGCCAGCGCCGCAAAGGCCGGCAACGTTAGTATCCGCGTTCCCAGCACCGTCGCCGAATTCGATGCCGCAATGCCGGGAATGGCCCGCTCAATCATGCGTTGGACCGCACGGGCAGAGTCTTCGCGTGACCCGCGGATCGCGACCCCTAAATAATCCAGCAGGAAATAGCGCGCGCGGTCGAGCACCTCGGCCGGAAGATCCTCGGCCCGCAATGTGTGAAGAAATCCGACGAGCTCGCAGGTATATTGGGGAGCGTTGGCTTTATCCATTGTCCTTGTATTTCTTCAGAAGGTTGCGCGCGATGATCAGCCGTTGCAGTTCATTGGTGCCGCCGCCAATCACCACCAGCGGCGCGTCGCGATAATAGCGCTCTACCGGGAAATCCTTCGAGTAGCCGTTGCCGCCCAGGATACGCATCGCTTCGAACGCAACCTCCGCCGCCGTTTCGCTGGCGAATAGTTTGGCCATCCCCGCTTCCAGATCGCAGCGCTCGCCGCGATCCCGTTTTTCGGCCGCAGAATAGATCAGCAGCCGCGATGCTTCGATGTGCGTGGCCATATCGGCGAGCTTGTTCTGAATAGTCTGATATTCGGCGATGGGCTTGCCGAAAGTGACGCGGCGCTGCGCATAACGGATCGCTTCTTCAAACGCGGCGCGTGCGATACCCAGCCCGCGCGCCGCGACATTCAGCCGCTCAGCCTCCAGCCCCGTCATCACCTGTTTGAATCCGTGCCCCTCGACGCCTCCGATCAGATTCTCCGCCGGCACCGGGAAATTGTCGAAGTGCAGCTCGCAGGTTTCGACGCTTTTATAACCCAGCTTATCGATATCCCGGCTGACGGTCATACCCGGCGCGCCCTTTTCGAAAATGAAAGCGCTCATGCCGCGATGGGCCGGTTTAGCCTGGGGATCGGTCTTAGCCAACAGTAAAAAAGTATTTCCGTGGCGTGCGTTGGTGATCCACAATTTCGAACCGTTGATGCGGTATAGGTCCCCTTCGCGCGTCGCGGTAGTGCTCAGGTTTTGCAGATCGGTTCCGGCGTTGGATTCCGTCAAGCAGATCCCGCCCCGCTTTTCGCCGGTTGCGAGATGTGGAAGAAAACGGCGCTTCTGTTCTTCCGTTCCAAAGCCGGCTATCACATCACACATTACGGAGTGGGTTCCAAGCACCCCCGCAAGCCCCAGCCAGCCTCTGGAAATTTCCTCGAAGATCATAGCGAAGGTGGTGGTGTTCAACTCCGCACCGCCGTATTTCTCGGGAACATTCAGGCCGAACAATCCCATTTCCTTCATCTGCCTGACGAGATCGTGCGGGTATTCGTTGCGGTGCTCCATCTCGGATGCGACCGGCATCACTTCCTTGTCGACGAACCTGCGGACGGTGCTGATAATCAAGTCCTGCTCTTCGGTTAAGGCTTGCATTTCGTCGCTCCTTCTCCGCAAATGCCCGCCTGCAGGAGTTCGTAGATTTCCTGGCCGCTGAATCCGCTCTCGCAGAGGATCGCGCGTGTGTGTTCGCCAACCTGGGGCGGCGGGCCCTTTATCTCCGGCGGGTTGCCTGAAAGTCCAATAGGCAGTCGGGCCAAGAGCGCTGGCTCCTCCCCGGCTAACTTCACCACGGCGAGCTGTCCCAGCGCCGCGATCTGCGGGTCATGCAGCACCTGATCCGAATTCTGCACTGCATCATTCGCGACGTCGTGCTGGTCCAGCAGGCGGGTCCAATGTTGAACCGTCTGCGACTGCAGAACATCGGTGATCAACCCATCGAGCTGCGGGGTGTGAGCGACGCGATCCGGATTGGTTCGAAAGCGCACGTCGTCGGCCCACTGCGGATTCCCCAAAGCCTGGCACAAACGCCGGAAAGCCGCGTCGCCCGAGATCCCGATCATGATGATCCCGTCAGCGGCCTGAAAAGCGCCGTAGGGTGCGAAGGCCGTATGCCGCGAGCCCTGCGGCTTGGGATTGACGCCCGTGAATTGCCGGAAGAGCAGGTGATACGACATCAGCATCACGCCGGTTTGCAATAGCGAAGTATCGACCCGCTGCCCCTTCCCGGAACGTTGCCGCTCGAGCAGCGCAGACAGGATGCCGAGCGCCATCCAAACGCCGGCGCCCAAATCGAGAATCGACACTCCCGCGCGTATGGGCACCTCCTCACCCGTCCCGGTGACGCTCATGATACCGGTACGAGCTTGCAGAACGGCGTCGTAACCGGGCTTCGTGTAATCCGGACCGCCGGGCCCGTAGGCGGAAAGCGAAGCGTAGACAATATCCGGTTTGCGCTCGCGAACGGCGGTTTCATCCAACCCCAACGCTGCTGCCTTTCCGCCGCGGAAGTTTTCCAGAAAAACATCGCATGTCGCCGCGACCCGGAGAATCGTTTCGCGCCCCGCTGGCTTGGATATATCGACACAGATCGACCGTTTCCCTCGATTCAACTGCGTGAAGTATGCGCCCCAGGGGCCGCGATGGGGTCCCATGGCGCGCCCATCCTCGCCACTTCCGACGCGCTCCACTTTAAGGATGTCAGCGCCCAGATCGGCGAGTATCATGCTAGTCGCAGGCCCAGCCACAATGGTGCTGAGATCCAGTACGCGCATGCCCCGAAGGATGCCCGGCCGCGGCGTAGTGTCCTCTGACGACAGCGAACTAGTGCTTGCGTGCAAGGAAAAATATAACACACACTCACTTGGCTATATCATTATTGGGTAGCGTCAAGCGATGGCTTCTCTCCCCACTGCTGTCAAGTCCCCGCCCTGGTATCACGAACTCGATGCCGGGCACTGGCGCGTGCTCGCAGCGAGTTTCCTCGGCTGGATTTTTGACGGCTATGAGACCTACGCGCTGCTTCTGGTGATGGTTCCCGCGCTTCGCCAATTGTTGGAACCCGCGCAATTGCCGAATCTTTCGCGTTTCGCGGGCCTATTAGTTGCCACCACCTTATTCGGCTGGGCGCTCGGAGGAATGCTGGGTGGAATTGTGGCCGACTACATCGGCCGCAAGCGGACCATGATGATCACCATCTTCCTCTATGCGATTTTCAGCGGTCTCACGGCCTTCGTCCAAAACTGGCCTGAGCTGGCGGTTTGCAGATTGCTGACCGGCATTGGACTCGGCGCCGAGTGGGCCACGGGCGCTACTCTGATCGCCGAAACCTGGCCAACGCGGGCGCGCGCCAAGGGCCAAGGCATTATGCAGTCCGCCTTTGGATGGGGATCGCTGCTCGCTGCCGCAGTTTGGTATTTCTTGGCGTCGGCGGGTGGACCATCGGCTTGGCGTTACCTCTTTTTGGTCGGCGCCATACCAGCGTTTATTGTTCTTTTCATTCGGCGTCACCTGCATGAGTCCGAAAAATGGTTGCAAAAGAATGCGGAACGGAAGCGGCTTCAAACCGAGCGCCGCGCGGGGGCTCATCTATCCAGCGAGGAAGCCGTCGCAGCCGATTTTACTTTGTCTGTGATATTCCGCAATCCGCAACTTCGCCGTCTGGCGCTCCTATGTACCGTGATGTCACTGGCGACAACGGTCGGATACTGGGCCATCTCCAGTTGGATTCCCGCTTACGCGGAAAGTGTCGCCAAGGCAGCTTCTGCCGGCAACCCAGCCCGTTGGGCTGCTATCACGGGATTGCTTTACAACGTGGGCGCTATCGCCGGTTACCTGGCAGCCGGCTTCCTGGCCGATACCATTGGTCGCAAGCCTCTATTGATGCTCTTTTTCGGTGGATCGCTTCTCGCGACACCCTTGGTTTATTTGTGGACCCACACTCCTCAAGCGCTGCTTCTGGCCGCGATGATCAATGGCGCATTTACTCTGGGGCAATTTGCCTGGATGGCGATCTATCCTCCGGAGCTTTTCCCGACGGCAGTTCGATGTACCGCAATCAGCATGATCTTTAATATGGCGCGCTTCGTTTCGATGTTGGGTCCTTTGTTCGCCGGAGTCTTGATCACGCGGCTCGGTGGCTACAGCACCACAGCGTTATTGTTTAGCGCGGTATATTTCTGCGGGCTTTGTGTAGTACCTTTTTTGCCCGAGACGAAAGGGAAGCCGCTGCCTGCGTGATGTTTCTCGCTCGCGTCTGATTCAACTCCAAAGTATTATCATGGATTTAAAGTTGAACACCCTCCTTGACCTACTGCAATTAACGGATTCAGCGCTTCCGATTGGAGCCGCAGCCCATTCGTTCGGCCTGGAAATGCTTGCGGAGGAGGGCAATTTGCGCGGTGACACTGCGGAGTCATTCCTTCACGATTATCTGTCAGAAGCGGGCGTGCTCGAGGCTCGTTTCGTTCGCCGGGCATGGCTTGGCGAGAATGCGCAAGTCTTGAGTGACGAGTTTTGCGCGCGACGGATCGCCCGGGAATCGCGCGAGGCCATGTTGAAGCTGGGCCGCCGCTTCGCGCGGCTGATCAATGCACTCTTGGCGACGACATTCGTTCCCGAGGGCCTAGCTTATCCCATTGCTTTCGGTATGGCAGGCGCTCGCCTTGGAATAACAGAGGAGGCGATTACGATCGCATACTTGCGCCACGCGCTTTTGCGAAAGGGGGTCGAGCCGCCACACGCTGCCATCGCTGCAGAGCGATGTGCGTGTAGGGGCCCATTCGTGCCACCGAATCGAGCGGGCGCTTGACCGGATCGAGTACCAGGTTTTCGATTAGTAAAGGGCGCGCGGCTGAATGCAGTTCCGTCTGAATGCGCAAACTGTCAAAAGAAAATGTCTCTCCCATTGCTTGCCGGCCCGGAGCCAATATGTCCCAAGAGAACAGCGTTGCGCCTTTTGCTAGAGAAACGGAGGTGTATTGACGATGGCGCGACCTCGCATACGGAATAAGAGCGTCCGGCAGATATTCAAGCAACGCGCCTTCGCCGACATGAATTTTGATGTGCTGTTCGGAATCCGCACATCCCGCACGATGGCGATACAGCCGCGCCGCTGCACCGATTTAAGATCAAGTGAATCGGCGCGCGTCACACTGAATCCGGCCAAAACCAGCACACCGCCCAAAAAACGAGTGATCGTCATTTTGCCCCGTCCGGCCCGAAAAAGGCCGGCATGAATCTTTAATGCAGAGTTTTAAATTCGATGGAATCCCTTGCGGACAAGGCAGGATCTCAGACGGGAACTACGATGAGGCGAAAACAGCCGCCCCAACGGAGATGATTCTATCACATCGGCCCTGACCCGATTCATATCGAATGTGCAGAAGGAGCCGTCCGCGCGTTGTACGTGACCGCTGTAGCCACAAGGACAAACGTACTAGAACTTTTTCTCAGTTTTGGGGATAGATCACCACATCGGGCTTCAAGCATAATCCGACTAATGTGGAAGCAATGCTGCGAATGCCGGAAGGTCATGAATGAAGAAGCACGCCAGTGCAATGGCTGCGGAGGCCGTTTTTTTTGGGAAGTGACGGATCAGCAGACTGAACCGAAGTTGGAAGCTCTCTCGCTGGTATTCATGCTTAGCTTGATCGGGTTTTCGTATTGGCTCCTGGTCGGGCGCACTCCGCTTAAGTAACCCGGGGCTCTGCCGATGCCAAGCCCCCCAAACTCCGCTGCGGAACCTATTTGCCAACCATGTGTGAAAGATCCTTTTCGTTATCGCATACGTTCTCAATCATTTCCTCGTCGGAGAAAAACTCGAGGACTACCGTTGTGCTCCAGGGCTTGGAGTACGCCGCCGGGTCGTCGATGATGAGTTGCAGGTCCATGTGACCGAAGTCGCGGCGGCGGAAGCGTTCCGTGATGTGTGTCGTTTCAGTTTGGGGGTGTCCGTTCATGTCCAGCCAGCCGACATCATTAAGCCCGGTGGTGTCGACCACCAGTGTGTCGCCCTCCCATTTGCCGACCGAATAACCCATATAGGAAGGCTGTGTGGGCTTCGGCAGAGGGCGGCCGTCCATGAAGATCTGACGGTAGTGGTTATAGGATTCAAATAGGATCGCAATGATTCCGGGGGTCTGAATGAACCTCCGGGGAGCAGGCAGTGTGTCGAAATCTGTCACACCGTGCCCGAGGCAACGCTCGGAGGGATGGCCTTTCTGCAAATTGGCGACCCGCTCTTTATAGAGTTTTTCCGCCCACGGCAGCATGGGAACCTCGATGCCATCCGCGGCGAGGTTAAAGAAATATTTATTGTTGGGGGCCGTCCAGATTCCGGAAAGATCTGGTTTGCCGTCGGGTGTTTTCGGCGCCGGGGCAGAGAGGTTGGGTTTCCCGGCTGGCGTTCGGGGAATTCCAGGAGTTGGGTAGTGGAGCCATTGCGCAGAGAGAGGGACGAACGTCCCAAGAAGTACCACCAAGCGCAAAGGTAAGTGCGATTTGCCCATCTGGCCTCCAATTCGAAACAAGTATACCGCCTGCTCGCCGCGGCGTCATCGCCAGGCCGTCCCGAATAACTACTCAGAGGATCGGAGAGGGGTGTGAGCACAACGATGTTGTTGGCGGTCTTCCGCGGCGCACTAGCGATGAGATCGGATGTTACGGAAGTTCACCTAACGAGGATTGGACGCAGACCAGAGGAACTACCGGACAGTCAGCTACAATTTGGGTGCTAACATCAACATAGAAAGTTTGCGAAACCTTTATTCGTCGATTTACTCGACTGCACGGGGCGCGCCTGAGAATAATAGGTCAAGCACGTTTTCGTGGACGCAAAAACGAGACCGCCCGGGCGCAGATACTCGGGAATCAGGGACAACCCGGCTAAACACGAAGGGAAAGGAATTTGAATATGCCAAAGAAACCAGCAACGCCCGAAACCCAGGACGAAGGTATTTTAATGCATGCCGCAAAGACCATCGGCACCGCGGCCGGAAAGATCGCCAAGCTTGCCGGAGTGGAGCCCGAGCCGCGCGCGCCTGCGCAATCTCAGAAAGTTCCCAAGCTGGCAAAAAAGGAGAAGCACCGTTTGCCGCGGCGAGAAAAGAAGGCCTTGCAGAGAAGCTCAAAGTGAGGAATGCCCAAGACCTCCCTACTTTGTGCTATTTCATGCTATCCGGTTCGCGTCGTTGCACGAGTTCAGCACGCACGCCGAGAATGCCGAGAGTTGGAGCCCATAACGCGATCATGAGTCCCACGTGCTCGATGGTTTCCCTTGGATAACCGATATTTGGTCCTACGGCGAATGCAAAGAACGACAGCAGAACACAGAAAATCATAACCAGATACCATCGTTTAGCCTGTTTAGGAATGTTCATGGGAGCATCGTAACAGGTCTATAGTTCCTGTGGGATCTCGCCTTGCGGTGGCAAATAGCGGGGATCCAGCGGGAGAGACGAAACACTACGCCTGGCGGCGTATCTAATGATCGGGACATTCATCCGACAGATCTGGAGAATGTCCGACCAGATGTTCAAAATTGCTCCGAGGGAGCCTGCGGGATCAACAATGAAAAGACGAACTCTAACTCTAGTTTTAAACTTTATGGTGGCCGTGGCGGTTCTTTCCGCCCAGCAGGCGGCCCCGGGAACGGCTTCTCCGGAATCCAAACGGACGCGCGAATCCAAGGCGCGCAGCGAGAAAACGCAGGCGACAAATGCCGGCGTAGTAGATTTGAATACCGCTTCTGAGGGTCAACTGGAGGCATTGCCTGGCATCGGCCCGGCCACCGCTAAGAAAATCATCGCTGGCCGGCCGTTTTCATCCGTGGCAGACTTGAAACGTGCAGGGGTGAGCACCGCAATCATTAACAAAATCGGGCCCAATGTGACGGCCAGCGCTTCCATGCCAGCGCCCAGGCCGGCACCGGCGCCCACCCGGGTGGAGTCCGCCAAGCCAACGCCTGCATCGACTGCGACGCCGGCCAAAAATAGCGGGCTAGTGGATTTGAACACCGCTTCTCAAGAGCAACTGGAGGCGCTGCCCGGCGTCGGCCCCGCCACCGCTAAAAAAATCATGGCCGGCCGGCCGTTTACCTCGGTGGAAGACTTGAAACGCGCTGGGGTGAATGCAGCCACCATCAACAAGATCGGGCCGAGTGTAACTGCCAGCGCTGCTGCGGCGCAGCCCAGGTCTGCCCCGACCGCCGCCCGGACCGAATCCACCAAGCCGGCCCCTTCGCCGACGTCAGCAACAGCCCCGGCGCAAGGAGGGGGTAACGGGCAGGTTTGGGTGAACCTGGACTCCAAAATCTACCACTACCAGGGCGACCGCTTCTACGGGAAGACAAAGACCGGCAAATATATGAACGAGCAGGACGCGATTCGGGCGGGTTATCGCGCTTCTAAAACCTGAACCGGACCGGGCCGTAAGCATTGGTGCGCGCCGTGGGCACAGGGGGATTTACCACGAACTCAACATTTTGTCGCTCCACGGCATCATGGCGCTATCCACAGGCGGCGGCAGGCGGCGGCCCCCTCGCTGTTTTTCAGCCTCGATGCATTGTAGATACCAATCGCGCATGCCAGCAAGTCTGTCCATTGTCTTTCGCAACATGAGAATCCTCTCGGCCTTTTCGACGGGTACAGGAGCATGTACAAAACTACCGTGCGGTTAAGAGCCTGCCAAGGGCCTTGCGTACTGGTGCGATTGTACTGGGCCCGAAAGCGTCGACGAACCAGGAAACCCCCAAATCGAACAATGATTTCTTCACGGAGCGCTAGCCCAAATGGGTCACTTGTTTTGAGAGGAGCGTACCATCCCAATCCCGCCCATTCGTGAACTACGATGGCATATGGAATGGATTCCACTGATTGCTTTAAATGTAGCGTTTGCGGCGGTCGCGGCGGTTCTCTGGGTCAGGTTCCTCAGACCACGGAAAAGCACGCTTCAATGCCGTGCGAGTCTTCGTGAGCAGTTCGAAATCGACCCGGCAAATGTGCCTGAGTTTAAATCGACCTGGCGAAACGCTCGCTAAGCTCTCCGGCACAGCAGTAGCAAGCGACAGACCCGCATGAACTTATTTCAATTGTTCGACACTGTTCAAAAATTCCGCGGCAACTTCGGACACCGGCCGGTGGCGGCCGTCCACTTGGTAATTTAGTTCCTGCATTTTGCGGTCGCTAAACTTCCCTGAGAGTTCGAGAAGCGCCGCGCGTAGC
Source organism: Bryobacterales bacterium (assembly GCA_025350625.1). Taxonomy (GTDB): domain Bacteria; phylum Acidobacteriota; class Terriglobia; order Bryobacterales; family Bryobacteraceae; genus Palsa-187. Next base: position 4,049 of record JANXXL010000234.1, on the reverse strand, counting down.
CCCGGCACCGCGCTCAATTGCTCTTCACGCGCCGCGATGCAAAGCTCGTAAGGTGGGAACGCGTGCTTATCGTCATCGAGCACCTTCACGTCGAGCTTTGAGAGCAGCCCGTCGGTCGCGTTGGCGGCGATCATATTCACTTGGCCGTCCTCGAGCGCCTTGTAGAGCAAGCCTAGATCCATGGTCTTAATGGAGGCGGTCCGCAGCATGTAGGTGTTTTTGAGAGCTTTGAGGCCGTCCACGCGCTGCTCGAATTCGTAGCCTACACCCAGGGTCCACGGCTTCGCGTCGCGGGTCGCGTCGGTCAGGGTCTTCAGATTCTTCAAATCGCCGCGCACCACCATTGCGAAACCGTTGTTGATGCCCAATGAATCCAGCCAGGCCACATGAAACCGGCGCGAATATTCCGCTCGCACTAGATTCAGGACAGCCGCCGGATCGGTCTGGATGGGTTCCTTCAGCACCGCTACCAGCGCGGTGCCGGAATACTCGGGATAAAGATCGATTTCACCGCCCGCCAGCGCCTGGTGGGCCAGCAGGGTGCCTCCCAGATTGAGCCGCCGGTCCACTTTTTGGTGCAGCCGCCGCTCCAGATGTTGCGCGATAATCTCGCCCAGCACTACTTGCTCGGTAAAATTCTTGGACCCCACCCGCAAGGCGTGCCCGGCACCCGAGCCGCACCCCCCCAGCGCCAGCACCGCCGTCACACTCGCGATAATCTTCGTTCTACCCATCCCAACCCTCCATCCGCCGCCAGCGCCATCAGCGCCGCCGGAATCGCTCCGGCGAGAATTTGCATGGTGTCGACGGAAGCCACACCGCGGAAAATAAATACTCCCAAACCGCCTCCGCCAATGGCCGCCGCGATGGTCGCGGTGCCGATGGTGGTCACCGTCGCCACACGGATACCCGCCAGGATGGTGGGCGCCGCCAGCGGGAATTCGACATCGCGCAGCATTTGTCCGCTGGTCATCCCCATCGCGACCGCGGACTCGCGCACGGCCGGGTCCACGCCGGCGATTCCGACGAAGGTGTTCCGCAGGATCGGCAATAGCGCATACAGCACCAGTGAAATAATCACGGTGCGCTTGCCGATGCCGCCTATGAAGGGGATCGGAATCAGGAAGCCGAACAATGCCAGGCTGGGGATGGTCTGCATCACGCTGGCAAAGCCCAGGAGCCACCGCTGCCATCCCGCATGGCGTGTCAGCAGGATGCCCAGGGGCACGCCGATCAGCATCGCCACCGCCAGCGCGGATACAACCAGGACCAGGTGCTCGGCGGTAAGCTGCAGCAGATCGTTGGCTAAATCGGTACGCATGTGAGCCTCAATCCAGGCTTCCGAGGAAGGCCAGCGCCTCTTCGGTCTGCGCGTGCCGGAACGCTTCCGGATCAGCCGACACTTCCAGCCGGCCGCGCGTCAAGAGGCCGATACGCGTGCCCAGGCGCAGCGCTTCGCGCACATCATGGGTCACGAAAATCGAAGTCTTCTGCAAGTCGCGCCGCAAGTCGAGAAACTGGCGCTGCAATTCGACGCGCGTCACGGGGTCGAGCGCTCCAAAGGGTTCGTCGAACAGCAACAGCGGAGGGTCCGCGGCGAGCGCCCGCGCTACACCCACTCGCTGCCTCTGGCCGCCCGAAAGCTGGCGCGGAAAACGGCTGCGATACTCGGCGGGCGGCAATCCCATTTCGCTCAGCAAGAGTTCCACGCGCCGCTTCACGTCTACAGCCGGCCACCCTTCGAGCTTCGGGACCAGGCCGACGTTTTCTTCCACGGTGAAATGGGGGAACAAACCCACTTCCTGGATCACATATCCGGTGCGGCGTTTCAATCGAATCGGGTCCCACTCGGTAGTGGCCTTTCCTTCCACTCGCACCTCTCCCCTGGTGGGGAAGAGCATCCCGTTAGTCATCTTGAGCGCCGTAGTTTTGCCGGACCCGCTGCGCCCTAGCAAAACCAGTGTCTCGCCCGCCTCGACGGTAAAGTTTACGTCAGAAAGAATTTGCCGCCCGCCTACTTCAAAGGACACGTCCCGAAACTCAACCAGGGGCATGAACCGCATTATTCCACGTTCTGCCCCATCGCTGTCGCGAAACTGGTACCTTGGCAGAGAACGTGCAATAAGGCGGAGAGGTATCCCCGTGCTAGCCGCTGAAAATCCGGTCAAAAATCCTGGCGAATTGTTGAAACGTTTTGCCGGTGCGCGCGCTGAATCCGACCGTCTTTTTGAAATCGTCGGGCGCGACTTTCTGTACCAACGGCCCATTCCGGACCGCCACCGCACCGTGTTTTACTTGGGCCATCTCGAAGCGTTCGAGGGAAATCTGCTGCGCGAAACTGTGGGCGGGATGCCTTCGTTTCACCCGGAGTTCGACCGCCTCTTTGCGTTTGGAATCGATCCCGTAGGAACCGCGCTTCCCTCGGACCGTCCCGAGGACTGGCCTTCGCTAGAAGAAATCCATCACTACAACCAGCGTCTCCGTGAGCAAATTGACGCGCGCGGGATTGCCGATGCGCTGCTCTTGAACGTAGCAATCGAGCACCGCCTGATGCACTGCGAAACCCTCGCCTATATGTTCCACCGCCTGCCACTGGAACAGAAAGTGCGCCCTGAAGTGCGTCCCTTGCCGGTCTCGAACGAGCCTCTTAAATCCGAAATGGTCGAAGTTTCCGCTGGCCCCGCGGCTCTTGGACTATCGTCGAGCGGCGCGGCTTTCGGATGGGACAATGAATTCGAAGCTCATACGGTGATCGTTCCCTCTTTCGCCATCGACAAGTACAAAGTCACGAACGGGGAGTATCTGAAATTCTTGCGCGCCGGTGGATACGAGAATCGCGACCTGTGGAAGAATGCCGACTGGCGTTGGAGGACGGAACAAGGGATCAATCACCCTGCGTTCTGGCGGCAGGGCAGCGATGGTTGGCTTTACCGGGGGATGTTCGATGAAATCCCCCTGCCTGTCACGTGGCCCGTCTACGTGAGCCACGCCGAAGCGAGTGCCTATGCGCGTTGGGTCGGAAAGAAATTGCCCACGGAAACACAATGGCAGCGCGCGGCGCTAGGGACTTCGGCGGAAGTTCGCGGCAATGCGGATTTCAAGAGTTGGGATCCCACGCCCGTGAATGCGTCCCCCGACAGCCGGAGCGATTGTGGCGCGGTTGAAATGATAGGCAACGGGTGGGAGTGGACTTCCACTGTTTTTGCTCCCTTCACGGGCTTCCGGCCGTTTCCTTTTTATCCGGGATACTCCGATAATTTCTTCGACGGCCGGCATTACGTGATGAAAGGCGGTTCGCCGCGCACCGCCGCCTGTATGCTCCGGCCGTCTTTCCGCAACTGGTTCCAACCGCATTATCCATACGTTTACGCTGGTTTTCGCTGCGTTAGCAACTGACAAAAACTCCACTAAGAGAGGACTCCCCCATCATGATTGCTTCCCGTGAACTCACTATCTTTGAGCAAAGCTTCGCGGCGGATGTGCAGGCCGGCCTCACCAAGACGTGGCAAAAGGAACTGCCCTCAAAGTATCTTTACGATACCGTAGGATCGCGCCTGTTCGACGTTATCACCGCTCTGCCCGAATACGGAGTCACGCGCGCCGAGGAACGCATTCTGCGGGAGCATTGTCGCGATATAGTAGCGCGCCTGCGCCCTCCGCTCACCGTAGCGGAGCTGGGCAGCGGCAGCGGGCAGAAGGCCCGCGGCCTCCTTGAAGCGCTCTGCGAAAACCATCCGACGACCTACTATCCGATAGAGATTTCGCCAGCCGCTCTAGCGATGTGCAAACGGGAAGTCGGCGACATCCAGGCCATCAGCATTCTCGGCCTGGAGCGCGATTACCTGGATGGTCTCGCCGAAGTCGCTGCCCAGCGCCGGCAGGGAAAGCCGTTGCTGGTTCTGTTCCTCGGCAGCACCATCGGAAATTTCGATCCGCCCGCTGCCGCAAACTTCCTTCACGAAGTGCGCGGTTTACTGCATCCGGGCGACTCGCTGCTCCTCGGGACCGATCTGGCCAAGCCTGCTCCGGTGCTCCTCGCGGCTTATGAC